>CALXWM010000020.1 GCA_944392425.1 uncultured Clostridia bacterium
ATGTTATTTGAACCATTTAAATATATTTTTTTATTTTGTTTCAATTTAAGTAATAATCTATTTGAAATTCCAAAGTGCTCTTTTAATACTTGTCTAATATTTATTTCATCTTTTACAACATAATTTAAATCCATGAGAAGCTCCTTTTATTTTTTACGTTGGGGACGGTCCTTTTTTGAAAAAGTAATTTCAATTTTGATGTTTTAAATACAAAAATTATTTTATTATGTTTTTTAAGATTAGTCAAATTAAAGTTCAAAAAACATATGCAAATACTTGACAATATATCGTTAACGATTATACAATAATTAATAAAATTTAGATGTTAAAACTAAAAACAAGGAGGAATTTTATGTATATTATATTTATAGATGAATCCGGTCAACCAGGAGGATATGAACAAGAGAATGGTTGTTTAGTTAAAAATACGAGTAAATTTTTTATACTATCAGGATTTATGATTAATGCTGAGGAGATATTGAATATAGAAGTAGATTTAAAGGATATAAAAATAAAATATGGATTAAATCCGTATCATGAAATAAAATGGAATACTAGATATAAAGAACTTTCTTTAGAATATAATCAAATAATGAACATTAAAAAAGAAATAATGAATGTTGTTACAAAATATAAAAATTCTGTTATAGGAATTATTATGGATAAACAATATTGTTATTCCAAAAAAGACTTTGTTAAAACACATAATGATTTATATGCACTAGCTTTGCATTTATTAATGGAAAGATGTTGCATGCAAATAACGGATAAGCATGGAAGAAAAACAACTGTGCCAGCTATGTTATTTGCTGATAGCAGAAAAAATAATAAAAATAATAAATTAGATATAGAATTACAGACCGCTTATTTAAGAGCTAAAAATATGGGAACTTATTTCGTAAAATTTCCTAATTTTTGTGATAGTTTGATTTTTGTAGATTCCGACTATTCAGCGGGAATTCAATTGGCAGATTTTTGTGCAGGTGCAATTTATAGAAAATATGAAAGTAATGATGACACCTTTTTTGAAATAATGAAACCAGCTGTTAGAAGTCATAATGGAAAAATTGAAGGAGCAGGAATAAAGTTATATAAATAAAAAAGGGAATGATGGGATTGGTTACCCAATCCAACGCACCACCGTGGTGCTACACCATTCTTCTTTGTGTTCTGTATTTTTATTATACAGACTTTTTTAGTATTTGTCAATAAAATACTAAGTATATTTTATGTAATAAATAATGAAATATTCTATAAATATAAGAAAAGTTGACTTATTAAGGTAGTATTAAACTGAAAAATTTTCGTTTAACGACCGTCCTAAACTGAAAATCTTGCTAAAAATATTTTACCAAAAATGTTGTACTTTTTCCATATTTTTTATATAATTAGTTCGGAGGTTAAGTTATGAAATTTATTGATAAAATTAAAGAACAAGCAAAAAAAGATATAAAAACAATAATCTTACCTGAAACTGAAGACATAAGAGTTTTAAAAGGCGCAGAAATAGTATTAAAAGAAAAAACAGCGAATATTATTTTAATTGGAAATGAAAATGAAATTGATAAGCTTTCTAAAGAAAATAATATTAATATTGAAGGTGCAAAAATAGTTAATCCTGAATCTTGCGACAAATTTGAAGAATATGCAAATTATTTATATGAATTAAGAAAAGCTAAAGGCATGACAACAGAGAATGCAAGAATGCTTTTGAAAGAAAATTCTAGATATTTTGCAACTATGATGGTAAAAATGGGAGATGCAGATGGATTTGTATCAGGAGCATCACATCCTACATCAGATACATTAAGGCCAGTTCTTCAAATTATTAAAGGAAGAGAAGGCGTTAAAACTGTTTCTGCATTTTTTATTATGTGCTTGCCTACAAATGAATTTGGAGAAGATGGAGTATTTATTTATGCAGATAGTGGTATGAATGAAAATCCAACAGCTGATGAGCTTTCAGATATAGCAATAACTTCCAGTGAATCTTTTATAGAACTAGTAAATCCAGAAGGTATACCTAAAGTTGCAATGTTATCTTATTCTACAAAGGGTAGTGCTCATTCTGAACTTACTGAAAAAGTTATTGAAGCTACTAAACTTGCACATGAAAAAGCACCAGATTTACTTTTAGATGGAGAATTACAATTAGATGCTGCAATAATTCCAGAGGTAGCGGAAAGAAAAGCACCGGGTAGTCCTATAAAAGGAAATGCTAACATTTTAGTGTTCCCAGATTTAAATGCAGGAAATATTGGATACAAACTAACACAAAGGTTAGCCCATGCAGAAGCATATGGTCCACTTTGCCAAGGATTAGATAAACCAGTTAACGATTTATCTAGAGGATGCACAGCTGAAGATATCGCAGGTGTTGTAGCAATAACAGTTGTTCAAGCACAGCACAATGAAAATAAAAAGGTTCATAGACAAAGCCAAAAGTCTAAATAAGTTAAAGAAAACTATATAGTCAAAAAACATATAGTGAGAGGAAATTATTAATGGTAATTTTAGTTTTAAATTCAGGAAGCTCATCACTTAAATATCAATTAATTGATACAGTGACAAAAGAAGTTCTTGCCAAAGGAAATTTTGAGCGTATAGGTCAAAAAAATGCATTTCTAACACACAAAGTTGGAGATGAAAAACACAAATTCGAACTTGATGTAGAAAATCACGAAATGGCTTTAAATATAATAATTAGCAAACTTACGAGCAAAAGTTGTGGAGTTATTAGTGGAATAGATAAAATAGATGCAATTGGACATAGAGTTGTGCATGGAGGAAATAAATTTGCAGAATCCGTTTTAATTACTGATGAGGTAATAAAACAAATAGAAGATTGCATACCACTTGCACCATTACACAATCCATCAGCTTTAGCAGGAATTAAAGCTTGCAAAGAAATTTTGCCAAATAAACCAATGGTTGCAGCATTTGATACAGCATTTCATCAAACTATTCCTAAAGAAAGATACATATATCCAATACCATTTAAGTTCTTGGATAAATATGGCATGAGAAAATATGGTTTCCATGGATTATCTCACAAATATGTAGCAAATAGGGTCGCAGAACTTAAGGGCGTACCAGTAGAAGATTTAAAAATTGTAAACTGCCATTTAGGTCAAGGTGCAAGTATATGTGCAATACAAAATGGTAAGTCAGTAGATACTTCAATGGGATTTACACCACTTGGAGGAATTCCAATGGGAACGCGTTCAGGAGATTTAGATCCATCAGTAGTTACATATATTATAAAAAAAGAAAATTTAACACCAGAAGAAATGGATGAAATTTTAAATAAAAAATCAGGAGTATTTGGAGTATCTGAAGTATCGGTAGACTTTAGAGATATTGAGGCAGAGGCTGAAAGAGGAGACCATAATGCTATACTAGCAATGAGAATATTTATATATGATGTTGCTCAAACTATTGCCAAATATGCGGTTGCAATGCAAGGTATAGATGTTATAACATTTACAGCCGGTGTTGGTGAAAAAGGAATTGAAGATAGAGAATATATTTGTGATCAATTAAAATGCTTTGGAGTAAAACTAGATAAAGAACTAAACAATGGTAAAAACATAGAAAGAAAAGTATCAACTGAAGATTCAAAAATAGAAGTATGGGTAGTTCCAACAAACGAGGAATTGCTTATAGCAGAAGATACTGAAAGAATTGTATTAAATATTTTATAATTGTTTGTCTAAAGCTTTAGAACATATTTTAAAGCAAAATCTTAATTAAAAAAGAAAGGAAGTAAATTTATGAAAATTTTAGTAATCAATTGTGGAAGTTCATCTCTTAAATATCAATTAATAGATATGGATGGAGAAAAACTTATAGCAAAAGGAACATATGAAAGAATAGGAGAAGCATCATTTTTGACACATAAAATTAATGGTCAAAAATATGTTTTACAAAATCCAGTAAAAACACATAAAGAAGCTCTAAACTTTGCAATAGAGCAATTACTTAATAAAGACTATCCAGCAATAGCTTCATTAGATGAAATAGGAGCAATTGGACATAGAACAGTGCATGGCGGAGAATATTTTAAAGAATCAGTTATTATAGATGATGAAGTTATAAGAAGAATTGAAGAATGTTCAAGTTTAGCACCAGTACACAATCCATGTTCTTTAATTGGTATAAGAGCTTGCCAAGAGTTAATGCCTGGAAAGCCAATGGTTGGAGTATTTGATACAGCCTTCCATCAAACAATACCAGAAGAAAGATATATTTATCCAATTCCATATAAATATTATGAAAAATACAAAATAAGAAAATATGGATTTCATGGAACATCTCATTTGTACGTATCACGCAGAATTGCAGAACTTATGGGAAAGAATGTAGAAGATTTAAAAATAGTTAATTGCCATTTAGGTCAAGGAGCAAGTATATGTGCAATTCAAAATGGTAAATCAGTAGAAACATCAATGGGATTAACACCTATTTCAGGAATTCCAATGTGCTCACGTTCAGGAGATTTAGACCCATCAATAGTTACATTTTTGATGAAAAATGAAAATTTAACGCCTGATGAAATGGATGATATGTTAAATAAGGAATCAGGATTATGGGGAATTTCAGGAGTTAGCAAAGATGTAAGAGATATTGAAGCAGCTGTAGACGAAGGAAATGAAAGAGCTAAGCTTGCACTTGACTATTATAAATATATAATTGCTCAAACAATAGCAAAATACGCAGTATCAATGCAAGGAATAGATGTAATTACATTTACAGCAGGTGTTGGTGAAAATCAAACAAGAATTAGAAAAGGCATTTGCGATAACTTAAAATTCATGGGAATAAAAATAGATGATGAAAAGAACAAAGCTAAATCTGAAGAAATATGTATATCAAGTGATGATTCTAGTATTCCTGTTTGGATAGTACCAACAAATGAAGAACTAGTTATTGCAAGAGACACATTAAGATTGGTAACAAGTAAATAATTTAAAAGTTAAAATAAGTATTCTCGAGTGAAAAGTAGGAAGGAATAGAGAAATGGAAAAAACAAAAAAGGGACAAAAAAGCAAACTTACTTGGAAAAATGTATATCAAAAATGTAATCATAGTAGATTTAGTCAAGTTACAAATGTGTTAGAAACAGCAAAAATAAGATCAAATACTAGAAACTTACTAAAAAACTATGGAAAAATAATTTTAATAACTTTTATAGTTATTATGATATTTCTAATAGCAACATTCTGGAATAATTTAACTATATTATTTTACGCTGTGCTTTTGCTTATAGCTTTAGGCATATTTGCCATTATATATGGAACTTATTACATAAATCTTGAAGAAGATGGGGTAAAATTTAAAATAAATTTTCAAGAAAATAAGATTCCATACAATAAATTGATTGGTATTTACTTAACTAAAAAGAAAAAAAGATTTTTCTTTATACCGATTTATTACTATGCTATAGAAATCACCGAATATGTTGATAAAGAAAAAATGAATGTATATTCTTTTCCAACAATTATGTTAAATAAAAAGGAATTAATACAATTCTTTAATTCATTTGAAGTTAAAGTAATAAAAAGTGAAGAAGAGGAAGAAGAAAAGCTAAACGAGGAAAAGAAAAGTTTTCATAAAGCAATTGGCATAGTTGCCCTAATATTATTAATTATTATTTTCATTGTTTCAATTATTTTATATGTATCTAGCAATTAATAAAAAGGATTTAGAAATGCACTAAAATAAATAAAAAGGCATATAATAAATTGAGACAACATAATTGTCAAAAATAGAATTTTTATAATTAAATTTTCTATTTACATTTATTAATAAAGAGGAAAAAATGGATACAATTGTATTAAAATTCGGAGGAAGCTCTCTTTCGGACAATATAAACTTAAATATTGTTGCCAAAAAGATTATAGAACTTAAAGAAGAAGGAAACAGAATAATATGTGTAGTATCAGCTCAAGGAAAAACTACAGATAATCTTATAAAAGAAGCAAAAGAGCTGAGTGCAATTCCAAATGAAAGGGAAATGGATGCTCTTTTAAGTACAGGCGAGCAAATGTCTGCTTCTAAACTTGCAATATTATTAACAATGCTTGGACATAAAGCTATTTCACTAACTGGATGGCAAGCCGGCATTTATACAAACTCAGATTATCAATCATCTAAAATAATCAATATAGATGTAACAAGGATAAATGAAGAACTTAATAAAGGAAGAATAGTTATTGTAACAGGATTTCAAGGAATTGACGAAAAGCAAAATATTACAACACTTGGAAGAGGTGGTTCAGACACTACAGCTGTTGCAATTGCTGCAGCAGTAAAGGCAGCACATTGCTATATCTTTTCTGATGTAGACGGAGTTTACACAGCAGATCCTAGAGATGTAAAACTAGCACACAAATTAAATTCTATTTCATATGAGGAGATGTCATATATTTCTGGTGAGGGTGCTAAAGTCCTTCATGATCGTTGTGTGGAACTTGCAGAAAAATATAATATGCCAATTATAGCTGCTAGTACATTTAACAAAAATAAAGGTACTGAAATAGCAAATAGCATGGAAGAAACACTAATTAAAAGCATTATAAAAAATGATAATATCCTAATTACAAAAATTGAAGGAATAGAGAATCCTTATGAATTATTAAAAAAACTTACTAAAAATAAAATAAAAATAGGTAAGTATAATTATGAAAACAAAATACTTAATTTTACAATAAACAAAGTTAATAGAGCCAAGGTAGAAAAAATACTAGATAAAGAAAAAGGAAACACCACAATAAAATCTGTTACAAAAATTTCAATTGTTGGATCAGGAGTTTCTAATCATATGGAAATTCTTGAAATAGTATTAAAAGCAATAGAAGAAATTAAAGACAAAATAATTGATATAGATGTATCAGCATGTAAAATATCTATTTTATTTGACAGTATCATAGAAACCAAGTATCTAAACGACTTACACGATTCATTATTAAAAGAAAAATATATTTAAATAAAAAACTAGTTTTTAAATTCCTATTTAAAGACTAGTTTTTTAACATAAATTTGTGCATAAATAAAACTGAACCTGAATATAATTAAATAAAGATAGACAAGTTTAGGAGGTAAATATGATACAAGAAGAACGCAAGACGACTTTTAAAGACAACTCATCTACTATACAAAATTTGGTGTTGGAAAATAGAGAAAAGCTAACAATTTCAGGAGTAATAGATGTTTTGAGCTTTGATGACCAAATTGTTATACTAGAAACAGAATTGGGTATGCTTAATATAAAAGGTGACGACTTAAGAATAAATAAACTAAGCATAGATACGCAAGATGTAATTATAGAAGGAAATATAGGTAGTCTTACATATAATGAAAAAGAAGAAAAGAAAAATGGAAGTTTACTTGGAAAAATATTCAAGTAAAAACTTAAGGATGTAATATTCTAAAGAAAAATATTCATCCTACTAGAAAGGAAAGTTAGTAAAGATGGATACATTCTTTAATAGTCAAATTGGCATTTTCCTTATATACTTTATTGCCGGAGTAATAATATGCTTAATATATGATATTTTCAGAGCTTTAAGAAAAACAGTAAAAACTCCAGATTTTGTCACATACATAGAAGATACAATATTTTGGATATTAGTAGCAACATTTCTAATTTATTTAATATTTATTTTAAGTTCAGGAGAAATACGCTTTTTTATGTTTATAGCAATTTGCTTAGGAGGAATAGCTTATTATTTTACTTTAAGCAAATATTTTATGAATATTTCGGTACATGTACTAAGTTTTGTAAAAGCAATTGTAAAAAAGTTAATAAGCATATTACTTATTCCACTTAAATTATTTCTTAAAATAAATAAAAAAGTAAAATGCATTATGTGTATAAATTTAAACAACTTTAAGAAAAACTTAAATAGAAATTCTAAAAAAATGAAGAAAAAAGTCGAAAATTAAAGAGGATTTTAGCAAATTATGTAGAATAATATAATAGGTGTTTTATTT
Source organism: uncultured Clostridia bacterium (assembly GCA_944392425.1). Taxonomy (GTDB): domain Bacteria; phylum Bacillota; class Clostridia; order TANB77; family CAG-508; genus CAG-793. Next base: position 7,996 of record CALXWM010000020.1, read on the forward strand.
ATGGACTTTTTATAGCTATATAATTAGCAAAATTAATAAATAAAATATCTATTATTTAATTTTAGAAAGATAGGATACTTATGAAAAAATTTCTTAAATATGCATTTATAGTTTTAATTTCAATATATGTTATACATATATTCATTACACAACAAAGCACTCTAAATTCATATGCTACTGAAAGTAAACAATATGAGAGTCAAATTGAGTCTGCAAAAGAAGAACAGGCTGAATTAAACAAAACTATTCAAGATTTAAATTCAACTGATTATGTTGAAGAACAGGCAAGAGAACAACTTGACATGTACTTGCCAAATGAAAGAGTTTATATTGATATTAATAAATAAATGTTATTATTCATAGCTTTAGTAGTAAAATCTAATCTGTGAATAATAATATTTTAATATGTAAGAAATTACCAAAATCTATTTACAAATTTTGTAATATATTGTATAATATAAACATGTAGATTTTCAAAATTATTTTTATCTTAAATTTTCTAGTTAAATTATCAAAAATATTTACATACCTAAGATAATACTTATATCTTTAAAAATCTATAATCAATTAAAAAGAATTTGAATAATAATTATTTTTATTTATTATCTTATTCTTAAGAAAGGAAGCAATATGAATTTAGAAGAGTGTACTCTTGTAGAGCTAAGACAATTAGCAAAAGAAAGAGGAATAAAGTCAGTATCAAAATTAAAAAAGGATGAATTAATTACAATGTTATCATCTAATGAAAATAACGATATTTCAAACGATACTAATGTAAAAACAATAGAAAGCATATTAAGCAAAGAAGATAATAAAATTTATAATAGTGAACAAGATTATGATATATCAGAGGAAAGCACTGAGCAAGATGTAGGTGTTCAAGAAACAGAAGTTAGATATGTTGATGGATATAAATTAACAAGTCCTGATGATAGAATTTCAGAAGGTATATTAGAAATTCTACCAGATGGATATGGCTTTTTAAGAGGAAAAAATTATTTGTCTACACCTGATGATATATACATTTCACCGGTACAAATAAGACGTTTTAGATTAGATAATGGAGATAAAATCAAAGGTATTACAAGAACACCAAAAGAAGGAGAAAAATTCCCAGCACTAATTTATGTTGGAGAAGTAAATGGTCAACCACCAGAAGAAGCATATAGAAGAAAGAAATTTGATGATTTAATACCAATTTACCCATATGAAAAAATAAAGCTAGAAACAACTCCAAATGAATATGCAACAAGAATGATTGATTTAATATGCCCAATTGGTAAGGGACAAAGAGGAATGATAGTTGCTCCACCTAAAGTTGGTAAAACTACATTAATCAAAAAAATAGCAAACAGTATTTCAACTAATAATCCAGAGGTAGAGCTTATAGTACTTTTAATAGATGAAAGACCAGAGGAAGTTACAGATATGAAAAGATCTATAAAAGGAGATGTAATTTACTCTACATTTGATGAATTACCAGAACATCATGCAAAAGTTGCCGAAATGGTATTAGAAAGAGCAAAAAGATTAGTTGAACAACAAAAAGATGTTGTTATATTACTAGATAGCATTACGAGATTGGCAAGAGCATATAACTTAACAATACCTTCTTCAGGAAGAACTTTATCAGGAGGTTTAGACCCGGCAGCATTACATAAACCTAAAAAATTCTTTGGTGCAGCAAGAAAAATCGAAAATGGAGGAAGCTTAACAATCTTAGCTACTGCTTTAGTTGAAACAGGTAGTAGAATGGATGATGTTGTATTTGAAGAATTCAAAGGAACAGGTAATATGGAAGTTGTACTTGATAGATCACTTTCAGAAAAACGTATATTCCCTGCAATAGATATAAATAAATCAGGAACAAGAAGAGAAGATTTATTATTAACAAAAGATGAACTAACTGCAGTTTATTCTTTAAGAAAAGCAATGTCAACTATGCCACAAGCAGAAGTTGTAGAACAATTATTATCACAAATGACAGCTACTAAAACAAATAAAGATTTAGTTGACAGAGTAAATATTGTGTTTAAAAATAAAACAAAATAAGAAAAGTGGCTTCGCCACATGCCACGAGCTTTGCTCGGGCTGCCTAAGGTAACTTAACCTTGTAATATAGGCAAAATCTTCAATTTTTCCTATATTATAAAAGGCGGTTTCATAACCAACTTGACGCCTTCCATCTGAGAATTTATCCGCAGACATTCAGGAAGAATGTCCAACAGACACTCGTCGAAAGGACGGTACTTGATTTTGGCGTTTCGGGAACACACTTTGTTATAGGTTTCCATAAGGCTTTGAAGAGCCTCTTCCCTTGTCGCAAAGCGACAAGGAATCTGGTGTATCACCAACATTCTGGTCGAAGACATATGACCATCTTTGTTGATGAGAGGAATCCCATTTTTGTCACAATTTGTGACAATTTCAACCTTGTAGCCATCGGTATAACCGTAAAAGGCTACAGGTGAAACAAAAGTGTTAATCGTACGCTCATATTCCGTCATTTTGCTTACACCTCCAAATATTAAAAAGTATAACGGACAATAATATTATAACACCAAATTAACATAAAGTCAAACAAGATAATTAATTAGCTAGAATTTAATAGAAACAATTTAAACTATATAAAACTGATTGTTTTTTATTATAAAAAATGATATAAATAAAGAAAAAAGGGGGAATTTTCAAAATGAAAAAAAGAACGAAAATTATAATTGCAGTTAGTATTTTATTGCTTATAGCAATTATTGGAATATTTTGCTTGGCTGTATATTTAGACAAAAAAATAGGAGTAAATATAGTTACAGTTGTAAATACTTATGATAATAGAATGGTATATGCAGCAGTTGCGACAGAAAGAGGTATAAATTATCCTTTAAATGATGTAATAATAAAAGATTTAAACTTAAATGAGATGGATGAGTCAAATGTTCAAATAGGTAATTATATTTATCTATATATTAATGAGGATAATACAGGATTTTACTGTAATAGCACAAATTATTATTGTAGGGTAGAAAGCATTAATGAAAATAGTATTTATGTGAAAATACCAGAATTTAGTTTTTATTCACTTAATGCTGAAGAAATAAATATAAAAGATATTAATGGCAAAAAAATATCTGTTTCTGATTTAAAATTTGGAGATAATATAAAAGTTGTAAACATTTGGCCAGATGTTATACCGGCGGTAGCAGAAACGTATCAAGGCTATTCCTCTAATAAAATATATGACGTCAAGAGGATAATGATAGTTGAGCCTAATCAAGAAACAATAGAAAAGTTAGAAAATAGGAATATGATGGCAATAAAAAATGCAGTTATTGTAGGGGTTAATGAAAATAGTTTGTATGTAGTAGATAGTGAAAATCAAGATCTTTTATATGAAGTTTCTTTTACAAATGAAGGAAATATTGGATTTGAACAAGGTCAAGAAGTAACTATATATTTTAATGGAAAAGTTGGAAGCTCAGACATAAACGGTGTTTCTGCAATAGAATATGTGGGAAAAATAGAGATTAAAGATGGGAATAAGCAGTTGATTTCAAATGATGTACTAAAAAGATTTTATACATCATATGACAATGTTAACATAAATATCGACAACCTAACAAATACAGGACTTAAACTAACTGTAACAGATAATAATAATATTAAATATGAATTTAAAAATAAATTTTATCTTTCAAAAAATGTTGCAGAAAAGTCAGAACAAACTGCAGTAGAGAAAGACAATGGCTCAATTATAATTTTTCCTGGTGAAGGAGATAAGTGGCAAGAGTTATCTAGAATTTCTGACAATGCAGAAAATACAGGTACTGCAGAAATAGTAGATGAAAATGCTACAAGATGGACAATTGATTGGAGCAATATTTATGGTACTTTAGGAAGTGGAGAATATAGATTTGTTTTGGGAAATGCAGGGGATAATCCAAATGATTTTACTACAAATGGATATGACAAAGAAATTATTTCTGTTAAATTTACAATAGATGATAATGGACAAGTTGTAGATGATGAAGTTAACAAAGGATATTAATCTATTAAATTACTTATATACTCTTTTTTGCCACTTAAAACATCATCATAGAAATTTTGCTTCCAATCAATATAATCTATACTTTCTTGCAACTTTTGCATTTTTTCTAATAGTTGTTGCTTTTTGGTGGCAAGTATTTCCTTGCGTTTAGGGATTGTTGATTGACCTTCTAAACATAAATCTAAATATTCTTTCATTTCTTTTATACTCATATCACAACCTTTTAAGCAAGCTAGAGATTTAATCCATGCGACATTTTTATCTGTAAATACACGATAGTTATTTTTATCTCTTTGAACATTAGGAATAAGACCTTCATTGCAATAAAATTTTAGTGTTTCATAAGACATTCCAACCATTTGACAAGTTTGCTTCATTGAATACATAATTTTATTCCTCCTATATATAATAAGTAAAAAATTTAAAAAAATTTCAAATAAAACTATTGACCGGTAGCAACTACCGAATAATATAATTATATCGTAATTATAAAAAATGTCAACAGTATTTTGCAAAAAATATATAAAAATTAAAGAAAAGATGATTTTTAATGAAAGAAATAAAATGCTAATTTCATATAAAGATGTAGATAAATGGATTTATAAAAAAGAAGAGAAAATATGAAAGATTTTGTTTATGAAAAAATACCAAAAGTTTATTTTGGAAAAGGCGTTTTAGAAAAGAATTTACCAAATGAGCTAAAAAATTTGTATATTTCAAAATTTCTTCTTCCTTGCTGTCACTGCAAAATTCTTCGAATTTTACAACTCCAAACTGCGCGGAACTACGAAATTTTAAATATACAATTAGAATTTAAAAATAAGAAAGGAAGGATTTTTTATGGAAAAAATTAAATTAAACAATGGTGTTGAAATGCCAGTATTAGGATTAGGAACATTTTTATTAAAGCCTCAAGAAGCAGAAGAGGCTGTATATAATGCATTAAAATGTGGTTATAGACTTATAGATACTGCAAATGCATACATGAATGAAAGAGCAATAGGAAGAGGAATTAAAAAGAGTGGAATTCCAAGAGAAAAAATATTTTTAGAATCAAAACTATGGCCAACAGTTTATACAAAAGAAACAGCAGTAGATGAAATGCTAGAAAGACTTGATACAAACTATGTAGATTTATTACTTCTTCATCAACCAGCAGGAGATTATTTAGCAGGATATAAAGCTATGGAAAAAGCTGTTAAAGAAGGAAAAGCAAGAGCAATAGGATTATCTAATTTTGAATGTAAACCATTAAAAGAGATATTAGAAAATTGCAAAATAAAACCAACAGTTATTCAAGTTGAAGCACATCCATATTATCCACAAAACGAACTAAAAGAAGAATTAAAAGATTATGATATGCATATTCAAGCTTGGTATCCATTAGGTCATGGCGATAAAGGATTAATAGAAGAGCCTATATTTACAGAATTAGCACAAAAATATGAAAAATCAAATGCTCAAATTATACTAAGATGGCATGTTCAATCTGGAAATATTGTTATTCCTGGAAGCAAAAATCCAGAACATATCAAAGATAATGGAAATATATTTGATTTTAAATTAACTGATGAAGAAATGAATGAAATAGCAAAAGTTAATAAAAATAAGAGATATTATATTCCAGACCCAGCTTTAACAGCAAGTTATGCAAAAATGGAATTAAATCCAGAAGCAGATGTATAAAAGATTTTTCTGATGATGCAAGCTATGTTTCAAGTTCAATTTATGCTGTTGATGATGGTCAAGATTATATTTTTGATAATATATCTTCTAGTAAGCTTCATAACAATGGCTTGGCATATTACATGGATATTATGGATAGTATTTTTACTTGAAGAATTAATTGTAAAACTAATTTTTAATATGAAAGGGGAAAAAGATGAAAAGTAAAGTTGGGAAAATAATATTGATTATTATACTATCTTTAATAGTTATAGCATTGGTAAAATTTATGATATTTGCGATTATAAATAAAGACAAAGGCTTAAACGTAGATTTTTCTTTAATTTCTTTTGGAGATAACACAGAAAAAATATTTGAAAAAGAGTATAATCCGGAAGAAATAGATAGAATAAAAGTTGATGTTTCCTCATCTAATGTTAAAATAGAAAAAGCAGATGTTGATAAAATAAAAGTTACAGCTTATGGAGAAAAAAATGAAAGAATAGTAGAAGCAATTAATGAAAAAGAGCTTTCAATAAATAAAGAGAACACTAAAGTTTTTATCTTTGCAATGTTTTATTGGTGTAATGAAGAAATAATAATACAAGTTCCAAATGAATGTGACGAAGAATTTAATATACATACATCAAGCGGGGATATTATGGCACCAAATTTAGAAAGTAACATAATTACTTTTGAAGCATCGTCAGGAAAGATAGAGTGTGGAAATATTAACAATGGAAGTTTCAAAAGTTCTTCAGGAGATATTACCATTGGAAGCGGAAATGAGGTAACATTACAAGCAAGTTCAGGAAAAATTAAAGCAGGTGATTTTAATAAATTATCGGCAGAAGCTTCATCAGGAGACATTGAAGTAGGGACAATTGGAGAAGGAGTAATAAAAACTTCGTCTGGAAAAATAATTGCAAATGGAGCAAAAAGAATACAAGCAGAAGCTTCTTCAGGAGATATAGAAATTAATAGAATAGAAGAATATTACAATTTAAAAACTAGTTCTGGAAATATAGATATAGAAGCATTAAATATAATAGAAAATTCTTCTATAAATGCTAAATCAGGAAATGTTGATATAAACGGTAAAAATGACATATATGTAGAAACGAAAACTGGTTCAGGAAATGACAATGTAAATACAAATAATAGAAAATCTGATATTGTTTTAAAAATTACTACAACATCAGGAAATATAAATGTTGACTAAACAATAGGGAAAATTATTTTATAGGTATAGAATAATTTTCCCTTATATGTTATTATATGAATTAATATTATTAGTTGATTGGAAATAATAAAATAGTAAAGGATAATAAAATGGAAAAATGGCTAAAACTTGCAATGGAAATACAAAGCCTTGCACAAAATGGACTAGAGTATGTAAATAATGTTTATGATAAAGAAAGATACGAGAGATTGCGAGATATTTCAGCTGAAATGATAAACATGAAAACTGATATTTCTTTAGACAAAGTAAAAGATTTATTTTGTAGTGAGACAGGATATCAAACACCCAAGTTAGATACTAGAGCTGCTATTATAAAAGACAATAAGATATTACTTGTTCATGAAAATAATGGAACGTGGTCTTTACCAGGAGGATGGGTTGATGTATTGGAATCTGTTAGGTCAAATACAATTAAAGAAGTGAAAGAAGAAACAGGATTAGATGTTATTGCTAACAGAATAATTGCAATTCAAGATAGAAATAAACATAATAAACCAATATATGGTTATGGTGTATGCAAAATATTTGTTTTGTGTGATGTAGTAGGAGGAAAGTTTGAAGAAAATATAGAAACTACTGAAATTAAATATTTTTCGATTGATGAACTTCCATTGCTTGCAGAAGAAAAAAATAATAAAGAGCAAATTGAAATGTGTATTAGAGCAGCAAGAGATGAAAATTGGAAAGTAGAATTTGAATAAAAAATTATTGACAATATGACATATTTTATGTTATTATGAATATAATAATTAAGAACATCATTGTTTTTAATAAATGTGTTTGTCGCCACCTCTTTTAGGCGACTAACAAATAAGAGAGTGAATAAATAATTGGGGCTTACTAGAAGTGGTAAGCCTTAATTATTATAAAGGAGAAATTGAATGCAAATAAATAGTGCATTTTTAATACAAAATATGTTTCCAGTGACAAAAAATATGTAGAAAGTCAATACATAAAAAATAATGTAGCTATAAGGCTATCAAATAAATTACAGACAGAAATAATTTTTAAGGCAAATAAAGTTTTGAATTTATATAAACATGGGATGAAGAATATTATTTTTCCAAATATAGATAGAATATTAAATCAATTATTACAAGATGTTTAAAATTTGCTAAGAATTATAATAAGAAGAAGATAAAAATAAATAGTAATTTTGTAGAGGAGATTGGAGATGAAGAAATGCCTAAAATTGTATGGAAAGGTATAATAAAAAGTGAGAAAGATTTTCCTACTGCTGATATACCTAAAAATGCTAAAAAAATAGATGGTGAAGAAGATATGAAAAAAATGCAAATAAAAGCATTACCTTTTATGATACCATCTGTTCTAATTTGTTTTATATGTATGTTTGCAAAAACATTTATAGCAAATGAAAAGGTAATAAATATAGGTTTTCTATTTTTAGGAGTTATCATAGGATTTTTATTGATACTTGTTCACGAATTACTACACGCTATTGCTTTTCCAAAGAACGCAACAGTATATATAGGTGTAATGACTAAAAGTTTTACAGCAGTAGCCTTATCATCAAGTCCAGTAAATAGAAATCGCTTTATATTCTTAAGTATATTACCAATTATTTTAGGACTAATTCCATTAGTTATATTTTGTTTTAGTAGCAATAGTTTAAAAGAATTAAATGGGATATTATTTGGAATGTCAATAATGGGTATGGTAAGTGTTTATCCTGATATATATAATATATTTAAGGTTTTAAAAGTAGTACCAAAAAAAGCTATAATTCAAAATAACAAAAATGAAACATATTATTTTGAATAAAAAATTACAAGTTTTAATAGATTTATAAATAGACTGTTTAATACTTAATGACAATTTAACAAGTATACATAAATTTGATATAATTAATATAAGGCAAGGTTTGAATGAAACAATCAAAGAAATAGGTGAAGAATACAACAAAACATCAGCACAAATTATATTAAGATGGCAAATACAAGCAGGATATATAGTTATCCCTGGTTCAAGTAATCCAGACCATATTGCAGAAAATTATGATATTTTTACTTTTGAATTGAGTGAAAAAGATATGAATAATATTGCAAGTATTAATATAAGTCAAAGATATGAAAATTGGTAATTACAAGTTTTTAAATTACTTTATATGAAAATATAGAGTAATTTTTCTTTTTATGGTAATATAAAATAAGAGAAAGAAATATGTCAAAATAAAGGAAGGCTAAAATTATGGTAGATAAAATAGAAATAAAAGGTGCAAAAGTTCATAATTTAAAAAATATAGATGTAGATATTCCACTCAATAGAATTGTAGCTATATCAGGAGTATCTGGAAGCGGTAAATCATCTTTGGCATTGGGAGTGCTTTATGCAGAAGGTTCAAGAAGGTATTTAGAAGCACTATCTACATACACTAGAAGAAGAATTTCACAAGGAGAAAAAGCGAAAGTTGACAGTATTCTTCATGTACCAAGTGCACTAGCATTACATCAAAGACCAAATGTTCCTAGTATAAGGTCAACGTTTGGAACTGCAACAGAGCTTTTAAATTCTGTAAGGTTAATATTTTCAAGATGTGGAAATTATATTTGTCCTAACGGACATATTCTACCAGCAAGTGTGAATGTTGCTAGGGAGGAAAAGCTAGAGTGTCCAGTATGTCATGAAAAATTTAGTGGACTGGGTGCGGAAGAATATGCATTTAATTCATCTGGAGCTTGTCCTAAGTGTGGTGGAATTGGTACTATAGAAACTGTAAACATGGATTCTTTAATTCCAAATAAAGATTTGACAATTGATGAAGGGGCAGTTGCACCATGGAATAGTTTAATGTGGTCTTTAATGACAGATGTATGCCGTGCAATGGGAGTGAGAACTGATGTACCATTTAAAGATTTAACCAAGGAAGAGCAAGACATTGTATATGACGGACCAATGGAGAAAAAGCACATTTTTTATAGACCTAAAAATGGAGACACAGCTATAGCTACGGAGATGGATTTTACTTATTATAGTGCTAAGGCAACTGTTTTAAATGCTTTGAAAAAAGTAAAAGATGAAAAAAGCATGAGCAGAGTTTCAAAATTTTTAAAACAAGATGTTTGTCCTGAATGTCATGGCTCTAGAATAAATAAAAGGGCTAATTCTACTTTGTTAGGTGGTAAAAACTTAACTGAGGTTAGCCAGATGAGCCTTAGAGATTTAACCTCATGGCTTCCAAAAGTTGTAGATGAATTAAATGATGAAGTTAGACAAATGGGAAAAAACATATTAGAAGAATTTATGCTAAATGCTGATGCTTTACTTTCATTAGGGTTAGGATATTTGACATTAGATAGAGCAAGCAACACATTGTCTACTGGAGAATTGCAAAGGGTACAACTTGCTAGAACCGTAAGAAATAGAACTACAGGAGTTTTATATGTTTTAGATGAACCTTCAATCGGACTTCATCCTGCAAATGTAGATGGATTAATTAATTTGATGAGGCAACTTATTAAGGATGGCAACTCTGTTGTTTTAGTAGACCATGATACACGAATTCTTAAAATAGCGGACTATATGATAGAAATTGGACCAGAAGCGGGAGCAAAAGGTGGAGAAATTATTGCCAAAGGTACAATAGAAGATATTATAAAAAATAATAATTCAATAATTGGACCATATTTGAGTAATAAAGAAGAAATCAAAATACGTGAAAAAGTTAATAAAGAAGACATTTTTAAGTTTGGAAAAATAACTTTAAGCACAGATTCTATTCACACAGTAAAGCCACTTAGTATAGAAATACCAAAAGGAAGATTAACAATAATAACAGGAATGTCTGGAAGTGGCAAAACTACAATGATTCTGGAATCTTTATATCCAGCAATTAAAGCAAAACTTAATAATGAGACTATGCCATCACATATAAAAGAATTAAAAGCTGACTGGGTAAACAAAATAGACTTGATAGATGCAACTCCAATTGGAAACAATGTAAGAAGTACAGTTGCAACTTATTCAGGAGTGTTTGACGATTTAAGAAAATTATATGGGAAAGTAAGTAAAGATTATACAGCAAGCGATTTTTCATATAATACTGGAAAATTAAAATGCGAAGCTTGTGATGGAACCGGAATTATATCTATGGATGTTCAATTCTTGCCTGATATAGAGATGACTTGCAGTTCTTGTGATGGTACAAGATACTCTCATGATGTAGATAATATATTGTATAATAAATATTCTATTAAAGATGTTATGAAGCTAACTATAAGACAAGCATTAGAAGTATTTAAAGACAATAAAAAAATAAAAGATAAATTACAAGTTTTAGTAGATTTAGGAATAGGCTATTTAACACTTGGAGAGGCAACTCCAGCTTTATCTGGCGGAGAGGCACAAAGGTTGAAACTTGCCTCAGAAATTGGCAAAATTCAAGATGGAAGCGTATTTATATTTGATGAGCCAAGTATAGGTTTACATCCTCAAGATGTAAAAACATTATTAAATGTATTCCAAAAATTGATTGACAATGGTGCTACAATAATTGTAATTGAACATGACTTGGATGTAATTAAAAATTCTGATTATATTATAGATATGGGTCCAGAAGGCGGATACCTTGGAGGAGAGGTTGTTGCCTCAGGAACTGTGCAAGATATAAAGGAAAATAAGAAAAGCATTACGGGAAGGTATTTGTAACTGAATGCTGAATATTTAAATTATTAGAAGAAAAGAGTTTAGAATATAATAATAATTTTTCGTGGGTGAATTGTATAATGAAAAAAATATTAGTTGTAGAAGATGATATGGATATACATAATTTAATAAAGAATGTATTAGAAAAAGAAAGGTATGATGTAATAAGTGCATATTCTGGAACAGAAGCATTATTATTAATTGAAAAGAAAGACCTAGATTTAATATTATTAGATTTAATGATACCTGGACTAAGTGGAGAAGAAATAATTAAGAAAGTTAAGAATATACCAATTATAGTTATAAGTGCCAAAATATCATCCGAAGATAAAGTAAATGCATTATCTATAGGAGCAAATGACTATATTACTAAACCTTTTGATACAAATGAGCTTTTAGCAAGAATAAAAGTTCAATTACGCTTAAGTAAAAAAGATAATAATGTAAGTTTAAGTTATAAAGATATGATTTTAGATAAGAACTCACATACATTATATATAAAGGATAAGAATATTAATTTGACAAAAACTGAATATACAATATTAAGACAATTATTATTAAATCCAAAACAAATTATAACAAAAACTAAATTAATTCAACTACTAAATGAGAATGATAAAATAAATGTTGAAACTCAAGTATGTGATGAAAACTCTTTAAAAGTTCATATAAGCAATATAAGGAAAAAAATAAAAAAAGTTACAGAGCAACAATATATAGAATCTGTATGGGGAATTGGTTTTAAATTGTATGACTAAAAATCTTAACTATTTTTTTACTAATTCTTAACTATTTTCTTAACTGTTTTATGATAATGTATTTCATAAGAAAGGAGAAGAAAATGGAATATATTTTAGAAGCAAAGAATATTGAGAAAAAATATGGTCATTTTAAAGCATTAGACAATCTTAATATGCACATTCCAAAAGGTGCTATATATGGGTTGATTGGAAAAAATGGAGCAGGAAAGACTACTTTAATAAGATTACTTTGTGGTTTACAAAGGCCTACGTCAGGGGAATATACTCTTTATGGTACTTTAAATAATAGCAGAAAAATTGCTGAAGAAAGAAAGAGAGTAGGAGGGATTGTAGAAACGCCATCTATTTGTTTAGATATGACGGCTGAAGATAATCTCAAAGAACAATATAAAATTATAGGTTTGCCTTCTTATGACAATTTACAAGAAATACTAGAATTGGTCAGATTAAACAATACAGGTAAGAAAACTGCTAAACATTTTTCTCTAGGAATGAAACAAAGACTGGGCTTAGCAATTAGCTTAGTTGGAAATCCGGATTTATTAATTTTAGATGAACCTATAAATGGATTAGACCCAGAAGGAATTATAGAAATTAGAGAATTAATTTTAAGACTTAATAAAGAAAAAGGAATTACTTTTCTGATTTCTAGTCATTATTTAGATGAACTGTCTAAAATTGCAACTTTTTACGGCATTATAGACAAAGGAAAAATTATTAAAGAAATTGATAAAGATGAATTAGAACAAAATTTTAGAACAAGAACACAAATTAATGTATCTAATTTAAAAGAATGTGTTAAGTATTTAGAAGAAAAAAATTTCACTTATAAAGTTATTTCTGATAGTATAGTAGACATATATGAAAAAATAAATGTATCGGAACTTGTTATTGCACTCTCAAAAAGAAATTGCATAGTAAATGATTATCAAGAAAAAGGAGAATCATTAGAAAATTACTATTTGAACTTAATAGGAGGTGCAAAAAATGATTAAATTATTGAAAGCAGGGTTTTTTAGATTAAAAAAAGATGTTATATTTTGGTTATTTATATTTTTAACTATTGGAATGGCAGGATTCACATTATTTAGATATTTATCTGTTGAAGGAGCATATTTAGATAAAATTTTAAATGAATTTATAATGTATATAGGACTTTTTATAGCAATATTTGTAAGTATTTTTGTTGGTAAAGAATATGGGCAAGGTATTATAAGAAATAAAATAATTGTTGGACATAGTAGGATTTCAATTTTTTTATCAAACCTTATAATTAGCATAGTAGTTTCGCTTTTATGCGAATTGATTTATTTAATAATAGTTTTTTTGATAGGAATACCTTTATTTGGGCAAATGCAAATGTCATTTTCTCAATTTGCAATAGTGCTATTAAATACAGCTTTAGTTATCATATCATTTTGTTCTATTTATAATTTTATAACAATGATATGTTCAGAAATAACAATATCAATAAGTATATGTATAATTCTATTTGTAGCAATGTTTGTTGCACAAGCAGCATTGGGCTTTACAGCGAATAGTCGAAAATATATTGAACATGCTTTTTGGGATAATGGAAATAAATATATTATTAGCCAAGAACCTGATCCAAACTATCCAGGAGATGAAAAGGTTAAACAAGCGAGGACGCTTTATCTTTCTATTCCGCAAGGACAGGCCATGGAAATTGAAAGTGGCAATTTAGAATATTGGGTACAAATGTCTATTAGCTCTATTATTTTAATATGTGTAGTAAATATTGTTGGATTATGTATTTTTTCTAAAAAAGAATTAAAATAAGGGGGAAAAGTGAATATTAGCTTATTAATAATAACAATCATATTGTTTTTGATTTGTATATTTCTTGCAGTCAAATTATATGTAATTAAACAATCAATTAAAGAAATCGAAAAATCTTTTTCTAAGATATTGAGAACAGATACTAATAATATAATAGCAATATCTTCATCAGATAAAGATATTAAAAATTTAACTATAAATTTAAATAATAATTTATCAGAGTTAAGAGGACAAAAGTTGCAATACAAAAATGGAAACCAAGAGCTAAAAAAAATAATAACTAATATTTCACATGATTTAAGGACTCCATTAACAGCTATAAAAGGATATGTTGATTTAATTGAGCAAGAAAAATTATCTAATAATCAGGAAGAATATTTAAAAGTAATACAAAAAAAGTCAAATGAATTAACGGAACTTACGGGTCAATTGTTTGAATATACAAAGCTGATGGACATTGATGTAAAAATTAAAAAAGAAGAATGTTGTATAAATGAAATTTTGGAAGAAACGTTGGTGAGCTATTATAGTATATTTAAGGAACAAGATATTATTCCAAACATTTCAATTTGCAGTACAAAGGTATATAAAATTGTAAATAAAATTTCAATTATAAGGGTATTTGAAAATATTTTATCAAATGTTATTAAATATAGTAATGGAGATTTAAAGGTCGAGATGCAAGAGAATGGAACAATTACTTTCTCTAATAAGGCCACTTCTTTAGATGAAACAACAGTTCAAAAGATTTTTGACAGATATTTTTCGGTAGAAAATGCAAAAGAGTCAACTGGTATAGGGTTATCGATTGCTAAACAATTAGTAGAATTAAATAATGGCAGTATAAAGGCGGAATATGTGAATGGATATTTAATTATTGAAATTAAACTTTAATATAAACCATAAGATTAGAAAATTATTTTCTATTTTTTAACTTTAGGGATAGCTCATAAAAGATTATTCTTTTATGAGCTTTAAAAATTCTATAACTTCTTTTTTAGGATTTTTTGAATATAAAATACCATAAGGAATTGTGTATTTTGTATCAAGAGGAAGAGTAACTAAAGATGGGTGTAAATCTTTCCAACAATTTAGAGTAATTAGTAAAATACCGTCTGTTTCAGCCTTATTAAATGTTTCTAAATCATAATAATAAGGAGCATCAACTATGTTACTAATTAGAACAAACTTTTTAATTCTTAAGATATTTAATTCAAAATGATGTAGTTGTTATTCTTAAAACTGTTCACAAAGATAGAATGATACAAAATTTTGATGTATTTGATTTTGAATTATCAAATGAAGATATGAAAGAAATTTCAAAATTAGATGAGCAAAGTAGTTTATTCTTCTCACATTATGAACCAGAAACGGTAGAACAATTTATGGTTTGGGGTGGAAGAAAATAAAAAAGAGGAAATAGAGTAGAGAACTATAAAGAGTAGTTAAGAATCAGTTATTTATTCGATTGATAAAAATATTTAACTATGATAGAATTAAGGCAAATAGTAATTTGGAGGTAAGGTCATGAATAAAAAAAGAATAATTATAATAACAATAGTAGTAATTATAATTGGGGTTTTAGCCTTATGGATTAGTGGAATAATTCCAAAACAAATAGCAAGAGTATCTGCAACAAATTATTTAAAGAAAAACTTTCCAAAAATGCAGTTAGAGTATGTAGATATAGAATGGAGTTCTAGTTTTGGAGGATACTCTATAAGATTTAAAGATCAAAATGATGAGATACATGGTTTTTTGATGAATAACAAATATTTTCCAATAAATATAGGACAAGGTTTGTTTGGATTTGAAGAAGAATATAGAGAAAAATTTGGAGAGTAAAATTATAAGGAATTAGCAAAAAATAATCAATAAATGAAAACTGTAATTTATCGCTGAGGTTGAATTTTAAAATTTAAAAAAAATTATAAATTTTTGAGGTGGGTATATAAAATATGCTCATCTTTTATTATGTCAATTAAATATTGTATAATATAGGTAGAGTTCTATATATTGTAAATTATGGAAAAATGTAAGGAGGTAATTGTCATGAGAGAATTATTTATTGAAAAAGTAATTGATTTGCCAGGAGAATTTTTAGACAATAATTAAAGAATAAAATTAAAAGAGATACTTATAGAAATATGTTTAAATTATCACATTGAAATATTAGAACAAAACCGAAAACAAGAAATACAAAAGAACAACGAAGAAATATTAAATAAATTTATATCATCAAAAGAAATTGAAGGCTGTTCACTTAGAACATTAAAATATTATAAAGATAATATAACTAAAATGCTAGATACTGTAAATCTTCCAATAAATGAAATTACAACAGAAACGTTAAGAAATTATTTATCAAATTATAAAAACAATTCAACTGCTGGTATGGTTACAATTGATAATATAAGAAGAACATTATCAAGTTTCTTTGCTTGGTTGGAAAACGAAGACTATATAGTGAAAAGCCCAGTTAGAAGGATTCACAAAGTAAAAGCAACCAAAAAAGTAAAAGAAACATTAACAGATGAAAATTTAGAAAAATTGAGAGATACTTGTTCAAATGTAAGAGATTTAGCAATATTAGAACTATTAATTTCAACTGGTATGAGAGTTGGAGAACTAACTAGATTAAATATAGCAGATATGAATTTTCAAGAAAGAAGTTGTATTGTTTTAGGAAAAGGGAATAGTGAAAGAGAAGTTTATTTTAGTGCAAAGAGTAAAATGTATATAGAAAAATACTTAGAAACTAGAACAGATGACAATGAAGCATTATTTGTATCACTAATAAAACCTTATAACAGATTAGGAATATCAGGAATTGAAATTGCTATTAGAAATTTAGGAAGAGAAGCAAATATAAATAAAGTACATCCACATAAATTTAGAAGGACAATGGCAACTATGGCTATAGATAAAGGTATGCCAGTCGAACAAGTTCAAAAATTATTAGGACATATAAAAATAGATACAACAATGGAATATGCTATGGTAAATCAAAATAATGTAAAAAATTCTCATAGAAAATATATAACATAGTATGATTATTATAAAAATATTATGTAAATGTTGAATTTAAAAGAATTATATAGTATAATACAAATATGGAAGTTCTTTCCATGTAAGAAATGCATATCAATTAGAAAGGTGTCAGAAAGTATGAAGGTATTAAGCTTAATTGAACCATGGGCAACTCTTATCAAAGAGGGCAAAAAGGTCATCGAAACAAGAAGTTGGAAAACATCTTATAGGGGTGAACTTTATATCCATGCAAGTAGCAAAAAAATCAAAAGGAGTGATGAACACACAATTGAACTACTGAAGTTAATTCCTAATGTTCCTATGGGATATGGTAACATTATATGCAAATGCAAATTGGTAGATTGTGTATATATGGATCAGGAATTTTTGGACAGAATTCAGAAAGACAAGCAAGAATTCTTATGCGGAGAATATAGCTTAGGAAGATATGCTTGGATTTTGGAAGATGTAGAAGTTCTTGATGAACCAATTCCTGCAAAAGGACATTTGAACATTTGGAATTATGATGCTGACGAATAACAGAAAGGAGCATGCAAGATGAAAATCATACAGCTGAAAGAAACTGAAAGAATTCAAGAGGGATTGCGGAGTTTGACTGAAGAATTTATAGGAGAGTATCCATATTACTCAACATGGATTCAGAAGAACGAAGCAACATTCAAAGATGGAACAAGAGTTATTTATGAACTCAACGACGATGGAGAAACAGTAGGATACATGATGATTCATTTTTCAACGGCTAAATGTGCCAAGATTAATGGAATCTATGTGTTTCCCAATTGTCAGAAAAGAGGATATGCTAAGGAAGCTTTGTTGCAAGTTCTGGAAGAACTTAAAGCACAGAAATATGACTATGCATATATCCAAACCCGTATTCACAACAAGATTGTGGTTCATATGTTTGAGTCACTGCATTTTGATGTGATTGGTCAGAATTATCACAACATAGAGAAACAGAGTAACTGGGTTGCTGTGTATGATCTGTGGCATAGAAGAAATTTTGATGAGATGCTTGATTTAGCAGAACAACTCTATCCGGGCTTTTCTAAGAAATGATATGTAATGAGGCAAGGTGTCAAATGACATCTTGCCTTTTTCAAAATTTAGAATTATAATATAAACGAAAAAGGGGGAAGATAATATGTCATATTTTGATACTCATGCTCACTATGATTGGAAAGAATTTGATAAAGATAGAGAAGAATTATTTGATAAATTTAAGGAAACAATTTGTGGACTTGTAAATATAGGTATAAATATAGAATCAGCTAACAAAGTTATAGAATATGCCAATAAATATTCATATATGTATTATTCATTAGGAATACATCCTATGGAAGTAGAAAAAGAAATTTCAGTGAATTTAATTGAACAAATAGTAAAAAACGAATTAAAAAATAAGGAGTCAAAGTTAGTTGCAATTGGAGAAACTGGTTTGGATTATCATTTTAATTATCCTATAGAATTGCAGAAGAAGTATTTTATTGAACAAATAAAATTAGCTAATAAATATGATTTACCAATAATTATACATTCGAGAGAATCACACGAAGATGTAGAAAAAATATTAAAAGAATATAGAGTTAAAAAAACAGGGATAATGCATTGCTATTCTGGAACACCAGAAATGTCAAAGAAGTTTATCGATATGGGTTATTATTTAGGAATAGGAGGACCTGTGACAAGATATAAAGATATACAAGAAACAGTTAAAATAACCCCTATTGATAAAATTGTTATAGAAACAGATAGTCCAGTTTTGCCACCTGAACCATTCGAAAAACATTCAAGAAACAATTCACTATACTTAAATTATATTGTCAAAAAAATATCAGAAATAAAAGGTCTATTAGAAGAGGATGTTATAAAATATACAACTCAAAATGCATATAGAGTATATGGAATAAAGGATTATTTTGATAAATAATCTAAGAGACAAATTACAATTTCTAAATTACTTTAAAGAAAGTATAGAGTAATTTTTCTTTTTATGATATTATAATAAAAA
>CALXWM010000021.1 GCA_944392425.1 uncultured Clostridia bacterium
TCTACCAATAAAACATGAGACATTTTTACTAAAAATTCAAAAACAAAAACGGGACATTTTTACTAAAAATTCACATTATTTTATATTACTTTTAACCAAAACATTGAAATATTGCGAAAACCGTGATATATTATATGCATAAAATTTTTGAAATGAGGGAGGTATTATAAGCTAAAAATAATACAAGTAAATATCTATGGCACGTGATTAAAAAGGAGGAAAAAAATGGCTAACATTCAAACAATCCGGCTTGTTTACCACACAGCTTATCTTTCTGAAAAGGAGTATATTAAAACCTTCTTGGAGTTTATAGGCTTTCAGATTTTGGAAGAGCCTTTTCAATTATGGGATGAATTAACCGAAGCTCTGAAGACGGCAACTCCAAGCTATGATTTGGACATTTGGCTCAATCTCAGCCCTGCCTTTGATAATGATGATAACGTATATACCTCATGGCTTTGGCATAGCAAGGCTAGGAATGTGATTGCATTGGATTACTTCTTTTTAAAAGAAGAAGAATCTAAAGATTTCTCAGTAAGAGCATTTTCGAAAAACTCAAAAAAGGATGATAAAACCTTTGAAAATGTACAGACTAAGGAGGAACTTAGAAGAAAAGTTTTGGAAAAGTTAGTCGAACAATTATGGTATGAAGATACAGAAAAGCAAGAAGAGATGAAGTTTATTCTTGATTTGTATCTCAAGCATAACATTTTTGTTTGCTTGCAATCGTTGACGAGCTTATCCCTAGCTAAACTGAATTTAAATGCATTTGGAATTGATTTGCGTCCATCCGAATTTTGGGAGTTTTGTATTAATGGATTTGTGGATTTCTTTAATGAATTGCAACCAGTAAGTCAATCTTTAAAAACAGTTTATGCTATTTACGCATTTGTTAATACTGCACTTATTTGCCAAGAATTAGATTCTCCAACTTGGAAATTTTTTAATAATAATAGAATTACTATTATTTACAACTTATGCAAAGATTCAACAATATCTTTTATAAAAAAAATGAAAAATATTGATGAAAATTTTATCGGGCTTTGGTGTTTAGCTTCACGTAATGCTATTTTGAGTAAAGATACTGACTTTGCAATGAGTGAATATATTTCACATATTGTTTGCAATATACGCGGAAAAGGCTTAAATGGTGATAGATTTGTCAGTAAGTATTACTCAATGCTTGGAGATTATTATTTTGTTATTGGTGGAAATTTGAGTGGTGCATACGAATCTTATAAAATAGCTCTAGTACAAAACCAAAAGAATATTTGGGCAAATTTTAGATTAGCACTTCTTTATGCTAGAGATGGTAATTATACAGAAGCTAAATATCGTTTACTAATGATATTAGAATTACTAGGCTTACCCAAAGGACAATTTACTATTATTAGTCTTGAAAGAACAACCGATTATGAAATATTCTTTAGAACATATATATTGTTTGCTCAAATTTACTTTACCCTAAAAGAATTTGGAAATATGTTTGAATATATTAACTACGCTTTAAATGTAGTTATATGTTATAAAAAGTGTCCTTGGATAAGCAAGATTGTTGATGATGAGCCCATTTGGAAAATGTTACAAGAGCATTATAAAAATGGTGCTCCAACGTGTAACCTTTGCAATATTTTAGTTCAGTGGAAAGATATATTAAAACTTTCTGTGAATGATGACTCATTTTATAATTTGCTAAAATCAATCACTCCACCCAAAGATAACAACCCCATATATCGTTATTATTAAAAGTCAACTGGCTTTGATAGCTTTCTTGAATAAGAAATTCTGAGTTTTTTCTAACTAAAAATTAGAAAACTTGTTTTTCTTATTCAACCAAACAATAATGAGATAGGAAAACAAATATTATCTCATTATTGTTTTTTTATGCAAAAATATGGATATTTTAAAAATTATATGATATACTAAGAAAAATTTAATTTTACTTTTTAAAGAAAGGGACTTTATGAATAAAAGATACAAAAGAACAAAGAAAAGAAAGTTAAATAGAAGAAGAGTTGGATTAGTTTTTATAATCATCATTTTAATTATTACAGCTTGCATATATAATAGTGTAAAGCCTAAAGAACAAACAGCCGAGACCATTGCATATAACGGTCCAACTAAGATAAATAAATGTATTGTAATTGATGCAGGGCACGGTGGGGAAGAAGAGCCGGGTTGCATATTTGGTAATGTATTAGAAAAGAATATTGATTTACAAATTGCAAAAAAGTTGCAAGAAAAATTATCTCAAGAATATACACAGGTTATAATGACAAGAACAGAAGATGTAAATGTATATTTGAATGAACGTGCAAGAATTGCCAATAGAAATAATGCGGATATTTTTGTAAGTATTCATCAAAACGCATTGGAAGATGATACTGTTACAAACGGTATTGAAACATGGTATAATCCTAAAAAAGATACTGTAAGCAAAATTTTGGCTGAAAATATACAAGAAAATGTAATTAGTGCAACAGACGCAGAAGATTTGGGCACAAAAGAAAGCACAGGACTTATTGTAATTACTAAAACAGAAATGGCATCTTGCCTTATAGAAACAGGATTTTTATCGAGCACAAAGGAAAGACAAAAGCTAGTTACTGATACTTATCAAGATAAAATTGTGGAAGGAATATACAATGGAATAAAAGCATATTTCGAAGAAATAGAGTCGCCAAATGATAACACAAACACTATAGCAGGCAATAATGTTTAACTCTAAAATAATTAGCAAGGTAACATTTATAGAAGCACTTAAAATAGACCTAATAGTTAACAATTTAATTGAAAGGAATAAAATGAATAAAGAAAATAGAATAATAGCAAAAAATCCAAATGCATATCATAATTTTGAAATAATAGAAACAATTGAGGCAGGCATTGTGCTTTATGGAACAGAAATAAAGTCTATTAGAGCAGGCAAAGTTAATTTAAAAGATAGTTATGCCACTATTGAAAAAAATGGAGAAGTGTATGTTTATTCCATGAATATAAGTCCATATGAACATGGAAATATTTTTAATAAAGATCCGCTTCGTCCTAAAAAGCTATTGTTAAATAAACGTGAAATACATAAATTAATTGGTATGACTACTCAAAAGGGCTTTGCATTAGTCCCAACAAAAATATATTTTAAAGGCAATTTTGTTAAGCTGGAATTGGGCGTAGGTAGAGGTAAAAAATTATATGATAAGCGTGAAGATTTAAAAAAGAAAGAGGCTCAAAGGAAAATTGAAAGATATATGAAACAATAAGATAAAAATTAAAATAAATAAGACCCAACATATATTCTTCCGCATTTCACGGCGCAGGTCGCTATTCGCTCCAGCTTGCCCGCTACACTCCGCTCCTACGTCGCCTACGTTCGCTGAAATGCTCTAGAACATATATGGGGTCTTAATTAAATTTTATCTTCTTAATCTAATTAGAATTGCAATTGCAAGTAAAACTAAAATTAAACCTATTGCAATTAAAAATATATTCAAAATTTGATTAATTTCTAAAGTTGAAGTATTTACATCATTTATATTATTTACACTTTGAACATTTGCATTTGTTTCAGCACTTGTTCCAGATATGGTATTTGTAGTAGAATTTGAAACTGCGTTTCCTGTAGAGCCACCTGCTACCATATTTGTAGTATCTACATTATTTGTTGCTGTACCATTTCCAGCTGTTTCATTTGTAGTTTCATTATTTACATTATTTGCAGCTACATTACCAGAGGTTAAATTCATATCAATGTCTGTAGCGAATACAACGCTTGTACAAAATAAAAGTGTTATAATTAAAACTATAATTTTTTTCAAATTTAACATAATCAATTCCTCCTAAAGTTTATTAACATTAATATAATAATATATAAAATAAAAAAAGTCCATACTTTTTTGAAAATGACATAAAAATGTTAAATTCAGACAAAATAATATTAACACTTTGTATTCAATAAGAGATTTTTAAACATTCAGCTCAGCAGTATTTTAATGTTTTTATTTATTACATTAGGAGGTTGAAAGTATGGCTCTAAAATATTATTTACCGTTTTCAAATAATAAAAAGATTAGTCTATATAATTTAGCATATATAGACCCTTTTACTGGCTTAGGAAATTACTATTATTTTTGCAAAGAAGGAAATAAATTCATACAAAATAATACTGCGACAAAATATATTTTAATACTAGATATAGAAAAGTTTAGGGCTTTTAATAGCTATTATGGACATGATACAGGAAGGGAACTTATAATTCAATTAGCTAAAAGATTAGTCCAAATATTAAAAGATTATAACAATATAATTTGTAGGTTTTCTAATGATATTTTTGCCATACTTATTGAGACAATAGAGAACCTAAATAACATAGCAGATAATCTATTTAATAGTCTTAGGCACATTGAAGTAAATGGAGAAATTTACAATATTTATCCTATTATAGGAATATATAAAATTAAAAATGATGAAAATATTCTTCTAGCCATTGATAAAGCAATGACTGCACATGATGAAATTATTGGAGACTATAATAAAAAATATAATATGTATAGCGAAGAAACAGAAACGGTTATATTAGAAGAGCAAAAAATTGAAGAAATAATGGAAGAAGCTCTAGGTAATAACGAATTTAAAATATTTTATCAACCAAAAGTAGATTTAAAAACAAATAAAATTACATCCTGTGAAGCTTTAGTTAGATGGTTTAGAGGGGATAGAGTTATTTCTCCTAATAAATTTATACCTTTATTTGAAAAGAATAGGTTTATAATCAAACTAGATAAATATATATTTCAAAAAGCCTGTGAAGATATACAATATATAAATAAATTGCTGAAAGAAAAAACTTTTTCAAATAACTGTAACCATAAGAACAATAATAACGAACCGTTTAATAATAACTTTTTTATTACCGCTTCTATCAATATATCTAAAGAGCATTTTGCCTATGATAACTTTATTATGGAATATTATGATTTGGTAAAACAAACAAATGTACCTCTTAACTTAATTGAATTAGAAATTACAGAAAGTGCCTCAGTATATAAAGGAATTGATTTAAAGCAAATAACTAAAGATATGAAACAAAAAGGCTTTACAATTGCTTTAGACGATTTTGGAACAGGATATTCATCACTTAATATGTTGCAAGATTTAAGCATTGATGTACTTAAAATAGATAAATCATTTATAGATAGAATTAATGAAAGCAATCTAGTAAAATACATTATAGATATGGCTAAAGATTTTAATATAAAAACTGTTGCAGAAGGTGTAGAAACTAAAGAACAAGTTGATATTTTGAATAATATGGGATGCAATATGGCACAAGGGTATTATTATGCTAAGCCACTAAGCAGGGATGATTTTGTGGAATATTTAACTACAAAAGTTTTACAATAACAAGTAATTTATGCTATTATATATGCAGGAGGATAAAATAAATATGAAAGATGATTTTAAATTAAGTGACTGCAAACCATTTGTCACTCCAAGAGATGTAAATAGCAATAAAGGAAACTTTGGATATATAGGAATACTAGGTGGTTGTGATATGTATTCTGGAGCAATAAAACTTGCAAATTTAAGTTCAGCCTCTATTAGAAGCGGTTCAGGAGTTACAAGATTAATAATACCAAAAAGTATTGTAAGCAGTGTTACTCCATACTTATTAGAAGCAACTGTTTTTCCATTAGAAGATAAAGATTCACATATAATATTTTCTCACGCAAATATAGACAAACCACTTGAAAAAATCAAGGCGTTAGCAATCGGTATGGGCTGGGGACAATCAGAAGATAATGAGAAAATATTAGAATACATATTAAATAACTATTCAATTCCTGTTGTTATAGATGCAGATGGTTTGAACACTTTGTCAAAAATGGATAATAAAATTTTACTTAACACAAAATGTAAAGTTATTCTAACTCCTCATTTAAAGGAATTTGAGAGGTTAAGTAAGATAAGCATTGAAGAAATAAAGGAAAATCCAATTAAATATGCAGAAGAGTATGCAAAGATTAATAAAGTTATATTACTTTTAAAAGGTCATACAACAATTGTTACAGATGGAGAAGAAACATACTGCATAGAAAAAGGTGGACCGGGAATGGCTACTGCTGGAAGCGGAGATGTACTTTCAGGAATAATAGTAGGAATGCTTGGCTCTCATGAACCTCAAGTGAAATTAGTATCTGCATGTGCATATATAAATGGATTAGCAGGAGAAATTGCAGAAGAAAAATATACAGATATTGCAATGAAAGCTAGTGATACAATCGAATGTATACCAGAGGCTATTAAAGTAATTAGAAATTCATAAAAAATTTTTTATTTATTTTTAAAATCAAATTTATAGGGCAAAAAAATGAAAGAATTTGACCTATAAATATCCATAGGTTAAAAAAATACGTTTTTTTAACTTATAAATTATAGAAATTTAATAATTTCTTAATAAATTATATAAAATTACTTAATAAACACGTGTTAATATATTAATTAGTAGAACACGCTAAATATACTGATAAGATTACATTAATCAATAGAGGGGAGCAAATATGTATAATATTTTAGTTGTTGATGATGATAGAGAAATAGTAAAAGCAATAGAAATTTATTTAAAAAGAGAGGGATACAATGTAATTAAAGCTTATGATGGAATAGAAGCAATGAACTCATTAAAAGAAAACGAAATTCATTTAGTTATATTAGATATCATGATGCCTAATCAAGATGGACTAACAACACTTGAGAAAATAAGAAAAAACAGTTCTATACCAGTAATTTTATTGTCAGCAAAATCAGAAGATTACGATAAAATTTCAGGTTTAGAAATCGGTGCAGATGATTATATTACAAAACCTTTCAATCCTCTAGAATTAGTTGCAAGAGTAAACTCAAATATAAGAAGATATGTAAAGCTTGGTAGTATTAAACAAACTGAAAGTTCAGGCGATGAAATATATAGCAGTGGAGATTTAATTTTAAATGATGATACAAAAAAAGTAACTGTTGATGGAAAAGAAATCAAGTTAACAGCAACAGAATATAACATATTAAAATTTTTATTAAAAAACAAAGGAAAAGTATATTCTATTTCTGAAATATATGAAAATGTATGGAATGAAGATAGTTTTGCAGCTGAAAACATAATAGCTGTTCATATAAGACACATCAGAGAAAAAATTGAAATTAATCCTAAAGAGCCAAAATATTTGAAAGTTATATGGGGAATAGGGTACAAGATTGAAAATTTAAAATAATCAAAGAAAGGAGCAAGTCTAAATGGAAAAAATAAGAGAATCTGCAGTATTAAAAATACTTTGTTACATACTTATTCCAATAATAGCATTATCATTGATATTAAGCATTGCATATATTGGACTTAGAGACCAATACGGAAATTCCAATGATATAGAAGCAAGTTATCTTGATTCATATGATTTTTCCTACGAATATATGTATAGCTTAATTAGAAATGTAAATAGAATAAGAGATGGTTATACAGATTTTGAAAATAACGGATTTTACAATAAAATAGATGAAAACATTTACTACAATGAAAATTATACTGAATATTACTCTTACAATAATTTTATAACATTTATGAAATTCGTTATAGTAAAGAATGATACAAATGAAATATTTACAAATATTCAATCAAATGATTATCTAAATGAAGTTACTAATTTCAAAAATAACAAAATTTATTGGATATATGAAAATGGAAATATAGACACAACCATAGAAAATTTAAACCAAGATAAAATAAGATATATATCATTACCTTATGAAGGATTAGATACATTTGAAGGATATGATATATACTCATATATAGACATAGGCAATATGAAATATTCAAACACTCTTGAGTTAACAAGTATTGTACTAAATATGTTTAATAATAATTCAAGTTTTGCTGAAGCTCTAATTCCAATAGACATTATTTTGCTAAGTATAATAATTGTATACTTAATTTGGTCAATAGGTCATAGCAAAAACAAAGAAGGCATAACTCTTAACTCATTAGATAAATTCTCTTATGAGCTTGTAATAATACTATTCTCATGTATTTTCTGGATGTGCATTATAATAGCAGCAACAGTAATTTCATATGTAGATATATCAACAAATTTATTAATATATATAATTGGACTAACTTATTTAGGCGCATATGTTTCACTTGCTGTAATGACTGTAACAACTATAAAAAGATTAAAAGCAAGAGAATTTTGGCATAGTTTTACAACATATAGAATTTACAAATCAATAAAAGATAGAATAAAAAAGACATCTAGCAAAGTTTTAGACAAAAGTGCTTCTCAAAAGAAAATAATTATTCTTTATATAGCATTTATATTTGTAAGTTGCATATTAGGAGTTACATTCTTCACAGGGATTAGTTTTATAGTATTAATTGTACTTTGGATATGGACTTTATATAAAATACTAGAATATAATAAAAGACTTAATGAAATAAAAAATGCTCTTCATGAAATATATATGGGAAATCCAAATATTGATTTAGATATAGAAGAATTAACAGGAACATTAAAAGAATTAGCAACATATGTAAATGATGTTTCAAATGGATTTAATAATGCTATACAAGAAAAACTTAAATCTGAAAGATTGAAAACGGAGCTTATAACAAATGTATCTCATGATATAAAAACACCACTAACATCAATTATCAACTATGTTGATTTACTAAAACAAGAAAATATTCAAGATGAAAAAGTACAAGAATATATAAAAGTTTTAGATAGTAAATCTCAAAGATTAAAGAAATTAATAGAAGATTTAGTAGAAGCTTCAAAAGCCTCATCAGGCAATGTAAAATTAAACATAGAAGAAATTAATTTAAGTGAGTTATTAAAACAAGTTACAGGCGAATTTAAAGACAAATTTGATGAAAGAAATTTAATTATCGACTTGGATTTACCAAGTAATAATGTTAATATACAAGCAGACAACAGATATATGTACAGAATTATTGAAAACTTATATAGCAATGTTTCTAAGTACGCATTGGAAAACACTAGAGTTTATATTACTTTATTAAAAACAAACGATGAAATAAGACTTGAAATTAAAAATGTATCAAAGGACAAATTAAATATTACCG
The DNA here is from genome assembly GCA_944392425.1 of uncultured Clostridia bacterium. Classification (GTDB taxonomy): domain Bacteria; phylum Bacillota; class Clostridia; order TANB77; family CAG-508; genus CAG-793. The sequence goes on from CALXWM010000021.1 coordinate 9,128, forward strand.
CTGATGAGCTTATGCAAAGATTTGTTAGGGGAGATAAATCTAGATATACTGAAGGAAGCGGATTAGGACTTTCAATAGCAAAAAGTTTATGTGAATTACAAGATTGCAAATTTGATATAGAAATAGACGGAGATTTATTTAAAGCAGTATTAATATGGAAATAATTCACATATTAATATGGAGGAGTAACAATGGAACTAGCAGTTGTAGAAAAAGATGGAGTTTTTAAAAAGCTTTCAAAAATATTCTGGATATTCATAATTGGAAGCATATTAGGTTTTATTTTAGAAACAATTGTAGCATTTGTTCAAAATGGACACTATGTAACTAGACAAGGTTTATTATTTGGACCATTTATACAAGTATATGGATTTGGATTAGTAATATATTATCTAATAGTACCACACGCAAAAACAAATACACAAATATTCTTTACAAGTTTTGTACTTGGAGGAGTTGTAGAGTACTTATTCTCATATTTCCAAGAAAAATACTTTGGAACAGTATCATGGGATTATTCAAACTTATTATTCAACATAAATGGTAGAACAAGCTTACTACATTGTATATATTGGGGTATAGGTGGCTTTGCTTTTATGAAGCTTATATATCCACACATATCTAGCCTAGACAAAATATACAAAAGTACATATTTTAAGGCTGTAACTATATTTTTAGTTGTATTTATGACTTTTAATATATCTTTTACAAGTTTAGCAAGTCAAAGACAATTAGAAAGAAGAAATAATATTGCAGCACAAGGCAAATTAGATAAATTCTTAGATACATATTATCCTGATAGTAAATTGGAAGAAATTTATTCAAATGCTGAAGAAAGATAAACAATAATTTGATAATAAAATATAGCAGAGCTAAGGAATGTTTCCGAGGCTCTGCATTTTTAAATTTCAAATTATTGAGACTTACTTAAACTTTCGAGTTACATTGTTCTCTATTTCACATATTCATTAAGTTTTTTAGTCCTATAATTTAATTCTCCCATTTCGCAAGTAGGTATATATCCTGCTGGAGCATTTATTACATCAGGAATTCTATTTACTACAGAAGCACAAGTTAGTTCAACAGTTGAAGGTCTTGAAACTACAATAGTAGTATTAGGTTCTCCATAAATTGTCCATTCATTTTTATCAAAATCTTCTTTTGAATAAACTTTACCAATGCATTCACTTTCAATAACAACACCTTCTTCAGTATTAGTAGTAACAACAGCACTCATACCTGTTGCATCTCCAGCTTTTACAGTCATATTAAGAGTAGAAGAATATAAATCTTCTTTGTATGTTTGAGGAACACATTTCTGTGTTTGAGATACTACATGAAGACCAAGTTTTTCACATAGCCAACCATTAACATTCCACATATATGATGGAGAATAGGTACCACTATCAATAATTTTTTGTCTTTCCTCATCACTGATTCTATCAGCAGATGCTACTTGTTTGTCAAATTCATCTAAAGATAACCCTGCACCATGAGCTTTAGCCAAAGCAATACCATAATCTTCAACATTATAACTTGAACTACCTTTGATTTTAGTTATTTTATGAGTAGAACCTGCTATTGATGCAATTAATTGTCCCCAATATATATCTTGGTAACCACTGCCAGTAATTGTACAATTATTCTTTTTAGCCAATTCATCGATTTTCTTTGTTAAATTTGGATTTGAATTAGCAGGGAAGAAGGCTTCTTCACAAGTTGTAATTGCATTAATACCTAATTCAGCACATAACATTAATGGAGTCTCCAAATCACTAAATAAGCTCATTGTTGTTACTATACATATATCTGGTTTAGTATCTTCTAAAACTTTTTTAGCATTTTCAGCACTTTCAACAATAATACCTTTGTTTTCAGTATTCATGATTTCGCCAATATCTTTTCCGATAACTTCTGGGTTAATGTCTATTGCTCCAACAATTTCACCTCCATTTTCATATACATAACGCATTGTAAAAACACTCATTTTTCCTACACCATATTGAACAACTTTTACTTTTCTATCCATAAATAGACCTCCTTTTTTTATTTTCTTATAGAAGTTTAATCCTATAATTAATTTTATTCTATCATATCATTTCCCAAAATCAAATCAATTATTTAATTTTTACAAGACTTTTTTGCAGTTTAAGTGTAGTAAATTAAAGAAAAAGGTTCAAAATTCATAGAACATTAGTAATATTTTCCTTTATATAATAGCAAATTATTATTTCAAAGACATTTCAATCATAATACGTTTAAATAACATTGTATAAAATTGTAAAAATTGATAAAAAATTATTATTAATGTTTATTGTTTATTAAAAAAAATTTATTTTAAAAATAGGGAGGAGAAGAAGTAAGTAATTTAATTTTTTATTGCATTGTTAAAAACATTTTAATTAAAGTAAAAAAATTTTAATAAGATGTATAATAGTAAAGAATATAAGTAAGTGTAATAAATGTAAAATAAATGTTAATAAATAAATTATTTAATATTTGAACAATAAAAGAGATTTTACAATAATTAAAATCTTATAAAGAGAGCAATATTAAAAAGAGGAGAGATGATAGATGTTATAAAAGTAGAGGTAAAAAACATAAATACAAAGTTGCGTGAAATCAAAGTTTTACGAAATGTGATATAGGGGTAAAATATAAAGAGTAATTTCTGTACTCCTTGATACTACTTGCTTTTAAGCTTTTATTAATTTCTTAATTATATTGTTATATTACTAATTTTATTCTTTTCTATTATTTTATATTATTAGTTATTTATTTGTTTTTTTACTTCTTTCTAAAATCAATTTTAAAGCCTTTTTATATTATAGTTATATAATTAATTATTCTTTCTTTTTAATCTACTTATTTTTTTATTCTATTTTTATTTACCTGATTATTTTTTCTATAAATTTTACTAAATATTCTGAAATTCGCCTTAAGCCTAAATTTGCCTTATTTTGCAGTAATAAAACTATATGTCTTAAAAATAAAAACGCCTTAAAATCGATTCTCGTGCGTCGTATTTTTAGTCATTTTTTAGCTTTATATAAAACTCCTGTAAAATGGCTTGTCTTAAGTAATTTTATATATTTTACATATTAATGATATAGCTTTAGTATTTATTTATACATATAACTTAATTACTAAAATATAAAAATGCCTTAAAAATGATTTTGAGATTAATGCAAATATATTTTATATAGACAAATAAAATTTTCATTTAATAGCTTTAATTTTAAAATGTAATGTATGTTTATTAATATTATTATAACCAAATTATATATAATAAAGTTATTAGTTATCTTAAAATTTCAAAATTATATTTATAATATGTAATTTAACTGATAAAATTTTTAAAATGGTCAAATGTTCGTTTTTGAAATTTGAATGTTCGAATTTATAAATTTTAATTTTTTTATTAATTTATAATTATTTTATTATTTACATTAAAATTTTTAATTTTATTTTCTATTTAATAATATAATTTTTTTTACTATTATAAAATCGATATTATACTTTAAAAAATTACTTTATCAATTTTCTTATATGTTATTTAAAATTAATTTTTATTTTAATTTTAATTTTATTTTTTAGTTTTAAAAAAATTAGCTCCCCTCTTCCCTTTTGCCTTTTTTACTAGAAATAGAATTATAATATTTATTAATTGATAAGGTTTTAGTTTTATGATTAAGTTATATAACATTTTACTTTTTATTTGCATCTAATAAAATAGTATTTTTATTAAACATTTTTCCTATTTAATAACAATATAAAATTTGACATAATACATCAATGATGATATAATGTTTTTGTATTATATCTTAAACATCAATTGGATATTTTCAATGATGGACTAAATTATTTATAAGGAAAGGAGAAAATCCATAAGAAGACTGTTTGTAAAATTTGTATTCATTGCCTAGCCTAAGGAGGAAATTATGGACTTGTTGCATTATTTAAGTCGGAAACCTATAACTGCTGTCTTTTGCCCACATTGCTACTCTTGGCATAGGTTGACTGGAGAGTCAACAATTGCTGAGTATTTTGATGATGACTCACAAAATAGTAATTCTTTCAAAAATTATTGGTGTGATAATACGAGTATTAACTATGAAATTTCACAATATACTGGTTTTCCTAAAAGAGTTTATAAAAATTACCATCTTAAAGTTAGAAACGAAACTCTATACTTTAGTGGTTCAACAGAAGAATGTGGTTTTGACCGTGGTAAATGTATATTTAATAGTAACTCTATCGAAGGTCATATAAGTATTCAAGATATCCCGAATAACTGTGTATTGAGTAAAATTCATAATGGCTACTTGGATATTTTTTTTCACATAGATTGTCATCCACCATTTCCCTGTTCCAAGTGTCGTATATATGGACCTGAAGAATACTATTATAAATGTGAAAATTTTGAACAAATCATGACTAATAATGTTTTATATTATCATGAGCATGATATACGGTCGCATTATACTATCATGTTAGGATTTCGCTTTAAACTTGAGGAAGGAGATGTTTTTAATACTGAAAAATTGCGTAGAGCTTACAATTCGTTAAAGCATAAATTGTTTATATCACAATCTCTTATTTCTGCTTTGAAAAAGCAGGTTTATATGTTACAAACGTATATATTAAAAGATTCAAATGAATTGCAAGCTCTTGATACAATCGATAAAGAATTAGAAACATTGTCAACAAAATTAGTCGAATCAAATCGAAAAGTTTCTAAACTTTATGGAGAACCTGAAGACAGTTACAGATACTCTGAAGAATATGATACAAGTAAGATAAGAAATCAGGCCATTAATAAAATATACCCGTCACTTGATTGGGAAGATTATAAAAGGAGGTATGCAATTTATCAAAAGAAAATTCGAGAGTATATTGAGCAAAAGGCTTCTGAAATGCTTAAGACCTATGAAGGAATTCAATCTGAAGTAAGTACAATTAAAGATAGAATTGATTGTATTTCTGAAACGTTAAAACAAATTCAACACAAACATTCTTTGGAATTCTAATTTTCTTACTAGAGCCATACACACCAAAAGATATTGTCTATTGGTATGTATGGCTCTAAAAAAATATAAATTTCATATAATAAATTATTTATATATTTAAATAAAGCTTCTAATGATAAAAAAATCAAATAACTTTTCTAACCTTTTAGCTGGTAAATATCTATAAAAAATTATCATCTATATATAATTTCATTACTTTAATAAAATAATGTCTTAAAATTGATTTTTGTCATATTTCTAATTTTAGCCTTATTTTGCGGTAATGAAACTATATGTCTAAAAAATAAAAACGCCTTAAAATCGATTCTCGTGCGTCGTATTTTCGGCACTTTTTAGCATTTTCTCAAAGTATTGATATTTAGCTGTTTTTTGAGTATTTCTATATATTATATATATATCACTTGTAATATTTTATATAAATTGGACATATAACTTGTTAAGTTTATAATTAAAACGTCTTAAAAACGATTTTAAGGCTTAATATATTATAATTATATTAAATAACTTTTTATGAAAGATTTTTTATTATTAAATTTATTTTATAATATTTAATTTTATTAGATTTACTTATAAATAATTTAATAAATTACATATTATTAATATAAATTTATTTTAAAATTGATTTTAAATAAAATAATTTCTAATATATTTTAAATGTTCAAATGTTCGATTTTGAAATTTTTAATATTTGTATAAAAATCTAATAATTTAAACATTTCATAAAATTCTTAAATTTAATTTATTATAATATTTTTCTAAAAATTGTTTTACAGTCCTGTCTATTTTTTATTAATATTATATCATTATTTTTAGAAAATTAGGTAGTCACCTCTTCCCTTCTTATTGCTTTTGCTTTGATAAAAAATAGAGAATATTATTTATTTAATATTCTCCTTTATAAATTGTAAGTTGTTTGCTAGATGTTATATTTTTTCAAAAAACTTAGATGAAAGCATTAGTCCTTTTTCTACAACTAAAACCTCTATTTTTTTCTTTTCAGTTTTTTCAAAAGTCTCATAAAACATTGTTTTTTCTTTGTTAGATGTTATCGTTGGAAAATTTACATCCATATAAAGTTTGTCATCTTCTATAAACCAAGTACCTGTATATCCCAAAGGATGTACACAAGTTTTGTCTTTATTTAAAACGATAATTCCTTCTTTTCCATTCCAATCTTGTGTCCTATATGTCCCAACTAAATCCTTTTCCTTTTTGTCTAGTGCAAAGCTATCTTTAAAGTTAAGTCCGATTATAAAACCTATAACCCCAAACACCAGTGCTATAATAATACATATAACTATATTTTTTTTCATTTATTTAATCCTCCTTACAAATTACTATTTTGCTAACCAATTTGCAATATCATATATTTGAATTCCTTCATATTGATAATCTTCATGTCTTGTTCTTGCTATTATTATCTTAGGATATGCATCTCTTATTTGAAGTAGTGGAGTTGTTTCTCTTTTCAAAGTGCTATCATCACCAATATAATCAGATACTTGTATATAAAGATTTTCATTACGCTTTTTAGCAATGAAATCTACTTCTTTTTGGTACATAGTCCCTACATATAGTTTATATCCTCGTCTTAGCAATTCTATTGCTACAATATTCTCATATGTTCTTCCAAAGTCTATATTATTTGTTCCTAATATGGCATATTTAAATGAGTGATCTGCTAAGTAATATTTATCTTGTGTACTTAAATATTTTTTACCTTTTATATCATATCTCTTGACTTTATAGAAGGCAAATGCATTACATAGATAATCTATAAAAAACATCAGATATGTATTGATATTTTTCTTCTTGAATTTTATAAATGTACGAACCTGAGATTCCACCTTCTTGGGTATATTTATCAAACGCTTCTTGAATATCTTTATAATTATAATATTTTAGTTATTTATGCATTTCTTTCAAAAGCCAATTCATTAACAAATTCAGCTTCTAATTGATCCAAACCTTCTAAGTAATTATTTCTTAATCTTTTTTCTGTAATCATTAAACTAATTGACTGCTTAGCATCTGAAATTCTTTGAAGATATTCCTGAGGTTTTTGGAATAAGATTTTTCTTTCTTTAGCTCGTTCAGAAATAATTGCTTCATGTGCATTTTGATATTTATTATCTCCAGTAGACCAAGCCAAGTGCGGATGAATGGAAGACTTACATCCCCTAGTAAATACACTAATTCGGGTACTTAGGCCTCTTTTTTGTATCTCAATTAATTCTTGAAGTAAAGGGCTATACATTCTGTCATGATTTGCTCTAGCAACAGGTCTTGGGTCGAATCCCAGTTCCATTAATTTTATGTCTCTTTCAGTACATGCTAAAAAGCTTTCGTACTTATCTACAGCCATAATATTTATATCAACTTCATATCCACTATCTATAAATTTTTGCATACCATTATAATCTTTTTCACCTTTTGTTAATGAGCATTCTCTTAAAATATTAAGCTTATTTGCAATTAATTTATTAAATATAACTGGTTTTGCAGGTTTAACAAACTCTCTTGATAGAGAATAACATTCATTTGGTAATAGTTTTAAAAGTTCATTATAATATTTATGATATGTTGCAATTTTATCTGAACCTACTTCAACAGCACATTTTCCTTGTTGTGCTAATTGCATCTGTAAATATTTTCCCAATGTGGTTTTTCCAGAACCTGGTTGACCTGTTAAATATATAATGGTTGGCTTGTCTGATGCTAAATCTTCTAAGTTTTTGGCATCTTTTTTCATTTTTTTTGCTTCAATTAATAATTGTGTAAAAAAATCTTCTATTCCCACTTTTATATCTTCTTCATCTAACTTATAACTTTCATAATTAATCATTTAAATTCCCCACTCTTTTCAATTCTTCTTTTAATTCTTTTTCATCCATATAGTACATTTCTTCCTTCTTATCCAACATTTTTTCTAAAGTTTCAATAAGCTTCTTTTTATCCATATTTCTATTTTCTTTAATAAATTTTGCAATTTTTTGTTGCATTATTATTTCAATAACTTCAATATTATTACTCATATTCAACCTCTATATCCAATTTTCAACTAAAGATTCATCAATGTTCAAATTGCCCTTACCAGTTGCCATATTAATGCCTTCTTTATTAATTCCATGGTAATCACTTCCACCACTTCTTAGTAGCCCTTTTTCCTTAGTTATGTTTAACAAGTACTTAATTTGATCATCTGTAAATTCACTGTGGTAGCATTCAAAGCCATCTATATCATAATTTTCTATAAGGTCATTTATAAAAGCTTCTTTGTCTTTAATAGCCTTATATATGAATGCATGTGCTATGAAAACTAGTCCACCAGCATCTTTAATTGCCTTTATGGCAGTTTCTAAAGAAGGATAATCACCACTTTTATCTATATACAGAATACTATTCATATCACCACAGTATTTTTTATTGAATGTAGTAAAATCATTTAAAATATCATCTGCATAAACACCTTCGTTTTCTTTATATTTTTTTAGGTCAGAATATATGGTAAAACTTGCCCAGTCTGTTTTAGGATTCCAATCAATTTTATCTTTTTCAGTTAATTTAAATCCAAGTTGTTTGCATGCATCATATGTTTTGTTAAAATACTTTTTTTGCAATACTTCTTTTGATTTATCTTTGTAAAAATCTTTTACCCATGCGCTCATTTTATCTAAGTCATATTTATATCCCAATACTTCAATGGTTCTTTTTTTGTAAATACATTTTATTTCAATTCCTGTAATTATTTTGCCAGAGAAAAGTTTTTCAAGGTGTTCTTCTCTTATTTCTTCGTGAGCATGAAGATTATCGTGGTCAGTAATAGAAATGTATTTTAATTTCAAATTTTCAGCCTTTTTTATTAATTCTTCTGTGGTGTCTGAACCATCCGAATTGTTTGTGTGCATATGCAAATCAATCATAATATTCCTCCTTAAATTTAAATTATAACTATAATTATACTATAGAACTTATGTTTTTGTCTATATTTAGCCAATCTTAAGTTTAAAAATTTTCATTTTTATCAATAATTTATATGTTTTTCTATTTTTATCATTTTCTAGATTAATTTATCACCTTAAGTATTTCACTTTCACTTATACTTCCTTCTCTTAAAATTAATGGCTTATTATCTTCAATTTTGACAATAGTAGAACCAATACCAAGTTTGCTAGGTCCACCATCTATATAATAATCTACTTTATCTCCAAAATCTTTTATAATATCCTGAATATTTATACCAGAAGGTTTGCCAGATATATTAGCACTAGGTGTTGCAATAGGTACATTTGCATATTCTATAAGCTTTCTAGCAATTATATTATCAGGCAATCTTATTCCAACTGTGTCTGTATTATTTGTTAAATTATTTGGTACTGCTTTATTTTTCTTTAAAATGATTGTAAGTGGACCAGGAAAAAATCTTTCCATTAATTTATATTCCATATCAGAAATATTTTCAGTAACTGCCTTAACCATTTCTAAACTAGATACAAGTAAACTTATTGGTTTATTTAATGGTCTTTGTTTAACATGATAAAGCTTTGAAATTGATTTACTATCTAATCCATTTGTTCCTATTCCATAAACTGTTTCTGTTGGAAATACTACAATTCCGCCTTGTCTTATTATATTTGCTACTTCTTGTAATTTTTTATCATCTATTTCATTTCTACAGTCTAAATAATTACACATCAATTTTATCCTCTCTTTCTTGCAATTAATATTTTATCACAATTTTAATTAATTTGAAAGTTGCGTGAAATTTTTTCTCTATAACTATTTATTTTTTGAGTTTATTAGTATATAATACTTTATAAAATAAAGAAAGATTATGCTTTAATTACAATTTAATAATAGCAAACCATGAAAGCATATACGAGGTAAACTTATGATAAACACAGAAAACAACCCAGAATATTTGAATTCATTTTTGCAATATCAATTAACATATAAAAATAAATCACCAGAATCAGTTAATCAATACAACTGTGATTTAACAATGTTTATAAGATATATGAAATATCATTTTGGCTTAACAAAAGAAAAAGAATTTAATCAAATAACCATAAAAGATTTTTCTTTAGACCAGCTATCTGAAATCCAAGAAAAAGACATTCACGCTTTTGTTTCATACCTTTCTATTAATCGTAGATGCGGTCCTGCAACATGTGCAAGGAAAATTTCTACTATTAGAATATTTTTTAAATATTTAACTATAACTTCAAAAATTTTAAAAAATAACCCTGCACAAAACTTAGAAACACCTAAGTTAAACAAGAGATTGCCTAGATATTTAACTTTGGAAGATAGTCAAAAGCTTTTAGGTAATACACTTGTAGATGAAGAAAACAAAAATAAAGAAAGAGATTTCGCTATAATCACCCTATTTTTAAATTGTGGGCTTCGTTTATCTGAACTTGTAGGAATAAATATTGCAGACATTAAGTTTGACGATCAAAAAATGACTGTAATTGGTAAAGGTAACAAAGAACGTTCTATTTATTTAAATAAAGCTTGCATAGATGCGATTAAATCTTATTTACAAGTTAGACCAAAAGAAGGTGTTAAAAAGGACAATAAAAATTCAGATAAAGCTTTATTTTTAAGTAGTTACAGGCAAAGAATTAGTAAGCGCACAGTAGAAAACGTTGTTGCAAAAGAATTGCAAAAAGCTGGTTTAGATACTACTAAGTATTCTACTCACAAATTAAGACATACTGCTGCAACTTTAATGTATAAGTACGGAACTGGTGATATAAGAGCTTTGCAAGAGCTTTTAGGACATAAAAGTATATCAACAACTGAAATATATACTCACGTTGATAATGAGCAGGTTCGTAATACTGTAGAAAGCAACCCTTTGGCTGATTTTAAAACGAAATAGATTTATAGCCCCATCAAGACATAATGTGTGTTCAACATGTATTATGTCTTTTCTCTATTTAAAATAATTATTTTTTAATTCCAAACCATTCTCTTTTCATTATGTAAATTCATATTATAGTAATAAGTAAGTTACATTACATATACAACTTCAAAAATTATATTATAATGTAACTTTTACAATAAAATTTTCAAAAAGGAGGTATATGAAATTTAAAGATTTAAAAATTGGTTTTGCCTTAACAGGTTCTTTTTGCACTTTTTCCAAGACGATTCCTAAAATAAAAGAACTTGTTAAAGAAGGAGCTGAAGTCATTCCTATTATGTCGTTCAATGCGTATGAATTAGATACCAAGTTTGGTAAAGCTGAAGACTTTATAGCTCAGATTGAAGAAATTACTGGAAACAAAATTATCCATACTATACAAGGAGCTGAACCCATTGGTCCAAAGAAAATGACTGATATAATGATTATTGCTCCTGCAACAGGAAATACTATAGCAAAACTTGCAAACGGTATTACAGACACTCCTGTTACCATGGCTGCAAAATCTCATTTAAGAAATGAGAATCCTTTGATTATAGCCATTTCTACCAATGATGCATTAAGTGGTAGTGCTAAGAACATAGGTACATTATTAAACAGAAGAAATTATTATTTTGTTCCATTTAGACAAGATAACCCTATTACTAAACCAAGATCAATTGTTTTTGATGAAGAATATATTACCAAAACAATTGAATATGCATTAAATGGAGAACAAATCGAGCCAATTATGTTATGAATATAATAACATTCATGATATATGTTCTTGATATTTCAGGTGAACGAAGACGACGAAGGAAAGAAGTGAACTGTGTAGCAGTGGTTCCGCCGTGAAATAAGAAAGAAACATATATTGTGAATTTTTAATTATCTAAAAACAAAAGTGGGATCTACTTCCCACTTTTTGCATTTGTATATTCTTTTTTAATTTCTTTTTCAAGTTTTTCAAATTTACCTACTCTAGAAATTATAGAAATATCTTCAAATATAGATATAAGCTCTACTATCATTAATATTGCTCCGCAAACTCTTGTAAGTAATTCTAAAGACTCAACTGGATTAAATAGCACTATCATTCCAAAAAGTCCTGTTAAAATTGACATTGCAAGTAGTACTCCCCAATGGCTATCATAAATATCTCTTATGTTCATAGATATTTGAAGTTTGAAAATACTATCTACTATTATCCAAATTCCTAGTATTATAGGTAATAAATAACTTACATTATAATAGTTAATCATTAAAACAAATCCTAAAATAATATAAATTATTGCCTGTACCAATTCACCGCTAAAAAACCTGTAATCGTTTTTAATAGAAAAGTATGAAACTAAATGAACAAGGCCATCAAGTACAAGTATAACTCCAAATACAATCATAAGTACATTTATGGTGCTAATTGGTCTTGTAAACATAAATAGTCCAAATACTAATAATACAATTGAAAGTATAATTGAGTTTCTTCCTAGTTTTCTAATGTATTTTTCCATAAATAAATCCTCCTTTGTTTTTATATTTACGCGTGAAAATTAAGCATAAATTTTATACATATATATTAACACAACAAAATATTTTTGTGAAGTAATTATCAAAATAATTTTGCTCTCCCATAATATTTTTGCCTAATTATTGATTTTCGCTATTTGCGATATATTTTAAATATGCAAAAATGAATCCATTTAAATTTCCATCCATAACACCTTGTACATCCCCCACTTCATAATTAGTTCTGTGGTCTTTTACTAAGGTATATGGGCAAAATACATATGAACGTATTTGACTTCCCCATGCAATATCCATTTGAACGCCTTTTAAATCATCTATTGTTTCTTTATTCGCCTTTTCTTTTAATGCTAATAATTTGGACTTAAGCATTTTCATAGCTGTATCCCTATTTTGAAATTGGCTTCTTTCAGTTTGACAAGCAACGACAATTCCAGTAGGAATGTGAGTAAGTCTAACTGCTGAAGATGTTTTATTTATATGTTGTCCTCCTGCACCAGAAGACCTAAAAACATCCATTTTAATGTCATCTGGATTAATATATATATCTTCGTCTTCATTTATTTCAGGTAAAACTTCAACTGAGGCAAAAGATGTATGTCTTCTTCCACCACTATCAAACGGAGAAATTCTAACTAATCTATGAACTCCATGTTCACTTTTTAAATAGCCATAAGCATACTCTCCTGAAACTTGAAAAGTAACACTTTTTAGTCCTGCCTCTTCCCCATCTAAATAATCCAATTCTTCTACTTTAAAATCATTTGCATTTGCCCATCTAGTATACATTCTATAAAGCATTTCAGCCCAGTCTTGAGCTTCTGTTCCTCCTGCTCCTGGATGAATTGTAATTATTGCATTATTCGCATCATATTTGCCAGAAAGAAGTGTGGAAATTTCAAGTTCATTAATTTTATTTTCTAAATTTTTAAGTGCATCAGTTATTTCTTTTTCTAAATTATTATCATTTTCTTCTACAACTAAATCAAAGATTTCCTGAGTAGCATTTAAGTCATTTTCTACATCCTTGAATAATGTAACCTTCTTTTTCAAAGAAGATATTTTTGATAGCACTTTGGCTTGGTTTTCTGTGTCTTGCCAAAAGTCTTGACTTAAAGTTTGATTTTCTAAATTTGCTAATTCTTCTTCTACCTCAGATAGTTTCATCGATTCTTTTAAATCTGAAAGCTTTGTTTTTAAATTATTAATTTGCCTTGATACCTCATCTATGTCTAACATGTAATTCTCCTTAATTTTTTACTCAATAAAGTATATCATATTATTCAGCTAATATCTATAGTGATATACAAATTTTAAGGAATTTGATATACAATTTTTAAGAGTTTTGATATACATTTTTTAAAATTTCCAAATAATATATCAATTTTCTAAATATATAATTTCTTTATTCTTAGATTTGGCATATTCTATTTCATTTTTTGTGCTTTCTCCAATATATCCGTTTACATTAATAACAAAAATTGCATCTGACATATCTATTTTTTGTCTATGCATTCCATCTAACATCTTTTTTGTTTGCTTGTTGATTTTCTCATTTTTAATGCTTTGAAAAAAATTAGGAGTTAAAACTATATTTTCACTTAGAGTAAGTTTTTCTTGCATTTTAAAAAATTCTTCTTTAAATTTAATTGAGCCACATAATGTTATTACTTTATATTTTTTATCCATTTTATTAAACCTCTTTATTACAAATTCTCCTTTATTTCTGGAAACAAATCATAAACATTAACACCCAATTTACTGTCAAAATATTCTTTTAGCTTATATGTTTCTTTTAATAGTAACCATTAACACTGTGATTTTTAGGACCATTTATCTTTTTACCTATATCATGAATATAACCTAAAGTTTTAGCAAAATCTACATCAAGTTTCAAACTTTCAGCTATTTTTCCTGCTGAGTTTCCTACACAAATAGAATGGTCTATCCAATGGTCATTTTCTACTTCTTTTCTTATTTCTTCAAGCATATTTAAAGCATCATTGCTTGTAAGTTTCATATAGGCCTCCAAAATTATTCTTCTTAATTTTTAAAAATATTTCATTATATTATCCAATCAAATTTTCTAAATATTCAATCATAAATAAAGGAATATTTAAAACTTTACCATCTTTACTTAAATTGTTCATAGAAAACCTAATTGCAAGTTCATTATTATATTTTTCATTATATCTAGTCAAACTAACATTATTAGTAGATTTATTTGACTTTACTTCTATTGGTATAATTTTATTTTCATGCTGTATAATAAAATCTATTTCGTGCCTGTCAAAAGTATAATAATTAGGAATGCCATCAGTAATTTTGCATAGCATATTTAAAACAAAATTCTCAGTATAAGAGCCCTTAAACTCTTCAAATAACTTATTCCCATCTAAAACAATTCGGCTATTTAGATTTGACATTTTTCTTAATAGTCCAACATCATTCATATAAATTTTAAAACAACTTAAATCATTATATGCTTTTAAAGGAAAATCTGGTTTAGTTACATTATATATTTTATATATCAGATTTGCATCATTTAGCCAATTTAAAGCTCCTTCATATTCTCTTGCTCGTGCACCTTCTTTTATTGTTTGATATAAAAACTTTTTATTTTCTTTAGCTAATTGTGATGGAATACTATTCCATATTAAAGAAATTTTATTGGCTTCCGTATTTTGAACATGTTTTGAAAAATCACTTTCATAAGCCTTTAAAATGTTTTCTTGAATATTATTTACCAAATCAATATCTTTTTCATTTACCCAAGAGCTTACAGCTTCAGGCATTCCACCAATAATAAAATATGTTTTTAACTTTTCTTCAAGTATATTGAAAAATATATCAGGTATAGTTTCAATTTTATTAACGGATTTCATATAATCTACTAAGTTTTCAAGTCCATCAGCAATTAAAAATTCGCTAAAAGTCATAGGATACATATCTAAGAATTCTATTTTCCCAACAGGAAAAGAAGTATGTGATAATCTTATTCCTAATAAACTACCGGCACATGCTATATGATAGTCATTTGCTTCTTCATTAAAATATTTTAAACTATTTAATGCATTAGGACATTCTTGGATTTCATCAAATATAATCAATGTCTTTTCTGGTAATATTGCTCTACCATGTACAAATGATAATTGTTCTAGAATTCTTTTAGGGTCTTTGGTCTTTTCAAATAGATTGTATAAATCTTCATCATGGTCAAAGTTAAAATAGGCAACGTCTTCGTAATTGTCATTTCCAAATTCCCTTAAAATATATGTTTTACCAATTTGTCTAGCACCTTTTAATATTAAAGGTTTTCTATATCGACTATTTTTCCATTTTATTAATTCTTGTGAAATAAATCTCTGCAAATTTATCATCTCCATTCTTATAATATAATGTTACTTATATTATATCATCAAATCACACTTTTGCAAGTATTTGATCATGAAAAGTCACATTTTTGTAAGTGCTTTTAAAAAAATTATCACACTTTTGCAAGTTTATTTATTTTGATTGTTTTTGATATTCTTTTACTTTATTGATTTCTTTATTATATATTTTTTCCAAAACCCATTTTTCAGTTACAGCATCCTTTATTTCATCGACATTAATCCATCTAACCCCACTATTTTCATCTTCTTTTATTCTAGTAACTTCATTTTCATCCACTTCCATCAAATATGTAACATTTAAATGTTCATGAGAAGAAACATATCTACCTCTTTTAATATGTCCATCTACTCCCATTATTTCTAAAGATAAGGGGCTGTCTCCAATAACTTTAACATTCTTTACTCCAGTTTCTTCTTTAAGTTCTCTTATAGCAACATTTAATAAATCAGAGTCACCATCTGCATGGCCAGTAGATACATTTGTTAAAGCAAATGATTTCAATGGAAAAACTGTTATTCCATTCTGTACATCATCATCTTCTGGTTTAGGTAGAAGCGGAGAATTACTAGCAGAAGAAGCAAATGGTGGAAATTGGCTTGAAGGACATCGTTTTAGGTCAAATCCATCAGATTCAGATATTCAAAACTGGACAGATAGTTTATAAAAGTTAGAGCGTCATACGACGCTCTTTTTTAAAACACTTTCCTTAATAACTCATTTACCTGCTCTCTTTGTTCATCATTTAGAACCGCTTCTCCTCCACCATTTCTTACAATATGAGTTACATCATCATATACCTCAATTCCATAGGTCATATCACCATTATTATATTTTATTACGTAATTACTTAGGCCATCACAAGTTTCGTTAGGATTAGAAAAAGTTAAACTGTCTATAAGATTAGCTAATGTATACATTTCGTCTAGTTTTAAAGTATAAGACTTAGCTGGTCTTGCTGAACTATATCCAACTTCAGAAATTACTATTAAACTAATATTCTTTTCTTCTAAGTATTGCTTTTTTTCAAATTCTTCATTATATTTTTTAATTTCATCATTAAAATCCTCATAGTTCATAAGCCAAGTGCCAATTTTTACATCATCAAAACCAGATAGAGTATTAAAATCAATCACTTTATACCCCAAGCCTAAATATATCTTTGTACCTCCATCATTTGCTTCATCAATTTGTACGCAAAGCATTGGTTGTTCATTATTTTTAGCCCTATTATAATCAATGGCAAAAAATATAATTCCTAAAAGAATAATTATTCCTAATATAATACCAACGATTTTTACACTTTTTTTCATATATACCTCCCTTTTTTTAGTTTCTAATATTTAGACAATTTTAATGTTTAATTTAGTTGGAACATCGTTAAAAATATCCTAACATAAAAAAGAAAATTATTCTACATCATTATATAAATGTAAAATAATTTTCTTTAATTTTAGATTTATTCAAACCTGTCGGAAATTCTGACCGGTTAAATGTTTCTATGCATTCTTGCCATGGCAATTCTTATATTTCAAGCCCGAGCCGCATGAAGTAGCTGCTTATGTATTATCAATATATTTAATATTTATAATATTATTGATATTTCAGGCTTTTTGAGGACT
>CALXWM010000022.1 GCA_944392425.1 uncultured Clostridia bacterium
GCTTTTTAAAATCTTCAAGAGCCTTCTCAAAACTGAGAAAGCTCTAATTTTTTATTTAAAAGTATTAAACAGTAACTAATACACTTTCATGCAGAGGGTTCATGTGCTATGTTATGGCTTCCTCATTTATTTGGAATTCGTACAGTTGCAACAATACATGGATTGGACTGGCAAAGATCCAAATGGGGAGGACTAGCTTCAAAGTATATTAAGTTTGGAGAAAAAATTGCTGCAAAATATGCAGATGAAATTATAGTATTATCTAAAAATATACAAAAATATTTTAAAGATACATATGACAGAGATACAAATTTTATACCAAATGGAGTTAATAAACCAGTTATACGAGAACCTAAAATTATTAAAGAAAAATATGGTCTAGAAAAAGACAGCTATATATTATTTTTAGCAAGAATTGTTCCAGAAAAAGGCTTACATTATTTAATAGATGCATATAAACAAATTGACACAGATAAAAAACTTGTAATTGCCGGAGGAGCTAGTCATACAAATGATTATTTGAATAAAATAAAAGAAATGATAAAAGATAATCATAATATTATTATGACAGGTTTTGTGCAAGGTAGAGAATTAGAAGAATTGTATAGTAATTGTTACTTATATTGTTTACCTAGTGATATAGAAGGAATGCCATTATCCCTTTTGGAAGCAATGAGTTATGGTTGTAGGTGCTTAGTAAGTGATATAGATGAAAATACTCAAATTGCACCAAAAAATGTTATTGTTTTTAAAAAAGGAAATGTATTAGACTTAAGATATAAAATAGACAAGATTTTAAATAAAAAAAGTTATAAAGAAAAAAATTATAATGATTTGCCAGATGAATATAATTGGGATAATATCATAAAAAAAACAGAGAAAATTTATAGTCACAGTATAGGAGGAATTAAAAATGAATAAAAAGCCAAAAATTAGTGTGATATTGCCTGTTTATAATGTCGAAAAATATTTAGATAGATGTTTAAAAACAGTAGTTCAACAATCATTAAAAGATATTGAAATAATAATAATAGATGATGGTTCTACAGATAATTGTCCAAAATTATGCGATGAATGGGCCAAAAAGGATAGTAGAATCAGAGTAATTCATAAAAAAAATGAAGGATTAGGAATGGCTAGAAATACTGGAATTAATAATGCAACAGGTAAATATATATGTTTTTTTGATAGCGATGATTATATTGAAAAAGATACGTTAAAGGAAACATACAATCAAATAGAAAAGAATAAAGCAGATATTTGTTGTTTCGGATTTTGTAAAGTTAATTCTGTTGGAAAAGTAGTTCAAAAGGTTATTCCAAATATGGAAAAGAATATATATATTGATGATGAAATATTAGATGATTTTTTGCCTAATTTAATTTCTAATGATCCAAATAAAAAAAATAAAAATAATCTAATAATGAGTGCATGGGGTGCATTATTTTCTTTAGAATTAATAAAAAAAGTTAATTGGAAATTTGTTTCTGAAAGAAAAATAATTTCAGAAGATGTTTATTCACTATTAAAGTTATACAGATATGTAAAAAAAGTAGTAATAATTAATAAAACTTACTATTATTATTGTACAAATGTTAACTCTCTAACACATACTTTTATAAGTGATCGATATGATAGAATAAAAACTTTTTACAATGAATGCATAGAGTTATGTAAAAAATTAAACTATAATGAAATAATAAAAGATAGGATTAAATACCCATTTATAAATAATTCAATTGGTGCATTAAAACTAATAGTTTCGTCAGATATAAGTGTAAAAAATCAACAAGATGAGGTAAAAAAAATAATTTCTGATGATTTATTACAAAGTGTTATTAGAAATGTTAATTTAAAATATGAAAATATATTTAGAAAAATTTTGTTTATTATTTTAAAGAATAAAATGTATTTTTTGTGTTACTTAGTTTTAAAAATAAAAGTAAAAAGTGAGACTAAATAAGTTTTGAATAAGTGAAAGGAGATAGTGATTTATATCATTAAATAATACTTATGAAGGTAAAAATATATACTATTATTTCAATAATTTTATATCATATTATATTTGTAAATATAGCTTATTTGCAATTATATAATATAATTACATATATATTTATGTTTTTTGTTGCAATTTTTTTATTATATAAAGTTAAAATAGTATTTAAAGAAAATTTAAAAATTAATATAGTAATGAGTTTATTTTGCATAATTATATGTATTTCTTCTTTATATAATGTGTTGAATTTTCATAGAGGAATAATATATGCTTCCAAAATATTTGAAACTTTCTTAGTATTTGAATTTTTAAAAAAAATAGATGTAGTAAAAAAAGTCATGAAGATTTATGTGATTTTGTCGATAATATATTGTTTATTAAATGATTTCATAAGTATAATATTTCCAGAATTATTTTTAAAACATGATAGTAATTATTTCTTAGGAGATAAATTTACAGTTGCATATATGCATATTATGCTAATAGTTTTTTATATAAGTTATAAAGGATTAAAAAAATCAAAGTACAATAAAGTTATATATATGTTTATATTCTGGTCAATTATGGCATCAATTTTTGTAGATTGTAGTACAGCTCTTATAGGAAATATTTTATTAATTTTACTGTTTATTATTCCAGATAGAGTAAAAGTAAAAATTTTTAATATAAAAATTTTACTTTTATTATTATTGATTAGTGGTACTTTTTGGATTACTTATAAATCTTTATTGAATAATAGTTATGTAAGTGATTTTATAACAGGAACACTAAATAGAAGCTTAACTCTGACTGGAAGGACGGTTATATATGAAAATGTATGGAGTGTTATATCAAAAAAAATTTGGCTAGGGTATGGCTTGGGAAATTCATATGAACTATTGATGAAGCTTATAGCCGCTTCAAATACTCAAAATGGATTTTTAGAGTCAATGTTTCAATATGGAGCTTTAGGGACTATTATGTCAGCAATTTTAATAATTATTGTGGTAAAAATGTTTGAAAATGCAAATAAAAAAATTTTAGCATATCCAATATTAATGTGTATATACATATTCTTAATTTTATCTTCAATAGAAATAACAATTAATATATGTTTTTGGGGGATGGTTGCTATTCTAGTATCTTACAGTGATATAAATAAACAAAAGGAGGAAAAATGAATTTTATAAAAATAATAAAAAAAGCGATATATAGAGAAAAGTATAATTCGGAAACATATATAAAGTATTTAAGGAGAATTGGTATTAGAATTGGAGAAGATTGTATTATATATGTTCCAACTAAAACTTTAATTGATATCCAAAATCCATATATGATAGAAATTGGAAATAATGTAAAAATAGCTGAAGGGGTTAAGATTTTAACTCATGATTTTTCTTGGTGCGTAACAAGTGGCATAGATGGATATATTACTGGTAGTGTTGGAAGTGTGAATATAGGGAATAATGTTTTTATAGGAATGAATGCAATAATTTTAAAAAACGTAAAGATTGGAGATAACGTTATAATTGGAGCTGGTAGTATTGTAACGCATGATTGTGATGATAATTATGTGTATGCAGGGAATCCTGCTAAGAAAATAATGACTGTAAATGAATATCATGAAAAAAGAAAAAAAAATGAAATTAAAGATGCAAGAATTGTTGTTAAAAAATATTTTGATAGATATGGCAAATTACCAGATGAAAAAGTTTTACGAGAATTTGTATTTGTGTTTAATGGAGGCAAAAAGAAATTTAGCAATATCGTAGATGAAGTATTAGAAGATTCTGGTCATTATAAATTATGCAAGCAGGCATTAGAGAAAAATAACCCACAATATAAAAATTTAGAAGAATTTCTTATGGATTTCAGAAATGATGAGGAATAAATTTAATGAAAAAATGTTGTTTTATTATTTTATATTTTGGAAAATTACCAAAATATTTTGAAATATTTGCAAAAACGTGTTCTATTAACGAAGAGTACAAGTGGTTGATTTTTACTGATGATAATGAAAGTTATCAATTACCGAAAAATGTAGAAATTATAAAAAGTAGTTTTGAAGATATAGTAAAAAGAATTCAAGGCAAATTTGATTTTAAAATTTCTTTAAATGAACCATATAAATTGTGCGATTATAAACCTGCTTTTGGATATATTTTTGAAGATTATATAAAAGATTATATGTTTTGGGGTCATTGCGATTTGGATACAATAATGGGTAATCTTAATAATTTTTTAACTAATAATTTATTAGAAAATTATGATAAGATTTTTTGCCTTGGACATATGGAATTGTATAAAAATAATTATTATAATAACAGATTATTTATGGAAAAATATTGCGGAAAATATTTATACAAAGAAGCTTTTAGAACTGATGAAATAGTGGTATTTGATGAAGTATGCAAAAATAGACTTAGTGTCAATGATATTTTTTTACAAAAGAAAAAGAAGGTTTATACTAAAGATGAATCATTGAATATTCAAATTTTTCCAACAAAATTTATACGAGTATTATTCAATTATGAATCAAAAGAATTTTATCCTGAAATCTATAAGAATGCACTATATGTTTGGAATAAAGGAGATTTGCTAAGATATTATGTGGAAAATGGTAAATTAATGAAGGAAGAATTTTTATATGCTCATCTGCAAAAAAGAAATATGCAAGTTGATAAAAGAATATTAAAAGATGAAAGATTTAAAATAATTCCTAATGAATTTTTAAGAATTGAAGAAAAAGAGATTTCTTTGGCAAACTTTAATAAAATTAAAAAATCTAAAATATGTTTTCACTTTTTAGATGTTCATTTTAATAATAAAATAAAAAAAATTAAAAAATTTTTAAAAAATAAATGATGGGAGTTAAAGCAGTGGAAAAAATTAAAGTTTCTGTTATAGTACCAATTTATAATTGTGAAGAATATTTAGAAGAATGTATAAAGAGCATTATTAATCAAACTTTAAATCAAATAGAAATAATATTAGTAGATGATGGCTCAACAGATAAATCTTTAGAAATATGTAATAAATATAAGCAAAAAGATAATCGAATAAAAATTATTCATCAAGAAAATCAAGGAGTATCCAGAAGTAGAGAAAATGGGTTAAAAGAGGCACGAGGAGAATATATTTCATTTATAGATGCTGATGACTATATTGCATTTGATTTTTTAGAAAGGTTATTTGAAAAAATAGATAGTAAAAAAGCGGATTTAATATGTTGTAATTCCGAGGATGTTGGTATACTAACTGATGATTTAAATATTAAAATCTTAAAAAATGAAATTCTTTATGATAGTAGACAATTATATAATGATTTTTTTGATGGTAAAAGATATATGTATACAATTTGGGGAAAGATTGTAAAAAAGCAAATATTATTAGAATGTTATTTTCCACATATTAGATATACAGAAGATACATATTTAATGTTAGAAGTTGCTAATAAGTCCAAGAAAATAGTTTTAGATACTTATCAAGGATATTTTTATCGTCATAATAAACAAAGCGTTATGCAAAAATCTAGTAATATTGATAAATATTTAGATATTTTAACAACAGACGAATTTTGCTATAGTCTAATTAGAACAATAGATGAAAATTTATCTAAAAAGGCATTAAAAAAAATTCTTGACGATTTGTATGGAGGAGTTGCTACCTATTCTTTATATGGTAACAAAAAACAGTTCTATATGTTTACAAATCGATTTGATAAAACATATATGAAAATAAATGAAAAAGTACGAAAAAGAAATGTTAAAAATATAATCATATTTTTATTTTCAAAAAATAAGAATTTTACAAAGATAATACTAAGAATAATATATTTTTTGACAGGAAAATATCAAAAAAATGGAGATTAGAATATAATGGAAGAATTAATATCAATAGTTGTACCTATATACAATGTGGAAAAATATTTAGATAAATCTATAAATAGTATAATTAGTCAAACTTATAAAAATTTAGAAATAATATTAGTAGATGATGGCTCTCCTGATAGGAGTGGAGAAATTTGCGATAGATATGCAAAAAAAGATATTAGAATAAAAATTATTCATAAAAAAAATGGTGGATTATCAGATGCTAGGAATGTAGGAATAGATAATTCAAATGGAAAATATATTGCCTTTGTAGATTCGGATGATTATATTTCGAAAGATTATATTAAAAAGCTTTATGAAGCTATAAAATCTTTTAAAACAAAAATTGTTCAATGTGCAACAATATTAGTGAATGATAATGGAAATTTTATAGAGAGAGCTGGATATGATAGGAAAAAGATAATAAAATATGATGAATTTATAAAAGATATGATTTCAGATCATAGATTTAATGTCGTAGCTTGGAATAAATTGTATGATAAAAAAGTTTTTGAAAAAATGAGATTCCCAAAAGGAAAAATCCATGAAGATGAATTCCTGACATATAAATTAGTTAATAATTTGGATATTGGCATTGTAACGGATGAACTATATTTTTATAGGATAAATGATGAAGGTATCAATAGAAGTAAATTTTCTGAAAAAAAGTTAGATAAATTAGAAGCTTTTTATGAGAGATATTTATTCTATAAAAATAAGACAAATAATGAGTTGAAAATTGTTACTCTATTAGATTTTTTAGATAATTCGAAATATATGTTTTCTATATTATATAAAACTAATATAAAAAATAAATTAGGTGTTAAAAAGAGAATATTAAAATTGTATAGAAAATGTTGCATGGATGTTCTAAAATATAATGAAATTAATATAAAAAAGAAACTAAAAAGTTTATTGTTTTGTCTTATACCTAATATGTGGACTTTTCTAAAAAGTAAAAAAATTAAATATAAATTACAAAAGCTAAAATATATTAAAAAATATAAGAAATATAAGAAATCGTGTGAAAAAAGTGGAAAAATAGAATTTTTAATATTTAATACCCCTTTACATGGTAATTTGGGGGATCATGCTATAATTTATGCAGAAGAAAAAATGTTGAATGATTACAATATTGATTATTTTGAAATTGCAACTTATGAGGCTCAATTTATATTAGATTACATAAAAGGAAATACATCTAATGATTCTATTATTACAATTACTGGAGGAGGTTTTATTGGCTTGCAATGGATGTATGAACAAAATTTAGTCAAAAAAGTTATAAATGATTTTAGCAATCATAAAATTATTGTATTTCCTTCAACAATATATTTTAAAGATGATTTATTTGGAAATAGTGAATTAAAAGAATTTAAAAAGTTAGTAAACAATGCTAAAGATATAACAATATTTGCAAGAGAAAATAAAACTTTTGAATTGATTAAGGAAGAATTTAAATGTGCCAAATCTTTTTTGGTTCCGGATATTGTTTTATCGTTGCCAGTTAGATGTAATTGTGTGAATAGAGATGGTGTATTAATATGTTTACGTAAAGATGTAGAATCAAAATTGACTGAAAACGTAAAAGAAACATTAATAAAAAACTTAAAACAATTTAACTTAGATATTAAATATACTGATACAGTGGTGAATTATGGAATTAAAAATAAAAATAGAAAAGAAGAAATTGAAAAGAAGCTAATTGAATTTGAAAAAGCCAAATTAGTAATAACAGATAGACTACATGGAATGGTTTTTGCGTTTCTTACCAATACACCTTGCATTGTAATTGGAAATTACAATTATAAAGTAAGAGGCGTATATGAATGGATAAGTAAGAAGACAAATAAAATGATTTTTGTAGAAAAAATAGATGATATAAAAAATAATGTTAAAAATCTTTTAAACACAGATAAAAATGACATAAATATTGCATTAGATATAGAATTTAAAGAAATAAAAGATTTAGAAAGGAGAATAAAAAATGGATAAAATAAAAAGATTTATAGATTGTTATATTCCAACAGAAACATGTAATTTTAGATGCCAATATTGTTATATAGCTCAACATAGGAAATTTAATAATAAAGTAGCTAAATTTATTTATTCGCCTGATTATATTGGTAAAGCACTATCTAAAGAAAGATTAGGTGGAGTATGTATGTTAAATCTTTGTGCAGGAGGTGAAACATTAATTGCTGAAGAAGTAATAGATGTTACTGAAAAGATACTTGAAGAAGGACATTATGTAATGATAGTTACAAATGGTAGTTTGACAGATAGATTTAAAAGAATTGCAAAATTTCCTAAAAAATTACTTAATCATTTATTTTTTAAGTTCTCATTCCACTATTTGGAATTAAAAAGAATGAATATAATAGATAATTTTTTTGATAATATTGATATGATGAAAAATGCAGGTGCTTCTTTTACTGTAGAAATAACACCTAATGATGAGCTTGAACCTTATATAGATGATATCAAAAGAATATCTATGGAAAGATTAGGAACTTTACCTCATATAACAATAGGGAGAAAAGATTCTGAAGATATTCCTCCTCTTACGCAACACAAATGGGAAGATTATATAAAGATATGGGAGCAGTTTGACTCAAATTTATTTAAATTTAAAGAGTCAATTTTTGGAATAAAAAGGACCGAATTTTGTTATGCGGGATTATGGAGTGGATACTTAAATTTGGTTACAGGAGATTTAAGACAATGTTATTGTGGAATAAAAATTGATAATATATATGAAGATATTAATAGACCAATCAAATTCTTGCCAATAGGAAATAACTGTACAATGCCACATTGTTATAATGGACATGCTTTTCTTTCTTTTGGTGATATTCCGGAATTGGATACACCATCGTATGACATTTTAAGAAATAGAAAATGTAAAGATGGAAAAGAATGGTTAACTAAAGATATGAGAAAGTTTATGCAGTCAAAATTGAAAGAATCCAATGAAGAATTAGATGAAATAAACAAAAAGAAAATTAATAAAAAAGTTAAAAAGAAGATATTATTATCAAAGATAAAAGGAAAGGTAATAAGAAAATGAATAAAAAAAGATTACTAATAAATTTAATCTCAAATATAATATCCTTTACATTACAATTAGGAATAAGTTTTATACTTACCCCTATTATTACTGAAAAGGTAGGCGATGCTGCTTATGGCTTCATAGGATTAGCAAATAATTTTGTGAGCTATGCAAACATTTTTACAGTAATAATTAATTCTATGGCTAGCAGATTTATTACATATGAAATGACAAAGGGAAAAATAGAAAAAGCAAATAAATACCTATCTTCGGTTTTTATAATAGATATTATTATGTCTATAGTTTTAGGATTAATATCAGTAGTATTGATAATCAATATTCAGAATCTTATTGATGTTCCAGAAAAATTAACTTTGGATGTACAAATTACTTTTTCTTTGGCTTTTGCAAATTTGATTTTATCTATAATGAGTACAATATTTACCATTGCAACTTATGTAAAAAATAGGTTGGAGCTTGAAGCAATAAGAAATATTATTGGTAATATAATTAGAGCAATTTTTTTAATAATTGTATTTAGTTTATGTACGCCTAAAATTTATTTTATTCCGTTAGGAGCTTTTATAATGACAGCTTTTGTTTTAATTGCTAATGTAAGAATTACTAAAGATATAGCTCCTGAGTTAAAGATAAGTAAGAAGTTATATGATAAAGAATGTATAAAAACTTTAACTAAATCTGGCATTTGGAATTTCATAAATAATCTTAGCAAGACATTACTAACAGGGTTGGATTTGTTGATTACAAATTTATTTATTGGCGCTGATGCAATGGGGTTATTGTCTATAGCAAAAACTATTCCTACAAATGTTGAGAATCTTTTGAGTACTATGGCAAATATTTTTAGTCCACAATTTGTAATATTGTATTCCAAGCATAAGATAAAAGAGTTAATAAATACAGTTAATTTTTCAACAAAAATAATTGCTTTAATTATGATAGTACCAGTTGCAGGTCTAATATCATTTGGAACTGAATTTTTTACATTATGGTTACCTTCTAAAACATTTGAGGAGATTAATCAAATTCAAATATTATCGATTCTTTCACTATTGCCATATATAGTAAGTATAAATAATTATACATTATTTGTACTTGATATTACAACAAATAAGCTTAGAAGACCAGTTATTGCCACTGCGATTATGAGTATAGCTAGTACAGTAACAACAATTATATTACTTGTGACCACTAATTTAGGCATATATGCTGTAGCGGGAGTTAGTTCAATTTATTGGTGTATAAAAGTGATTTTCTTTAATAATATAAATGCAGCAAAAAATTTAAGAGTAAAATGGAATACATTTTTTAAACAATTTTTAAAAAATGTCTGTTGCTTTTTAATAATACTTGTTTGCTATATAATTACAAGTAGTTTTATTAAAGTTGATTCATGGTGGCAATTTTTCGAGTTAGTTATTCCTGCGGGACTAATAGGATATATGTTTGTATTTTGCTTGTTATTTAATAAAAGTGAAAAAAAGTTGATATCTTATAAAATTATTAGTAAAATAAAAAATGTTACAAAAAAATAATATAATTGTAATTAAAACAAAATAAAAAAATGTTATAATAAAAAGGGAGGAAAAGATGTTACCTACAAAGAAAAATAAAAAACTTTTTATAACATTTTTGATTATAATAATAATATTTACATTTATTAATTTGAATAAAGTAAAAGAAAAATATAAATTATCAATAGCTCAAAGAAATATGCAATTAATTGAGAAAAAAGCTGAAGAAATTAAAAATGGAACTGAAAAAAAAGGAACTACTTATTATGTTTCAGCTGATGGAACATCTACAGAAGGTATTGATATTAATAATCCAATGTCATTAGAAATTGCCAAAAGTAAGGTTTACTATGGCAATGATAGAATTTTACTAAAAAGAGGAGATACATTCTATGGATCAATATATTTTAAATGTTTAAATACAAATTCAGACAATGTTATATATATTTCTTCTTATGGAGACTTAACTAAAGAAAAGCCGATAGTTAGTGGGGCTAATATTTTATATAATGAAGGGGCTTGGACAAGAAAGGATGATATTTATAAAATAAATTTGGCAGATGATAAAAATTATGTTGGCTATATAAATAAAATTTGGGAACCTTATAATATTGGCTTTTTTAAGGATGAAAAAGGAAATATCTATGGAAATAGAAAGGATAGTTATGAAAACTTAATTAATGAATATGATTTCTTCTGTGATGGTGATTATCTATATATAAAATGTATGGATAATCCTAATAAGAAATTAGGAAAAATTGTTTTGGCAACGAAAACTACACTTTGTAATATATTTTCAAATACAATAATCAATGGAATTGTTTTTCAAGAAACGGGGGCTTATGGTATAACTAAAAAAGATAGTGTTATAGAAAATGTATTGATAGAAAACTGTGTTTTTAAAGATATAGGTGGCTCGTATCAGTATGAAAATGCAACAACAAGATTTGGAAATGGAATTGAATTTTGGAATGATTCTAAAAATACAATAGTACAAAATTGTTTATTTAAGAACATATATGATGCAGCATATACACTACAAGGGAGTGATGTAACTGATGGATTTTATAATAATGTTTGTCAAGATAATATTTTTATTAATTGTACATACCCAATAGAGATATTTTGCCACAATAATTATGATACTAGCAAATGCAAATTTGAAGAAAATTCAATAAAAAATAATATAATTATAAATCAAGGTAAAGGATTTGGTTATACATCTAGACCAGATCAATATCAACCGGCTAATTTAGTAACATGGATAATACCAAAAAATTCTGGAGAAAAGAATAATTTTACTAATAATAGGTGTTATAATTGTAGAGCTTTGTATTATAAAGATGCTGGAACGGAAGAAGAGACTTTAAAAAATTCATTAAATGCCGATAATAATACATATTATTTAAATAATGATACAATATACTTTATTGATACTGATATGCATAAGGATAAATCAATATTAGAAGAATATGGGTTTGATCAAAATTCAACCTTCAACTACTTATCAGACTCAGAAATAGAAGAAATATCAAATGAAGAAATATTAAATTCAGATAATTATGATGAAATAAAAGCATACTATGATAACTTTGATATTAAATACAGAAATAGTCATTGGGGACAAGATACAATTTCATCTATTGATGAGATTATGAATGAAGATGAATATAATAGTTTGTTAGGAAATAGTACAATTAATACATCATATACTGAACTTAAAAATGCTATTGGAAAATTAAGTCAAAATGTTGACACTATATCTCAAGATAGTGTATCATATAGCTATGAATGTTTATATAATTTTATTAACACAATAGTAAGTGAATATAACAATAATAGCATAAGCATTGATGAAAATATATTATTAGAATTGATAGAAAAATTAGATAACATATCAGATAAATATAAAGAAATTTATTCTTATTATATTACTGAAGATAGTATTGAATTAGATACAGTAAAAAATGATTTAAATAACACAATAGACAAATACAATAACAATTTGGATTTAGATATAGGATCTTTAGAGAATATAATAATTAAAATAAGAGATTTATATAATAACAGTATAACTACAGATAATGTTTATGAAAACGTATTAAATAAAAATAGAATTATATATATAACTAATATAGTAAATAGTATTATAGACAGTAAAATAAATAATTTTGTAGCAGAAGAAAAAGGAAAGATACAAGTTGAATTTGATAGAGATATTTATGAGCCTACAAATGAAAATATTACTGTAACATTAATTATTGGAGATAGTACTAAGATTACTAATAATGAAGGAAGCAATAAATACACATTTTACGAAAATGGTAAGTTTATATTTGAATTAGATATTAAAGGGGTAAAAGTTTCAGTTGAAGTTACTATTGCAAATATTAATAAAGATTATACAATAGAAGATGGATATATTAGCAATATTTCAAATAATACTTTAGCAAATACATTAAAAGAAGAACTTAATTTAAATAATTATACAATTTGGCATAATGGAAATGAGTTAGATTTAAGTAAAGATATAATTTCAACAGGAGATATTTTGAAATATGATAATAAAGAATATACGTTAATAGTAAGTGGGGATGTTGACAAGGATGGAGATTGCGGAATAAGAGATTTAGTAAGTCTTAGAAAATACTTGTTAGATTATACAAAATATGATACTATTGAAGAGATGGCAGCAGATACAAATCAAGATGATAGTTTAGATATAAAAGATTTAGTAGGAATGAAGAAAATAATATTAAACTAAAGGAGAAAGCAGATGAAAAAAGTAAATTTAAAATTTATTGTAAGCACAATTATATTAATGTTAATTATTTCAATAGCTTCAGCAGTTAAAGCGGCTAATGGTTCTTTAACAGTAAAGATAACACCTGATGCATCTAAAGCTATTACAGAACAAAAAGTATATCTTACTTTAAGCTTAAAAGATTTTAATAATGTAGAAACAACATGGCCAATGGCAGCAGAAGGAAATTTAGAATATGATAAAACAATATTTAGTAATGTAAGTATTAAAGGATTAAATGGTTGGTCTGCAAGCATTAATCAATCAGGAAAAATTTTATTAGATACATCTAGTGTTAAAGAAAATACAGATATAGCTAAAATAACATTAACTATTAAAGATAGCAAAGCTTCTTTTACTACAGACATTAAGGTAAATTCATTTGCATTAACTAATGGAACTGATTCTGAAGATAATGAAAATGTAAATATAGAGAATATGAATTTAACTGCTAAAGTTACAGTGACAATTAATAGTAGTGATGAAGAAGATGATACAGAAAAGCCAGTGGAAGACGAAGATAAAACAGAAGATGACGACAGTGAGAATAAAGATGATACAGATAAACCAACTGACGAAGATAACAAACAAGATGAAAATGTAAATAACAATCAAAATAATAGTGAAAATAACAATGAACAAAGTGGAATAAAGAATGAAACAAAAGGAAATACTATAGAAAAAGTTGAAGATTTATCTGTTGCAAAAGATCCTATACCACAAACAGGAGTTAATTATACAATAGTTGGAGTTATATCAATAATAATTATTGTTGCAATTATTGCATTTATTAGATATAAGAAATTTTATGATTAAATAAAAATACAAAAGGGGTTAACCAAGAATGGAAGAAGAGATTGATTTAAAAAACGTAATTCATATGTTTTTAGAAAAAAAGATAGGTATACTAATAATACTACTTGTGTGTATTGCTATGGGATACATTTATACTACATATTTTGTAAATCCTATGTATACTGCAACTTCAACAGCAATACTTACAAGTAATACAGAAACTGAAGAAGGACAATCGGCAGTTACTCAAAGCGAAGTCACATTAAATAATTCACTTTTATCTACATATAGAGGAATTGCTACGAGTGACTCTGTAGTTAGTACTGTTATTTCTAACTTAGGATTAAACATTTCTGCTGAAGCATTAAAAAGTCAAATAACAGTAACATCTGCTACAAATACACAAATTATTCAAATATCTGTTGAGAATGCTGATCCAACACTTGCTGCTAAAATTGCTAATGAAATAAGACAAGTATTTACAGATAGAGTGGCAGAACTATACGATATGCAAAATATTAAGCCTTTGGATGATGCAAAAGTTCCAACAGCACCAAGTAATATTAATCATATAAAAGATATATTGTTATTTTTAGCTGGAGGCATTGTCTTATCAGTAATTTATGTTGTTTTAGCGAATTTGCTAGATAATACAGTAAAAAGTAGTAGTGACATAGAAAAAGCAATTGGGATAAATGTTATTGCTGAAATTCCAGTTTATGAATTTGGTAGAGGGAGGAGAAAATAAATGAGAAAAGAAATAATAATTCAATCAGATCCTAAATCTCCTATATCTGAAGTATTTAGAGCTTTAAGAACAAATATTCAATTTATGAATAAAGCAGCAGATTGCCAAACAATACTTATTACTAGTACTGTACAAGCTGAAGGAAAAAGTTGGATTTCTGCAAATTTAGCAACGACTTTTGCTCAATCAGGAAGTAAAACTTTAATTATAGATGCAGATATGAGAAAACCAAGACAACACAAAATATTTCAAATGAATAATGTGCCAGGTTTATCTAACTTTTTATCTGAAATAAATGATTTAGGTAGAAGACAAAGAATAAATGGAATGGATTGCGTAAAGCCAACAGAAGTAGAAAATTTATATTTATTACCTTCTGGAAATATACCACCTAATCCATCAGAGTTGTTAATGTCAGATAAGATTATTGAACTTATTAATGAAGTTACTAAAAATTTTGATGTTGTAATTTTTGATGGTGCACCTTGTTTATTAGTTACTGATTCTACAATAATTTCTAGATTAGTAGATAGTACAATTTTAGTTACAAGTCAAAAGTATACAAAAATAGATGACTTGAAAGATGCAAAAAAACGTATTAAAAGAGTTGGTGGAAACATAGCAGGAGTAATATTAAATAGAGTTGAGATATCTAGTAAAAAATATGAGGAAAAATATTATTACGCTAGCACAAATACACCTGTATTGCAAACAGAAAGAAGAAGACAAGCAAAAAGAAACTATGAAGATAGTGATTTTGAAAATAATGATGAATTAAAAATAAAGAATTCGTTTGAAAAATATAATAAAAAAGAATCTAAAAGTATAAAAAGAAATGATACAGAAGTAGATGAATATATAAACGATAAAATTAAAGATACCCAAAGACAAATACAAGACGAAATAAGAAGTACAAAATTTAAATCTAAAGTAGAAGTACCATCAGACAAAGCAAGAGAAATATTAGATAGTATAAAAAAGTATAAAGATTAAAATAATTTTGAAAGGAAAAGCTATTTATGATAGATACTCATTCACACATATTACCAAGTGTAGATGATGGGGCAAAAGATATTATAGAAACCTTTAAAATAATTAAGGAAGCCTGCGATGCAGGCTTTTCAGATATTTTTGCTACATCTCATTATATAGAAGGTGAATATGAGTTTGACAAAACAGATAGAGCATTTATAATTGATGCTATAATGCAAAAAATTAAAGAAGAGAGACTAGACATTAATATCCATATTGGTGCAGAGGGATACATATCTAATGAGTTACCAAATTTGATAAAAGAAGGTATTGTGCCTACTTTAGGTGAGAGTAGATATGTGCTATTTGAATTACCGTTAAGAGCAAAAGTTATGTATACAGATGAAGTTATTTTAAAATTAACAAAAATGAATCTAATTCCAGTTATAGCTCATCCAGAAAGATACGAATTAATTCAAGATGATCCTAGTATTGCAATAGATTGGATAGAATCAGGAGCCTTACTTCAATGTAATTATGCAAGTATTATTGGAAGATATGGTATGAAAGCTAAAGAAACATTATATAAACTTTTAGATGCAGATGCTGTTCATTTCTTAGGAACAGATAATCATAGAGCTGGTAGTATCTATACTAGAATGGATGAAATAAAAAAAGAGTTCAGAAGAAGAATAGGTAGAGATAAATTATATGAATTAAGTGAACTTAATCCAAGATGTATTTTAAATAATGAAGAATTTGATATCGAAATGCCAAAGAGGATTAAGGGAAGAAGAAAGCAGATAAAGGCGGTGGATTAACCGTCTTTTTATTGTAAGTTAGAAAATATTAGAATTTCTGAATAAGTGATATTTTTCTTAACTTTTTTCTTTAAATCTATTTAAGTTTTTCCTTTTCTATGATAGAATACACCATGAAAATAAAAATATAAATTTACATAAGTACTTGTAAAAAGAACAATAAAGGAGAGGTAACTTTGGAAGATATTAAGTATAAAAAAATATTATTAAAATTAAGTGGAGAAGCACTAGCAGGAGATAATAAAGTTGGTATAGATAAAGAAACGATGAATGGAATATGTGATGCAATAAAAAAAGTTCATGATATGGGAGTTAAAATTTCTATTGTTGTTGGTGGAGGAAACTTCTGGAGAGGAAAATACGGAGAAGGAATGGTTAAAACCACAGCAGATTACATGGGAATGCTTGCAACTGTTATGAATGGACTAGCACTTCAAGATGCTATTGAAAAAAGAGGTATGCAAGCGAGACTTCAAACAGCAATTGAAATGAGACAAATAGCTGAACCATTTATACAAAGAAGAGCAGAAAGACATTTAGATAAAGATAGAATAGTAATTTTTGCTTGTGGAACAGGACATCCATTTTTCTCAACAGATACAACAGCAGCTTTAAGGGCTGCAGAAATGGATGTTGATGCAATACTAGTTGCTAAAACAATTGATGGAGTTTATACAGCTGATCCTAAGATAGATAAAAATGCTAAAAAATTAGATCATGTTTCTTACCAAGAAATATTAGAAAAAGATTTAAAAGTTATGGATTCTACAGCAATTTCACTATGTAAAGATAACAATATACCACTTGTTGTATTTGCAATGAGTAATCCAGAAAATATAATAAGAGCTGTAAAAGGTGAAAATATAGGTACTTTTGTAGATAATAATTAGTTTATATGTAGTTAAAAATTTAATTTATTAAAGTAAATAAAATTAATAACTAAAGAATAAAAATATAGATATTTAATAAATTTTAGGAGGATTATATGAGTTTAGAAAATATGCAAGAGAGAATGGAAAAAGTTATAGACAATTTAGAAGCAAATTATTCAGAAATAAGAGCTGGTAGAGCAAACCCAGCCATACTTAACAGAGTATCAGTAGAATACTATGGTGTACCAACACCAATTAATCAAGTAGCAAGTGTTTCAGTACCAGAAGCAAGACTTATAGTTATTCAACCTTGGGACAGAAGTATTTTATCTCAAATTGAGAAAGCTATAGAAAAGGCGGATATTGGTATTCATCCAATGAATGATGGAAGTGTTATTAGACTTTCGTTTCCAGAACTTACTGAAGAAAGAAGAAAAGAAATAGTTAAAGATGTCAAGAAAACAGCAGAAGAAGCAAAAGTGGCTGTTAGAAATGTTAGACGTGATGAAATGGATGAGGCTAAAGCAAAATTAAAAAATAAAGAAATATCAGAAGATGAAGAAAAAGCATTAGAAGATAAAATTCAAAAAGAAACAGATAAATATGTTGCAAAAATTGATGAAATAGCTGATAAAAAAGAAAAAGAAATAATGTCAGTATAATAGTTTTTAATTGCAGTAAGATATTTTTATTGGCAAAAGCCAGTAAGAGTGATTTTGAAAATTGAAATATTAAAGGAAATTAAATTATGGAAGAAAAGATTATGCCTAGACACATTGCCATAATTATGGACGGCAATAGAAGATGGGCAAAAGAACATAAATTAGATGGTAGTTTTGGTCATAAAAAAGGTGCAGAAGTTTTAGAAACAGTTGCAAAGCATTGCAATAAAATAGGTTTGGAGGCATTAACGGTTTATGCTTTTTCAACAGAAAATTGGAAAAGAACAAAGGAAGAAGTGGGGGCAATTTTACTACTTCTTAATATGTATTTAGATAAGTTCTTGAAAACAGCAGACTTGGAAAATATTAAGCTTAGAATTATAGGCGATAGAGACAAAAATATGCCCGAAGAAATAAAAGCAAAAATGATTAAAATGGAAGAAAAAACAAAGAATAATACAGGTCTTAAGTTTAATATTGCTTTTAACTATGGTGGCAGAGACGAAATTGTTAAAGCCACTCAAAAAATTGCAGAGCAAGTTAAAGAAGGTAAGCTAAAAATAGAAGATATTACAGAAAATACAATTTCAAATAATTTATATACAGCGGGTTTACCTGATCCAGATTTACTTATTCGTACAAGTGGAGAATTGAGAACAAGCAATTTTTTGCCTTGGCAAATAACTTATTCAGAGTTTATGTTTCTAGATAAATACTGGCCTGATTTTACAACAAAAGATATAGATATAGCAATAGATGAGTATTCTAAAAGACATAGAAGAGTTGGAAAGTAGTATTGCTAATTTGTATCCAACGAGCGGAAGGATTTT
This sequence comes from uncultured Clostridia bacterium, assembly GCA_944392425.1. Classification (GTDB taxonomy): domain Bacteria; phylum Bacillota; class Clostridia; order TANB77; family CAG-508; genus CAG-793. Next base: position 18,938 of record CALXWM010000022.1, read on the forward strand.
TTAAAATGGAAAAAGAAAAAAGAGCTAAAACAATAAAAAGAACTATAACAGGAGTAATTGCATTTCCAATACTTGCTGTTATACTTATATTTTCAAATACAATCATTATGGATATTTTTACAGCGATTATAGCTTGCATTAGTATGTATGAGTATTTTCATTGTTTCAAATCTACTAAAAAGGCTAATCCATCACAGTATTTGGGATATATATTTTGCATTTTAATTGCTTTCACTCATTTTGTAGATGAAAGATTACTTGCGTATATAATGGTTTTAATAATACCATTTTCTTTAGTAGCACTATTTACAGAATTGGTTTTATCTAAAGGAGAAAAAAATATTAAAGATATAGCTGTTACAATGCTTGGAATTTATTACATTCCTCTTATGATAATCTATTTATCTTTAATTAGAAATATGGATTTAGAAAATGGGTTAAATGGAAAAATACTTGTATGGTTTGTATTAATTGCTTCTTGGGGAAGTGATGTGTTTGCCTATTTTATAGGTAGACATTTTGGAAAACACAAATTAACAAAGATTAGCCCAAATAAAACTGTTGAAGGAGCTGTCGCCGGAGTAGTTGGAGCAATATTGCTTGGTATACTTTTTGCTATTTTGTGTAATACTATATGGGGTGTAGGAATAAATTATTTATTAATAGGATGTATTATGGCAGTACTAAGTATTGTTGGTCAAATAGGTGATTTAGCAGCATCAAGCATAAAGAGATACTGTGACATAAAAGATTTTAGCGAGCTTATTCCCGGACATGGAGGAATGCTTGATAGAATAGACAGCATCATATTTGTACTTCCATTCGCATATATACTTTTTAGCATATTGTAAAACTAAAAGTATTTTATGAAATTAGTAATATAATTTTGTGATTAAACAAATGAGTTGTAAATGGCAAATTATGAATTTGGAGGACAATTTTGGGTTTTATTATAACTGCAATAAAAATTATATTTTTATTAGGTTTTTTAATTATTATCCATGAGGGTGGACATTTTATAGTTGCAAAACTATGTAAGGTTAGAGTTAATGAGTTTTCCATTGGATTTGGACCTAAAATATGGTCAAAGCAGGGAAAAGAAACAAAATATGAACTTAGACTTATACCTTTTGGTGGGTTTGTCAATATGGAGGGAGAAGAAGAGCATTCTGACAAAGAAGGCTCTTTTAGTAAAGCTAGTATACCAAAAAGGTTTGCTATAATCGTAGCAGGTGCGACTGTAAATATTATTTTTGGACTGATTGCATATATGATTTTGATAATTGTAAGATATATGATTGTAGTAGAACCAAATTTCTTTAATTCAGTATCTTATGCAGTATCTAGTACTGGTAACCTTGTATATGCCATGTTTGATAGCATAGTTCAGCTTTTCTCTGGAAATGTATCTTTAAATGATATGATGGGACCAGTTGGTATATCTCAAATGGTATCACAAACATCTGGAGTAGCACAGTTTGTTTACTTGTTAGCAATAGTATCTATCTCACTAGGAATAACAAACTTACTACCATTTGTACCTTTAGACGGAGGAAAAGCTTTACTACTTATAATAGAAGCAATAAGAAGAAAACCACTTAAACAAGAAACTGAGCTAAAAATACAATCAGCTGGATTTTTTATATTAATAGTATTTTCAGTATTTGTAGCTTACAATGATATATTGAGAATAGTGTGATTTTACGATGGGGACGGTCCTTAATGGAAAAGTTATAATTATAGATGGTCTTTACTAGAAAATTTTCTTTTTGAAGAAACAATATACTTCTCGACATTTCAGTGAGCGTAGGCGACGTAGGAGCGGAGCGTAACGTGCAAGCTGGAGCGAATAGCGACCCGCGCCGTGAAATGAGAGAGAATGTATATTGTTGCTAAAAATATATAATATTTTTTTAAAATAAGGACCGTCCCCATCGTAAAAAAAGTTTTTTGGGGGGCAAAAAATGAATCAAGTAAATACAGAAGTTAAAATGATAAAAAACGTTTTTGTAGATTATAGTTCTAATAGTTTTGCTTTTTCAAATGCAGAAATAGAAAATGTTAATTTGTATAGAAAAACTAATAGATTAGAAATGTTTTTGAAAACAGATAATTATATAGATATAAATGAAATTAGCAATTTTGAGAAATACGCAATTAAACGTTTTAATGTATCTGGTGTGGATTTAAAAATTCATCTTGGAGATAACGAAAACCCACCAATTTACAAAGAATGGAAAAATATTCTTTCGTATTTTTCAAGTAAAAATCCTATGGCTAGAGCCTTCTTAAGAAATAGCGAGCTTGAAAATCCAGAAAAAGAGAATTCATTAAATGACGAAATAGCACAAGGCACGCAAAAATCTTCTATAACTTCAAATATCTTTAAGCCATTAAATAATACTTTAAATATACATATTAAAGTTAAGGGAAAAGACATTCTTGAAAAGCAAGGAATGAATACCAAAATATCAAATTTTATAAAAGATATTTATGGAATAGGTTACAAAGTTAATTTCATTGAGGAAAATTGCAATGAATATGAAAAACTTTTCCAAGAAAAGAACGAAGATTTAATTAAAAAATATGTAGAAGAAACTAAAATTCTTCAAGCAGAAAATAGCGAGAAAGCAAGTAATTCACAAAATGCTACTAATCCAGGTAGTAGTTCAAATACTTGGAATGGAAGAAATGATCCAAGTCCTAGTGGAAGTAGGAAAAATTCTAACAATAGTCAAGCTGGAAAAGGCGGAAATGGCTATAACAAGTCTTCATCTAGTTTTGGCAATAACCCAAGCAATGGAGGCGCAAATAATGGCTCAAATTACAATGGAGGAAAAAACGGCAATAGCGGAAGTATGCCACAAGGTGAACCAGCTCCAATGCCAGAAGAAGAAGAGGATTCACCATTAATCTATGGTAGAAACGGAAATATAAAAGAGCCATTAATGAAGGTTGAAGATATTTCAGTTGATACATCTGATGTACAAATAGCAGGAGAAATAGTAAATGCGCCAGACCCAACAGAGCTTAAAAAATCAGGGAAATTCCTATTTTCATTTGATGTATATGATGGTACAAGCACAATAACTTGTAAGATATTTGTTCTTCCAGAAAAGAAAAAACGTGTGTCATCAAAATTAAAAGTAGGAAATGGCGTACGATTAGGAGGAAGAGCAGCCTTTGATAATTTCGCAAAAGAAATTACAATTATTGCAAATACTGTAATTGAAAGCGAACCACTTAAAAAGACAGTTAGAATGGATAATGCAGAAGTAAAAAGAGTCGAACTTCACATGCATACTCAAATGAGTCAAATGGACGCTGTAACACCGGTTAAAGATTTGATAAAAAGAGCTATGAAATGGGGAATGAAATCAATTGCCATAACAGACCACGGTGTTGTTCAATCTTTCCCAGATGCTCACAAAATGCTAGGATATGATAATAAAGATATAAAAGTTATATATGGTGTTGAAGCTTACTTAGTACCAGATAAAGACCCAATAGTAACAAGAAGTAAAGGTCAAACTTTGGATGATACTACATATTGCGTATTTGACTTAGAGACAACAGGTATATCTTTTAGAACTGAAAAAATCACTGAAATAGGTATTATGAAGGTTAGAAATGGAGAAGTAATAGATAGTTTTGAAACATTTGTAAATCCTGAAAAGCCAATACCTATGAGAGTTCAAGAAATAACTCATATTACAGATGAAATGGTTAAAGATGCACCTACAATAGAAGAAATAATGCCTAAAGTATTGGAATTTTTTGGAGATTCAGTACTAGTTGCTCACAATGCAGATTTTGACACAAGCTTTATAAAATACAATTGTGATAGAATGGGATTAAAATTTGACAATACATATTTAGATACACTTCGACTAGCAAAAGATTTATTCCCAGATTACAAAAAGTATAAATTAGGAATAATAGCTGAAAATTTAGGAATTAAAGTAGAAGTTGCACATAGAGCTTTAGATGATGTTGATACAACAGTAAAAGTATTTAATGTAATGTTAAAAATGCTTAAAGATAAAGGCATAAAAACATTAGAAGAAATGGACAAAGAAGAAGAAGGAAAGGCAAATTTCAAAAAGCTTAAGAGTTACCATGCAATTATTCTAGCCAAAGACTATGTGGGATTAAGAAACTTATATAGATTAGTTTCAATATCTCATGTTAGCTATTTTAACAAAAGACCACTAATACTAAAATCATTATTTAAAAAATATTCAGAAGGTTTAATATTAGGTTCTGCTTGTGACCAAGGAGAATTATATCAAGCAATACTTAATGGAAAATCTGATGAAGATATTGAGCAGATAGCTAGAGACTATGATTACCTAGAAATTCAACCAATAGGAAATGACGAGTATTTAGTTAGAAATGGTACTCTTCAAAGTGATGAAGATTTAAAAAATATTGTTAGAAAAATAGTTGACTTAGGCGAAAAACTAGATAAACCAGTTTGCGCAACTTGTGATGTTCACTTTATGGACCCACAAGATGAAATATATAGAAGAATTTTGCAAGCTGGACAAGGTTATGATGATGCAGATACGCAAGCACCTTTATACCTAAGAACAACTGAAGAAATGCTAGAAGAATTTTCTTATTTAGGAAAAGAAAAGGCATATGAAGTAGTTGTAACAAATACTAATAAAATTTCAGATATGTGTGAAAGAATAAGTCCAATTTCACCAGAAAAATGTCCTCCACACATTCCGGGCTGTGAGGAAACTATTAAAAACATAGCATATGACAGAGCACATGAATTATATGGAGACCCACTTCCAGAAATAGTACAATCAAGACTAGATAAAGAACTAGATTCTATTATAAAAAATGGATTCTCCGTTATGTACATAATTGCTCAAAAACTGGTTTGGAAATCTAATGAAGATGGATACATAGTTGGTTCAAGAGGTTCTGTTGGTTCTTCATTTGTTGCTAATATGACCGGTATAACAGAAGTAAACTCACTTCCACCACATTATAGATGCCCCAAATGTAAATATTCAGACTTTACAGATTATGGCGTAAAAAATGGATTTGACTTACCAGACAAAATTTGTCCTAAATGTGGACATCCATTAGATAAAGACGGAATGGACATACCTTTCGAAACATTCCTTGGATTTAATGGAGATAAAGAGCCAGATATCGACTTAAACTTCTCAGGAGAATATCAGGCAAAAGCACATAAATATACAGAAGTTATATTTGGCAGGGGAACTACTTTTAAAGCTGGTACAGTAGGTACAGTTGCAGATAAAACAGCATTTGGATATGTTAAAAAATACTATGAAGAAAGAGGCATACCAGTAAGTAATGCAGAAGTTGGTAGAGTTGCAAAGGGATGTACAGGTATAAAAAGAACTACTGGACAGCACCCTGGCGGAATTATAGTTGTACCAAAAGGTAGAGAAATATATGAATTTACACCAGTACAACATCCAGCAGATGATCCAGAATCAGATATAATCACAACACACTTTGACTACCACTCAATAGACCAAAACTTACTAAAACTAGATATACTAGGTCATGATGACCCAACAGTTATTCGTATGCTTTATGATTTAACAGGATTTGACCCAACAAAAGTACCATTAGATGATAAAGCTACAATGTCAATATATTCATCAACTGAAGGCTTAGGAGTTACACCAGAGCAAATACATTCAGAAGTTGGTACATATGGTATTCCTGAATCAGGAACAAAATTTGTTAGAGGAATGCTTAAAGATACAAAACCAACAACTTTTGAGGAATTACTTAGAATTTCTGGTTTATCTCATGGTACTGACGTTTGGCTAGGAAATGCACAAGAATTAATAAATAATGGAACAGCAACATTAAGTGAAGTTATATGTACTCGTGATGATATAATGCTTTATTTAATAAAACAAGGACTAGAACCAAATACGGCATTTAAAATAATGGAGCTTGTACGTAAAGGAAAAGTTGCAAAAGAACCAGAAAAATGGGCAAAATTTAAAGCAACTATGGAAGAAAATAATGTTCCAAAATGGTATATAGATTCATGTAATAAAATAAAATACCTATTCCCTAAAGCCCATGCAGCAGCATATGTTACAAATGCATTTAGAATAGCTTGGTTTAAAGTACATATTCCTAAAGCTTACTACTGTGCATATTTCTCTATTAGAGCAGATGCTTTTGATAGTGATATAATGTGCCATGGAAAAGAAAAAGTAAAAAATGAAATGAAAAGAATAGAGCTTTTAGGACAAAATGCTACTCAAAAAGATAGTGCAATGTATGAAACATTAGAAATAGTAAATGAAATGTATGAAAGAGGAATAAGCTTCTTACCAATCGATTTATATGAATCAAGTGCAACTAGGTTTAGAATGGAAGATGAAGGAATAAGACCACCACTTAATAGTATTCCTGGATTTGGAACAGTTGCAGCACAAGGTGTTGAAGAAGCAAGAAAAGATGGAGAATTTATGTCAATAAATGACCTAAAACTTAGAGCAAAACTTGGAAAAAGTGGTATAGAAATGCTTTCGAATGCAGGTTGCCTAAAAGGAATGAGCGAAAGTAATCAGATGAGTTTATTTGCGTAGAAAAGAAAGGATAAAAAATGATAAATTTTATTATAGGTTATTTAATTGTAGTAAATATAGTGCCAATGATTTTAATATATGTAGATTATACATTTAAAATAAAAATTAAAGAAGATGTATTAATGTTTATATATTTTATTATTGGATTAATTGGTGGAGGCATTGGTGTAATTATTACTTCGCAAATGTTTAACTATAGAAGAGATGCTAAAATAATAAAAAGATGGATACCGCTTATTTTATTTGTACAAGTTGTAACTGCTTTTATATTAGTATGCAAAATTAATGAATGGGAATTGCTTGATTTTAGATCTAATTAATGTCAAAGGTGTCAAAGGGGACGTTCCTATTTGACACAAAAGCTTTAAACATATATTGCAATTTTTTAAAAAATAATTAACTATAAAGGTAACTACGAAATAACTTTATCAATTTTTGTCGATAGATTGTTCTTGAAAATATTGTTAAATAGGTGTATAATACTATTTACAACTTTGTGTAGCAAGGAGGAATTTCCAATGAGTTTAAAAATTGAAATTATCCGGTCAGTATTTAAAGAAATCAAAAGGAATTTTAAGTATTCCTTAATAGAAGCGGAGGCAATAGACAGAAATATTGAAAAAGAGAAAGTAAAAGCTCGTGAGCTTCCTTTTAAATCCTTCATGGACAAAAAAGGAATGTCTTTACAATGCTCCATGGCAATGATATACATGCTTAGAAGAAATGGCATAAAGTCATTTTTGGGCGTGTATATGGGAGAAGGACTCTACACCGATGAACAAAAGTCCAATTATGCTTTTGTGATATACTTGGACGGGTTCAAAATCCGTGTAGCAGACTTTGAACCAATTGAAGAGAGGTGGAAAGTTACAGACCCTTCTTGTATTCCAATAAGCAAATACAGGAAGATAAGAGGAAAAATGTGGATTTACGATCCATATAGCCCCAAGACTGGTAATCTGCCCTTTTTTGGAGGGTTTTTAGAAAAGTGGATATGGAAATTCTAAGCTCCGCATAGGAGCGTGACTGTGACCAAAAGCTCAGCATAATTGCTG
>CALXWM010000023.1 GCA_944392425.1 uncultured Clostridia bacterium
ATAAAGTGTTGAATACAGTGCATTTAAAGGATTAGAAAAAAAGATAAAAAAATTGCCTACATTTACTTGACACATACAAGTAAATGCAAGATACGCTAAAACTATTGTAAAATACGGTAATTCATGTTATAGTAAGATTGTATTTAATATAATAAGAAAGTTGAGAAAATGTTATGGGAAATGTAAAAAAAGTATTAAAAAGCAATACAAAAGATAAAAAATACAAATCTTATATAATAAAAGTTACAATTAAAAATACTCATCCACCTGTTTGGAGAAGATTGCAGATACCAACAGGAATAACTTTTCATGAATTGAATGCCATTATTCAACTTGCTTTTAATTGGTGTGGCTATCATTTATACTCTTTTGAAATTGGAAATCGAAAAGATGAAAACTATGTATTAATCGAAACACCAAATGATTTATTATATGATTTTAATTTTAAAGTAATTAATTCTACCAAAACTAAGATTGACAAATATTTTGATAAAATAAAAAAATTAAAATATACATATGATTTTGGTGATAATTGGATACATGATATACAAATAGAAAATGTAGTAGAGAGCAAAGAAAAATTTAAAAATCCTGTTTGCTTAAAAGCAAAGATGGCTAGCTTGCCAGAAGATTGTGGTGGTCCATGGGGATATGAAGACTTATTAGATGTAATAAATAATCCAAAAGATGAAAGATATAAAGATATGAAAGACTGGTTGGAACAAGGATATAGTGTGTGGTATGATGATAGGACATACGTAGATTTAGATGAAATAAATATGGAACTAGAGGCTTACAAAGACCACGCCGAATTTATATTGGGTGAAGATGATTAATAAAAAATTATAAAAAATTAGTAAATTTATAAAAAAAGTGGTATAATAATAAATATTAAAAAGAAAGGTTGTGAGATAATATGCAAATTACAACTCAAGAAGTTGAAAAAACACTTAATAAATATGATAATATAGATGAGCCTATATTTGTAAAGAGAAAAGACAAGGCAGATGTAGTTATTTTAAGTATAAACGAGTATAAAGAAAAAATTCAAGAATTAGAAATAATAAGCCATTTAAAAAAGTCAGAAGAAGATATAAAAAACGGAAGGACTACTCCAGCAAAAGATTTTTTCAAAGAATTGAGGAATGAATATGGATACAAATAGTAACTATTCTGTTGAATTTACTAATGAATGCAAAAAAGAAATTAGAAGAATATATAGTTACATAAAGGAAAACTTATATGCAGAACAAGCTGCTAATAATTTATTGTTAAAAGTTGAGGAATATACTAGCAATTTGTCTTATGCTCCGAGAATTTATGCTGAAATTGATAAGTATAAAGGAACAAATTTAATTTATAGGAGAATAGTAATAAATAATTATGTGATTTTATATACAATAGAAGAAGAAAATAAAAAGATATATATATCACATATGTATTATGGTGGGAGTGATTACATAAATAAAATTTAAATAGTATTTGCAAAAGTGATATAAAAAAATAAAAGCAAAAAAACATGGTGGGGCAGGTGCCCCACCACTTTGTAAATTATAGTATAATACAAATCAATCCGCCACCGCCTTCATTTACAATCCTTTCAAGGGTCTCTTGAAGTTTCATTTGTGCATCCTCAGGCATTCTTTCGAGTTTGTTTTGCAAACCTTCATTAACAAGTTCATGTAAATTCTTTCCAAAAATATTAGATTCCCAAATTTTCTTAGGGTCATTTTCAAATTCTTCTAACAAATATTTTACTAACTCTTCTGATTGCTTTTCACTTCCAACAAGAGGAGATACCTCAGTTTCAACATTTGTCATTATCATATGTATGCTTGGAGCTTTTGCACGTAGTTTGATTCCAAACTTAGAGCCTTGTTTTACAATTTCAGGTTCATCTAAAATAAGTTCATCCATTGAAGGAGTAATTATGCCATAACCTTTAGACTTAACTTCTTCCATAGCAGGTGCTATTCTGTCATATTCACCTTTGATTTTAGCAAAACTGTAAAATGCAGAGAATAAATCAAATTCATTATTGATAGTTTCTCCAGAAATTTCAGTAAGTACTTTATAAAATAAGTCGTCTTTTAGTGAAATTGTTATAGATATAGCACCAGTTCCAAGGCTTATTTCATCAATGATTGTTGAGTTAATTATATCTGTATTTTGCAAGTTACCAACTGCAAAATTTGCTTGCTTAATTATGCTAACTCCACCAAAAGTATCTTTAATTTCTTTATTTAATTCCTGCTTTAACCAGTGAGTATTCTCTAAGCCGTCAACCCATTTTGGATATGAAATGTTAATTCTTTCAATTGGAAATTCATACAATACTTTGCTAAAAATTTCATTAATATCATATAAAGAAAGGTTAGAGCAATCAGTTGGAATAACAGGGCAGTTATATTTCTCTTCCAAAGAATTTGCTAAATCTCTTGAGTAATCTGAGTATGGTGCCACTGTATTAAGTACAATTACAAAAGGCTTATTTATTTCTTTTAATTCTTTAACAACTCTTTCTTCTGCTAAAATGTAATCATCTCTAGAAATGCCTGAAAAACTTCCATCTGTTGTAACTAAAATACCAATTGTTGAATGGTCTTGAATAACTTTTTTAGTACCTATTTCAGCAGCTTCGCCAAATGGAATTTCTTCATCAGACCAAGGTGTTTTAACCATTCGAGGAATGTCATCTTCTAAATATCCAATTGCATTATTTACTAAATAGCCTACACAATCAACTAATCTTGCTTTAAATTTAACATTTCCATCAAGCGTAATTTCAACAGCTTCATTTGGAACAAATTTAGGCTCAGTTGTCATTATTGTTCTGCCTGAAGCACTTTGTGGCAATTCATCCAAAGCTCTTTCTCTTTTGTAAGAGTTATCTATATTAGGTATAACTAATAAATCCATAAAATTCTTTATAAAAGTTGACTTTCCAGTTCTTACAGGACCTACTACACCTATATAAATATCTCCATCAGTACGATTTGCTATATCCTGATATAATTTTAAATTGTCCTCCATTTTTACCTCCTAAAGAAGATTTGTACAAAACTTTATTAAAGTATATTAGACAAAACTAAAACTTATGACAAAACAAAAAAATATTTTACAAAAAGGTCCGTCCCCAAAGTAAAATTCCCAAAACAAAATTGAGTTGCATATTATATACAAATGTGATAAAATGTGCGTGGTGAGCGTTAAAAAATTTGTCAAAGAAAGCTTGACATAGAAAATAATTCGTTTGAAAGGAATTGATGATATGACTAATTACATAGACATTTTAAAAGAAAATAATCAAGAACATTTGTTAAGTTATTTAAAAATGGCGGATGAAAACGAGAAAAAAGAATTAATTAAAGAAATTGAAAACATTAATTTTGATGAATTAAAAGAACTATATAAGATAAGTAAAAAAGATAAAGAAAAGGCATTAGAAAGTCAATTAATTGAACATATTAAATTTGTAGATAAATATAAAATGAATGAAGATGATTTTAATAAATACAAAGAGGCCGGTGAAAATATTATAAAAAATGGCGAGTATGCAGTTGTAACAATGGCTGGAGGTCAAGGAACAAGACTTGGTCACAATGGACCTAAAGGAACATTTTTACTTGATATTAAGCCAAAGCCAAAGTATTTGTTTGAAATATTAGCAGATAGCATAAAAAGAGCAAATGAAAAGTATGGTGTTATTTTAAATTGGTACATAATGACAAGTACTGAAAATGATGAAAAAACAGAAGAATTTTTTAAAGAGCACAATTATTTTGATTATCCAAAAAATAAAATTAAGTTTTTCAAACAAGGAAATTTGCCTTTAATTAGCGAAGAGGGTAAGCTTTTAGTTGATGAAAACTTACATATTAAATATGCAGCAGATGGAAATGGTTGCATATACAAGTCTATGAGATTAGACGGCGTACTAGATGATATGAAGCAAAAGGGCATTAAATGGGTGTTTATTGGAGCAGTGGATAATGCACTTTTAAATATGGTTGATCCAATTTTGCTAGGACTAACTGTATGCGATGGCAATCAAATTGGTTCTAAATCTGTTGTAAAAAGAAGCCCGGAAGAGCCTGTTGGAGTATTTTGTAAAAGAAATGGCAAACCAGGAGTAATAGAATATACAGAGCTTCCAACAGAAATGGCTCATGAAGTAGATGAGGAAGGTGAGCTATTATTTGGCGAGTCACATATTATGTGTAATTTATATAGCTTTGAAGCATTAGAAAAAATAAGTAAAGAAAGATTACCATATCATAGTGCTCATAAAAAAGCACCTTACATGAATGAAAAAGGCGAATTTATTAAAGTTAAAGAACCTAATGCATATAAATATGAAGCCTTTATATTTGACGGATTTGCGTATTTCGACAATATCTCAATTTTAAGAGGTAGAAGAAACGAAGATTTTGCACCAGTTAAAAATGCAGAAGGACCAGACAGTCCAGAAACTGCAGTTGAATTGTATAATAATTATTGGAAGGTTTAGAAAGGAATTTATAAAAATGGAAGAGTGTAAAATTTCAAATTTATATAATTTAGATGAATCTATTGCAAAACCATTGCTAGAAAAATATACTTACCCTTGGGAAGTATTACCACATATAGAAGAGTTTATTTTAGAACTAGGAAAGAGTCTAAATAAAGACGAATATGAACAACTAGGGGAAAATGTGTGGATACATAAGTCGGCAAAAGTGTATAAATCAGCATATATAGGAGAAAATTGCATTATATGTGAAGGTGCAGAGGTAAGACATTGTGCATTTATTAGAAAAAATGCAATTATAGGAAAAAATGCTGTAGTAGGAAACTCTACAGAACTTAAGAATGTTATTTTATTTAATAATGTTCAAGTACCACATTACAACTATGTAGGAGATTCAATACTTGGATACAAGTCACACATGGGAGCAGGCTCAATTACTTCAAATGTTAAATCAGATAAAAAATTAATCGTAATAAAAGACGGCGATGAAAAAATTGAAACCAGTATGAAAAAGATAGGTGCAATGTTAGGAGACAATGTTGAAGTTGGGTGTGGAAGTGTATTAAACCCAGGAACAATTATAGGAAAAAATACAAATATTTATCCACTTTCATCAGTAAGAGGTGTTGTAAAACCTAATAGTATTTACAAAAATAAAAATGAAATTGTTGAAAAACAGTAAAATTCTTTGACATTTATTGATAATAAATATTATTTAGCTAGAAAAATAAAATAGTGGAGGATAAAATGAGAATAGCATTAATTAATGAAAATAGCCAAGCTAGTAAAAACAAAATAATTTATGATGCACTAGTAAAAACAAATAAAGACAATGAAATTATAAATTATAGTGATGAAAATACAAATTTAACATATGTACAGGTAGGTCTTTTAGCGGGAATACTTATTAATAGTAAAGCAGTAGATTTTGTAGTTACAGGATGTGGTACAGGTGAAGGTGCATTGCTTGCATTAAATAGTTTTCCAAATGTAATTTGCGGACATATTGAAGATGCAGAAGATGCTTATATGTTTGGCCAAATAAACGCAGGAAATGCAGTAGCCATACCATTTGCAAAAGGTTTCGGATGGGGAGGAGAAATTACTTTAGAGTATATTTTTGAAAAACTTTTCAAGGAAGAGTTTGGCGGAGGATATCCTAAAGAAAGAGCTGTTCCAGAACAAAGAAACAAAAAGATACTTGATGAAGTTAAGAAAATAACATATAAAGATATGCCTACAATTTTGAAAGAAATTGACCAAGATTTTCTATATGAAACAGTAAATACAGATCAATTTAAGCAAAACTTCCTTAAATATGCCGAAGAAGGAGAAATAAAGGAAATAATAACAAAGGTCTTAAAAAAATAATAGAAATATAATACAATCAAAAAACTCTGCACAAAATATGTACGGAGTTTTTTTAATATACAAATTAAAAGGAGAGATAAAATATGAATGGATTATTTGATTTAACAGGAAAAGTTGCAATTGTAACAGGAGCAACTAGAGGACTTGGACAAGGTATGGCGATAGCACTAGCAAAAGCTGGAGCGAATATTGTAGGAGTAGGACAAAGTTCACTAGAGCCAACTCAAAAAGAAGTTGAAAAAGTTGGAGGCAAATTCTTAGCAATAAATGCAAATTTAACTACTTTAGATAAAATTCAAGAGATAGTTGATAAAACTAAAGAAACTTTTGGGAAAATAGACATATTAGTTAACAATGCAGGAACAATAAGAAGAGAAGATGCAATAAATTATAAAGAAAACGATTGGGATGATATTTTAAATCTAAATTTAAAGACATTATTTTTCTTATCACAAGCAGTTGCAAAAGAAATGATAGAACAAAAATCAGGTGGAAAGATAATAAATATTGCTTCAATGCTTTCATATCAAGGCGGAATTAGAGTACCTGCATATACTGCTAGTAAAAGTGGAGTAAAAGGTCTTACAAAAGCATTAGCAAATGAGTGGGCAAAATATAATATTAATGTTAATGCTATTGCACCAGGATATATGATAACTGATAATACAAAAGCTATCAGAGAAGATGTAAAAAGAGAAAAAGAAATACTAGATAGAATTCCAGCAGGTAGATGGGGCACTCCAGAAGATTTAGCAGGAGCAGTAATCTTTCTATCATCTAAAGCATCAAACTACGTAAATGGAGAATGTATTGCAGTTGATGGTGGATGGCTAGCAAGATAATGTTATTAAAAAATATTATATCAAAAGCATCTTAATAAATATCATAAACGAAAAAAAGTTACATAAAATTTGAAATTTTAACTTTACTTCTTTTCAAAAATGTGCTATAATTAATATGTGTTAGAAAGAGGGAATTATACCTATAAGAGCACACAAATGTTGGAAAGGAGCTGACTACAATTGTTTAATATAGGAGATAATATCGTATACCCAATGCACGGTGCAGGTACAATATCATCAATAGAAGAAAAAGAAGTTTTAGGAGAAAAACAACAATACTATATAATTAAAATGCCGGGCGAAGTAATGGTAATGGTTCCAACAGCAAAAGCAGAAGCTATGGGCGTTAGGAATGTTATAGACGAAAAAAGTGCTAGTAGTGTACTTCAAGTTTTAGAAAAAGATGAAACTGAAATGTCTAACAATTGGAATAAACGTTACAGAGAAAACTTAGACAAAATGAAAACAGGCGACATTTACGAAGTAGCAGATGTTGTTAGAAATTTAAGTTTTAAACAAAAAGAAAAAGGAACTTTATCAACTGGCGAGAAAAAAATGTTACTTAATGCAAAACAAATTCTTGTTAGTGAATTAGTTTTAGCAGAACATTCTTCTAAAGAAGAAATAGAAAAACTAATAGATAACAAAATAGATATGTCATACAAAGAATATAGAGTTCCAACAGAAGCAAAAATAGACTTACAACAAAATGCTGTAAACAAATTTATACCATTTAATGGAGCAGCAAATGCATAAATAATTAAAAATTTATTATGACTAAACTACACAATTATAATTATTACACAGCTTAAAAAAATATAATTAAAATGAATTAAACTAAAAACAGACTATACAGGTGGACTTGCAAAACAAAAGTCCACTAATATTTTGAACATTGATAAATATTATGTAAATAGCTGAGCGAAGCAAACCGCGAAGTGAAATGGGAAAGAATGTATATTAAAGCTAAGTAAATTATTTAAGCAGTAAATTGTAGATATTTCTTTACATAAAATGTCTACTTTTGTAATTTTAAGAAGGATTTAGTTTACATATGTCGAATAATAATAGTATGAGTATAAAGAAGGATTGTGTAAAGTGAGATATAGTGATGAATTATTAGAAGAAATTAGAAGTCGTAATGATATCATAGATGTTATATCACAGTATGTTACATTAAAAAGAAGTGGAAGAAATTATTTTGGTTTATGTCCATTTCACAATGAAAAGTCACCATCATTTTCAGTTTCGCCAGATAAGCAAATTTTTCATTGCTTTGGTTGTGGTGTTGGTGGCAATGTTTTTCACTTCATACAAAAAATAGAAAATATTAGCTTTGTTGAAAGTGTACAAATGCTTGCAGACAGGGTAGGAGTTAAATTACCTACACTTACAAGTTATGAAGATGAAAAAGTAGCTAAACTTAAAGCTAAGGTTTATGCTGTAAACAAGTTCACAGCAGAGTTTTATCACAAAAACTTATACAGACCAGAATCAAAACCAGGACAAGAATACATAAAAAAACGTAAATTAGACAATAATACATTAAAGTCATTTATGATAGGTTATTCGGGTCAATTTGACGAATTATATAAAGCTTTGCGAAAAGAAGGATTTGAAGATGAAGAAATTTTAGCTTCGGGCTTAGTAAATAAAAGCGAAAAAGGAATGTACATTGATAGATATCGTAATAGAGTAATGTTTCCAATACAGGATGTTAGAAATAGAGTAATTGCCTTTGGTGGCAGAGTTTTAGATGACAGTAAACCTAAGTACATAAACTCACCAGAAAACATTGTTTATAGCAAGGGGCGTAATTTATTTGGACTAAATGTAGCTAAAAGATTCAATCCAGGTGTTATGAAAAGATTGCTTATTGTTGAAGGATATATGGATGCAATTTCATTATTTCAAAGAGGTATTACAAATGTAGTAGCATCACTTGGAACAGCACTTACAGACGCACAAGGAAGACTTTTGCGTAAGTCTACAGAGCAAGTTATACTTGGTTATGATGCAGATGGAGCAGGACAACAAGCAATAGTTAGAGGTATGGAAATACTTCAAAGTATGGGTTGTGATATTAGAGTTTTACAAATAAGTGGAGCAAAAGACCCAGATGAATTTGTTGTAAAATATGGTCCAGACAAATTTAGAAAATGTATGGATGATGCAATATCTGTAGTAGAGTACAAAGTTAAAAATCTAAAAAAAGAGCTTAACATAGACAATGTAAGTGATAAAATTAAATTCTTAAATGCAATTGCTAAAATACTTTCAGAAGTAAACAACAGTATGGAAAGAGAAGTATATGTTGACAAAATTGCACAAACATACAATATTTCAAAAGAAGCAATTTATGCAGAGATCAATAAACGATTATATTCAAGCAAAGGTGCAAGCCCTAAAACATTAGAGGCTAAACCAAATATAGTTAGACCAAAACAAGAAGAAAAAGTTGATGAACAAACATCAAGACGAGAACAAATGGTAATATATCTTTTAATTAACTATCCCAAAGAAGCATTTGAGCGAATAAAACAAATAGTTAGCATAGAAAGTATCAAATCTGAGAAGAATAAAAGTATAATCCAAGTTTTATATGACAAATTATCTCCAAATGAAAGTATAGATAATGTCTTAAACTGGTTTGAAAACAGTGATACTATTAACTATATTAGTGGAATTTTAGCATATGATTTTGAAATATCAGATGTAGAAAAAGGAATAGAAGATATAGAAAAAATTTACAAAAAGCAGAATTTAATTATGCGAAGAAACGAAATTATTAATAAACTAAATGATCAAACAATTTCAAAAGATGAAGCATCAAATTTAGGTAAAGAATTAAATGATATTATTATAAATTTGGCAAAAATCAAATAGACTTATTAGATAAATTATAAAAAGGAAAAGCTGGCCTTTCAGCAATGTTCCAGGGGAGGAAAGAATTTTATTATGGCTAATAAATCAAAAAAGAATGTAGTAAAAAAAGAAAAAAAGAAAGATTTAAAAGCAGCAATTAATTTAATAGATAGTGCAAGAATAGCTCATAAAGAACAAAAAGAAGAAGCAAAGAAAGTTAAAGAAAAAAGACCTGCAAGAGTAAAAAAAGGAAAAAGTCCAGAAGAAATACAAAAAATAATTGCAGATGTTAAGTCAAAAGGTAAAATAACATATGGAGAACTTGCGTCAAAGATTGGCGATGCTAGTGCAGATCAAATAGACGAAATATTTAATGCTCTTGAAAATAGCGGTATTGATGTTTTAAAAGATGATATGGAGGACATCGAACCAGATGCAGAAGATTTAGAAGAAGTTGAAGATATTGACGTTAATGATATAGATGTTGATAATTTAGAAGGTGTAAGTATTGATGACCCAGTTAGAATGTATTTGCGTGAAATAGGCAAAATACCACTTTTAACATATGATCAAGAATTGGACTTGGCTAAAAAAATTCTAAAAGGTGATGAAGCAGCAAAACAAAAACTAGCTGAATCAAACTTAAGACTTGTTGTAAGTATAGCAAAAAAATATGTTGGTAGAGGTATGCTATTCCTAGATCTAATACAAGAAGGAAATATGGGTCTTATCAAGGCTGTAGAAAAGTTTGATTATACAAAAGGATATAAATTTAGTACTTATGCAACATGGTGGATTAGACAAGCTATTACTAGAGCAATAGCAGATCAAGCAAGAACAATAAGAATACCAGTTCATATGGTAGAAACAATAAACAGACTTATTAGAACATCAAGACAATTATTACAACAAAATGGTAGAGAACCAACACCAGAAGAAATTGCAAAAGAAATGGACGTATCAGTAGAAAGAGTATTAGAAATACAAAAAATAGCACAAGACCCTGTATCACTTGAAACACCTATTGGAGAAGAGGATGATAGCCATTTAGGAGACTTTATACAAGATGAAGATTCTCCATCTCCACAAGATGCAGCATCTTATACAATGCTTAGAGAACAACTTGATGAAGTAATGTCAACACTTACTCCAAGAGAAGCAAAAGTATTAAGATTAAGATTTGGATTAGATGATGGCAAAGCAAGAACTCTTGAAGAAGTTGGAAAAGAGTTTCAAGTAACACGTGAAAGAATTAGACAAATAGAAGCAAAAGCATTAAGAAAATTAAGACATCCAAGCAGAAGTAAAAAATTAAAAGAATATATGTAAAATTTTCAGTCGGGATTTTCCGTTGGGGACGGTCCTTTTCGTAAAATAAAAATTTTTACGTTTAGGACCGTCCCCATTGTAAAATATTTTACGAAAAGGACCGTCCCCAACGGAAAATTTATAGGGGAGATAGAAGTGAAAAGAGTTTTTAATGTAATAGGAATAATATTTTTAGTTATAGTTGTACTTTTAAATATATGTTTAACAGCAAATTTGGACGCTTCAGAACATATAACAATAAGTTTTAATAACTTTTTTTGCATTATAGGACTAATAATTACAGGCTTAATAATATATTTTGCCTCAAACGCTTTGAATAAGTATTTGTATAAAGATGAAAAAAAGAAAAAACTAAGAAAAATACTCTTTATTTCTGCAATTAGTATTTATATAATAGCAGATATAGTTTGGACAATTTTTGTAAGAGCTCCAATAGTTGGTGACCAAGTTCATGTAAATTCAATGGGACAGCTATTTTACAGGGGATATGATGAAGAGATAATCAATAGTAATACATATGCAGGAATTCCACTTGGAGAATACATACAAGCATATAATCAACAAATACCACAAGCATTTTTATATAGTTTATTTTTTAGGCTTATTCATATTGATGAATTTGGAACTCCTAGAGCATTGAATGTTATAGCAATCATTATAATACTTATAGCAATATATAAAATAGGTAATATAATTTCAAAAAAACATAAAGTAAATAAGGTAAGGCTAATGGTATTGTTTTTAACATTTTTATCATTACCAATGCTTTCAACTTTTGTATATGGAGATATACCAAGCTTAGCATTTGCTTTACTTAGTGTTTATTACATGATGAAATTTGTGGAGTATGATAAGCATATTGATACTTCAAAAGGCCTTAAAGAAAATTTAAATGGAGCAATAAGTATTCAAGAAAAGCAACCAAAATTTTGGGGCGTAAAATACTTTGTACTTTCTACAGTTTTTTCAATGATAGCATATATGTTTAGAATGAATAGTTTAATATTTGTAATTGCAACAGTAATATACTTACTATTTAATCTATTCACGAAAATAACAAGTAAAACTGCAAAAGAAAATATTACAAATGCTTTGGTTATTGTAATTTATGTTGTAATGTCAATTTTACCAGCACAATTTGTAAATGATTATTACATAAATAAATATAATTTAGACGAAAACAAAGCATATCCAAATATAAGCTATATTTTAATGGGAATGAGCGAAAGCTGGAGAGGAAATGGTTGGTACAATGAAGACATAGGAGAGCCGGCACTTAAGAATCCACAAGGTATTAAAGAAGAATATGAGAATAAAATAAAAGATAGACTTACATATTTTTCTCAAAATATTGGCTATACATTTAGATTTTACACAATGAAACTAGCATCTATGTGGTCTGAAAACACATATTCTGCTGTAAGACTTAATTTATTACATGAAAGTGAAGATGATTATTTGAATGTAATAAAAGAACCTTTGAATTTTTATCAGAAAGCATTGCTAATACTTATGTGTGTATGCTCAATAATTGTACTAATACAAAATAGAAAAAACTTGTCACCAGAAATTATTTACTTATTGTTAATTTTTATGGGAGGATTTGCATTCCATATTTTGTGGGAGGCAAAATCAAGATATATAATTCCATACATAGTGGTGCTTATACCAATTGCAAGTGTGCAAATTTTTAGAAAGAAATCAAAAAATAAACCGAATATGGATGAAAATTAAACTTGAAAAAAAGATTGCGCAAATATATAATAATGAAAATAAAAGGAGCAAAAAGAAATGACAAAAATCGCTGAAAGCCTTGAGGCTGTATATATATATATATATATATCGTAAGATTTAATGAAATAAGTTTATGTGAACATAGAAGAAAAACTATGCTTATTAGACGTATGCAAAATGTCTAATTAGGCATAGTTTTTTGCGTCAATTGGGACGGTTCTGTCAATTGTGTCATAGGGGACGATTCTGATTGACACAAAATAGTGTCAAATATAATCGTCCCCTATGACAACAACAAAATAAAAAAAAGGAGAATAAAAATAATGAAGAAATTCAGTAAAAAACAAAAGTTAATAGCATTTATAGCAATACTGTTAATAGCAATAATATTGACAATAGTAATAACAACAAATATTGCAAAAAATAATATAGTTGCAAACGAAGATTATGCAGTAACAACAGCAAACGCAAACTCGAATTTAGTAGCTGGATATATAAAAGAAGGAATAACAATTGGAGGTATTACTGGAACTTTAGAAAGCCTAAATACATTTGATGCTACTGCTAGACCAGAAGATATAACTAAAGGAAAAACGGCATATGTAAAAGGAGAAAAAATAACAGGAACATATATAGAGCCAATATCAAATGATGATTTACAAATAAGTGCAGACAATGTTTATTATGCAGACATAAATGATGATGGGACAATAGATGGAGTAATATTTGCAGATTTAGCAGGAAAAGAGGAAAGAGGAGAATGGGGGAGCAACGGATGGGGGACTTATACAATTCCAGAAGGAACAAATTTAAAATTTAAACAGTACTATATAAAAGGAGAGTATATAGAAGAGCATTTTGGACCTGGAAAAGTAATAGCACCAACGAAAGAAAATGATGAAAGCAAAAATAATAGATTTTATGTAATGGCATTAGAAGATATAGATTCAAGTACACATTATTGGTATTACAATGCATATGGTAACTTAAAAGGACCTTTTATATCTTATGAAGCAAATGATTTGACAACAGCAGGAGAAGAACCAACTGGAAAAACAAATACTGAAATTATGATAGCAAGTTGGAATTCAAGTCAATATGGAGCACAAAATTCAAATGATATGTGGGGACTAATACAAGATAAAATAGCAGACGGATGGTTTGTACCATCAAAATCAGAATGGGCAGCATTTGGAGCAGTATTTGATATTACAGGTACCAATTATTTTAGTACATTTGGGCTTAGTAGAATCTGTTGGTCTTCTTCACAGTACAGTACGTACCATGCTTATCGTATTGACTTTGACCGTGGCTTAATGCACTATGACTATGTGTATGCTAGCCTTTTCGTTCGCCTAGCCACGACTTTCTAAAATTTTCCTAAAAAGCCACTTGCATTTATGTTAATATTATGATACAATATTTATGCTTGAAAAGAGATTTATTCACTTTTGCATTATTGTATCATATTTTTTATGCTTGTAAGTGCAAATAAAAGTCTAATTCACTTTTTGAGTTCCTTGCTTGCAAATATTTTGCAGGCTATAATCCATAAGGAGGTGAATATAATGAACAAATATGAAAGTGTTATCATTGTTAATCCATCTTTAGATGAAGAAAAAGTAAAAAGTCTTATAGACAAATTTTCTGATTTGATTAACAAACATGGTAAAGTAACAAAAGTAGATAACATGGGTAAAAGAAAATTAGCTTATGAAGTTAAGAAAAACAGAGAAGGTATCTATGTTGTATTTTACTTTGAAGCAGAACCATCTTTAATAGCTGAATTAGAAAGAAATTACAGAATAACAGACGAAGTTATTAAATTCATAGTTGTAAGAGATGAAAGAGAAGATTAATTAATCTTAATCAAATTAACTTTTTATGAGTTAATTAATCACTTAAAAAAGTGATATAAAAAACAACTGAAAAATAAAAGCTTTTAGGGGCCGAAAGGTAGGTAAAAATGAATAAAGTAATATTAATGGGTAGATTAACAAGAGACCCAGAAGTTAGATACACACAAACAAACAATACATTAGTTGCATCTTTCTCATTAGCAGTAAATAGAAGATTTACTAGAGAAGGAGATGCTCAAACTGCAGATTTTATAAATATCGTAGCTTGGGGTAAAACTGGTGAATTTTGTAGCAAATACTTTAAAAAAGGTCAACAAGTTGCAGTAATTGGAAGAATTCAAACTAGAACTTGGGAAGACCAATCAGGCCAAAAGAGATACACAACAGAGGTTATTGCAGAAGAAACATATTTTGCAGATAGCAAAAGAGATTCAAATGCTAGTGCAAATGGCTTTGACAATACCTTTGGTGGAGATAATGGAACATCAAGCGGAGATACATCAGATTTTGAAGTATCATCAGGAGATGACTTACCATTTTAAATAGCGTAAAAATAGCTTAACATATTGTGATGGCTTGTATAAGCTAATCATATATAAAATATGAAATTAATCATAACTAAAATAAATATTTTAGCAGAAAGGGGGCATACGAATTATGGCAGACAAGAAAAATAACAGAAATAGAAGAAATAACAAAGATTACGATGATGATTTTAAAGTAAGAAAAGTTAGAAAAAAGGCTTGTCCACTTTG
The DNA here is from genome assembly GCA_944392425.1 of uncultured Clostridia bacterium. Taxonomy (GTDB): domain Bacteria; phylum Bacillota; class Clostridia; order TANB77; family CAG-508; genus CAG-793. The sequence goes on from CALXWM010000023.1 coordinate 15,266, forward strand.
CAGTGACAAAAATCTTGTTTTAGATTACAAAAATCCAGAACAATTAAAGAAATTTGTTAATGAAAGAGGAAAAATTCTTCCAAGAAGAACAACAGGTGCATGTGCAAAACATCAAAGAGATATAACTACAGCAGTTAACAGATGTAGACATATTGCTATGTTACCATATAGCCAAAACTAATATAATTTTACATAAAAGAAAAACGATTTCTGAGTGTAAAAGTGCAGTAAAGTTAGAACAAAAATCGGTTCTAACTTTATTTTGTAAATAGGCAAGTAGAGTAAAATTTAATTATAAATGTAAAAAAGTTTTGAAATTAAACATATACCCTAAAAAAGGAATGATTAAAAAGTGAAAAAAAGAAATATAATAATTATAATTGCAATTATAATTATATTAGTAACCGTAATTGTAATAGGAAATTTAAATAGAATAAATGATGAAAAAAATGATAATTTAAAAATAGTAACTTCATTTTATCCAATATATATAATGACATTAAATATAACTAATGGAGCTGAAAATGTAGAAGTAAGTAATATGGCAGAAAATTATGTTGGTTGCATTCATGATTATACATTAACAACTACAGATTTAAAGAAGTTTGAAAATGCAGATATTTTTGTGGAAAATGGCTATGATATGGAGCAATTTTCACAAAAAATAATTGACTCTTATCCAGATGTAAAAATGATTGATTCAAGCACAAAAATTACAGACTTTGTACAAGATGGCGAAGAAGTAAATCCACATTTTTGGACAAGTATAGATAATTATATATTGCAAGTAGAAGCTATTACTGAGGGACTTAAAGAGTTAGACTCTTCAAATAGAGACTTATTTGAACAAAATAAAAATACTTATGTACAAAAATTGCAAGAACTAAAATCTAGTTATGAAGAATTTAATTTTGAAGAAAATTCAGTAGTATCATTAAACGAATCATTTTCATATTTGTTTAAGTTTATAGGTGTTAATGAAACTTTGATAGAAACAGACCATGAGCAAAGTTCACTATCAGCTGAAACGGTAAGAGAAGTTATTGAAGAAGTTAAAGAAACAGGAATACAAGCAATAGTTATAGGGCAAAATGATGATGACCAAAATGCAAATTTAATAGCTAGCGAAACAGGCACAAAAGTATATAGACTTAATGATGCTATGAGAAGAAATGGCTCTATAGACTCTTACATAAATACTATGAAAGAAAATTTAGAAATACTAAAAACAATGTTTTAAAAAAGGACTAAATTATTGATGTCAATGAGGACGCCCCATTATTGGCACATTGAAAGAAATATTTTAGAGAAAGGACAATATTATTGATGGAAAGTTGTGGTTTTCATTGTACAAAGCTTGAAAATTTATCAGTAAAAATAGGAAAAGAAGATATAATAAAAGATATAAATATAGAAGTACATTGTGGAGAACTTTTAATGATTATAGGTAGAAATGGTGCAGGAAAATCCACACTCTTAAAGGCAATTCTGGGAGAAATAAATCATATTGGTAAAGTTGAATTTTTTGATATGAAGGAAAATAAAAAGAAAAAAATTAAAATTGGCTATGTTCCACAACATTTAAATGTGGAAAGAGATATGCCAACTACAGTGTATGATATGTTTGCATCATATATTTCAAATAAACCTGTATGGCTTATGAAAGATAAAAATTTATATAGAAAAATAAGAGAAGCCTTAAGAATGTTTGGTGCAGAAAAATTGATAGATAAAAGAGTAGGAAATTTATCAGGAGGAGAGCTTCAAAGAGTATTACTTGCAATAGCAACTTTTCCAGTACCTAATTTATTAATCTTAGATGAACCAGTATCAGGAGTTGATAGAAATGGAACAAAAGATTTTTATGAAATTCTATCAAATTTGAAAAAGCAATATGATATGTCAATAATGCTTGTATCTCATGATTTAGACTTGGTAAAAAAGTATGCAGATAGAGTAATATTGCTAGATAAAGAGATTGTAAAAGAAGGAACAGCAGATGAAGTTTTTAAAAGCCACGAATTCATAGAAAGATTTGGAAAAATAGCATAAATTAATTAGAAATGAGTATATAGAAGATGAATCAATAAATGAAATTAAGCTTTTAAAAGTTTCTAGAAAAGTAATAATTAAAAATACAGGGGAAGGAAGCAATAAAAATGGAAGTAATATATAATTTACTAGAAGTAATATTACCTTTTGACTTTATGCAATATACATTTATGAAAAATGCTTTTTTAGCAATACTATTGGTTTCACCAATATTTGCAATAATTGGTACAATGATAGTAAATAAAAAAATGGCATTCTTTTCTGATGCACTAGGACATTCTGCCCTTACAGGTATAGCAATAGGAATGCTTTTAGGAATGACAAATATTAATATATCAATGATAATATTTGCTGTAATATTTGCACTTTTACTAAATTTTATAAAAAGTAAAACAACATATGGTGCTGATACGATTATAAGTGTATTTTCATCAATAGCAATTGCACTTGGACTTGCTATCTTAGCTCAAAGTGGAAGTTTTAATAAGTATTCTAGTTATTTAGTAGGGGATATTCTAAGTATTTCAGAACCAGAAATATTGTATTTATTTGTTGCTTTTATATTAACATTTATATTTTGGTTTTATCTATTTAACAAAATAAATGCAGTAAGCTTAAATGCTACTTTAGCTAAGAGCAAAGGAATAAATGTAAAAGCAATGGAAAATATTTTTGCTATTTTAATTGCAGTCATGGTAATGATTTCAATCAGATGGGTCGGAATTCTACTAATAAATTCATTAATAATTTTGCCAGCAGCATCAAGCAGAAATATTTCAATGAATATGAGAAGCTATCATTTATTTTCAATAATATTTGCACTATTTTCAGGAATTAGCGGACTTATTATTTCATACTACACAAATATACCAACAGGACCTATGATTGTAATTATTTCAGGAATTATATATTTTATAACTTTTGGAATAAAAAAAGTGGGAGTATTGGATAAATAAAATACAGCGAATGAATTGTATAAAAATTAAAATTGACAAATACTGGTATATGTGATATAATATAATGTACTACTATTAAGAAAGAGGTTAAAAAATATGACAGAACTAAAAATGGTTTCTAATCTGGTGAGAGCGTATGTGCTCGAGCCAGAAGGACGTTTTCTGGAAGTTGCCTACTCTTTTATGAGAGAGGCAACGCCCAAGGAAGCGGAGAAAATGGCTCAAATGATTGAGCTTGCACAGGAAAAAGTGCAAGCTCGAGAAAATGAGCTTGACATCAAAAATCTCGAGAATGAGGTGGGATAATTCCCACCTTTTTCTTTGGGAAAAATCAATTTTTCCTATACAATTGTTATAAATTTTTAATGTAACTATATATAAAAATTTACATATAATATTTCTGAAAAATTAGTTGATTAACATTATTTATTGTGATAATATAGGTAGAGAAAATTATCAAAAAATCATTGTTTTTAGTATATTATTAAAAACAAATGCAAAATATAAATAAAAATATGTAAAAATAAAGGAGGTAGAATTATGGATTTTAAAGAATGGGAAGGTTTTAATAAACAAGGGGAATGGACAAAAGAAATAGATGTAAGAGGCTTTATTCAAGCAAATTATACACCATATGATGGGGATGAAAGTTTCTTAGCAAATGTTACTGAAAAAAGTGCTAAGTTATGGGATAAAATACAGGATTTATATAAAGTTGAAAGAGAAAAAGGAGTACTTGATGTAGATACAAAAACTCCTTCAGGAATAAATAGATATGAAGCGGGTTATGTTGATAAAGATTTAGAGACAATAGTTGGACTTCAAACAGACGCTCCACTAAAGAGAGCAATTATGCCAAATGGTGGTATAAGAATTGTTGAAAAATCTTGTGAAAGCTATGGATATAAAGTAGACCACGAGATTGAATATATATATCATGAGTTAAGAAAAACTCATAATGATGGTGTTTTTGCAGTATATACACCAGATATAAGAGCTGCTAGAAGCTCACACTTATTAACAGGACTTCCTGATGGATATGGACGTGGAAGAATTATAGGTGATTACAGAAGAGTTGCTTTATATGGTGTAGACGCGTTAATTGCTGAAAAACAAGATGAGCTAAACATATTAGATACAGATGAATTTACAGAAGAAGTAATTCGTGATAGAGAAGAGATTCATGACCATATAGAAGCTTTAAAACAATTGAAAGCAATGGCTGAAAAATATGGATTTGATATATCTAAGCCTGCAAAAAATGCTCACGAAGCATTCCAATGGACATATTTTGCATATTTAGGTGCAATAAAAGACCAAAATGGTGCAGCAATGAGTTTAGGCAGAGTTTCCACATTTTTAGACATATATGTGGAAAGAGATTTGAAAAATGGCACAATTACAGAAGAATTTGCTCAAGAATTAATGGACCAATTCGTATTAAAACTAAGAATGGTAAGATTTTTAAGAGCTCCTGAATACAATGCTTTATTTAGTGGTGACCCAGTTTGGGTAACTGAAAGCATTGGTGGTATGGGTATTGATGGAAGAACATTAGTTACAAAAAATTCATTTAGATTACTTCATACATTAGAAGATTTAGGACCAGCTCCAGAACCAAATATAACAGTATTATGGTCAAAGAATTTACCAGAAGGATTTAAAAAATATTGTGCAAAAATATCAATTGCAACATCTTCAATACAATACGAAAACGATGATTTAATGAGAATTACATTAGGAGATGATTATGGAATTGCTTGCTGTGTATCTGCCATGAAAATAGGAAAGCAAATGCAATTCTTTGGTGCTAGAGCAAATTTAGCAAAAACACTTCTATATGCAATAAATGGTGGAAAAGACGAAATGTCTGGAAAACAAGTAGCTCCAAAATTTGAACCAATAACTTCTGAGTACTTAAATTATGATGAAGTAATGGAAAAATTTGACCAAATGATGGACTATGTTGCAAAAATTTATATAAAAGCATTAAATGCGATCCATTATATGCATGATAAATATTCTTATGAAGCTTTAGAAATGGCTTTACATGATAGAAAAATAAGAAGAACTATGGCTTGCGGAATTGCTGGTTTCTCAGTAGCCGTTGACTCTATTTCAGCTATAAAATATGCAAAAGTTAAAGTAATTAGAAATGATGATGGACTAGCAGTTGATTATGAAGTAGAAGGTGATTTCCCTAAATTCGGAAATGATGATGATAGAGTTGATGAAATAGCTGTAAACTTAGTTAAAACATTTATGAAGAAAATAGAAAAACATCAAATGTACAGAAATGCAGACCCAACATTATCTATTTTAACAATTACATCGAATGTTGTATATGGTAAAAATACTGGAAGCACACCAGATGGAAGAAAAGCAGGAGTTGCATTTGCACCTGGAGCAAACCCAATGCATGGAAGAGATGAGTCAGGAGCACTTGCATCAATGAACTCAATAGCAAAACTTCCTTATGAATATTCAGAAGATGGTATTTCTTATACATTTGCTATAACACCATCTACACTTGGTCATAGTGAAGAAGAAAGAATTAATAATTTAACAAGTATGTTAGACGGATATTTTATGCAAACAGGACATCACATAAATGTAAATGTGTTTGACAGAAGCTTACTTATAGACGCAATGAATCATCCTGAAAATTATCCCAACTTAACAATACGTGTATCAGGATATGCAGTAAACTTTGTAAAACTTACTCGTGAACAACAAGAAGAAGTTATAGCTAGAACAATACAAGAGAAGATTTAATTTTACTTTGGGGACGGAGCAAAACGTAAAATTTTACGAAAAGGACCGTCCCCATCGTAAAAAAAGGAGCAAGCAATGAATAACGAAAACGTAACAGGCAGAATACACTCATTTGAAAGCTTAGGTGCAGTAGATGGACCGGGAATAAGATTTGTAGTATTTATGCAAGGGTGTCATCTGAAATGCAAGTATTGCCAAAACAGAGATACTTGGGATATTAATTCAGGTGAGCAATATACAGTAAAACAAGTTGTAGAAAAAATAATGAGGTATAAAAATTATATTGTTGCATCAAATGGAGGAGTTACCTTAAGCGGAGGAGAGCCACTTTTGCAACAAGATTTTGTAATAAGCCTATTTCAAGAACTTAAAAAACAAAACATCTCTACATGTTTAGATACTTCTGGAATGTTCACAATTACTGATAAAATAAAGCAAATTGTTGATTTGACAGATATATTTTTATTAGATATTAAATCTATTAATGATGAAACTTGCAAATGGCTTACAGGGTCTTCAAATAGTTTAGAATTAGAGTTTGCAAAATATATTAATGAAAAAAATAAGAGAATATGGATTAGGCAAGTTTTAGTACCAGGTATTACAGATAAAAAAGAGGATTTGCTTAAATTAAAAGATTTTCTAAAAACAATTAATGTAGAAAAATTTGAGTTTTTACCTTATCACGATTTAGGAAAGTATAAATGGGAAAAGCTTGGACTACCATATGAATTAGAAGATGTAAGAGTGGCAAGCAATAAAGATGTGGAAAGAGCAAAGAAGATTATGGGAATAGATTAAATTTTTTTTGCTGTTTTGGGGGATACTTCTAAAAAACAGCCCAAATAAATTCAGACTAAACTAACAGTCTACCGCACATATCTTGCAAAAATAACCTATGTATTATAAAATATGCATAGGTTATTTTTTGCACAAAAAAGAAAAGCCTAAAATAAAAGAAAGGATAGTAGCAAAATAAAAGCAAGTTGCTATTATTTTGAGGTGAAAAACATGAAGAAGTTTTTGATTGTATTGCTTTGTATCTTGGTTATAGCAGGTATAGCTGTGGGAATAATAGTATATAATACTAATCAAACAGAACCATCTATAGCTTTAAAAGAATATTTTGAAAAGCTATCTAATGGCGAATATGAAGCAATGTATGACTATGTTATAACAGATACACCAAAAGAAGAATTTGTAACAAGAATTAAAAATATTTATGAAGGAATAGAAGCGAAAAACATTACTACTACTGTGCTAACAAACACAGAAGATGAAGATAACAGTAGCATAATAAATGTTACATATAATAATTCAATGGATACAATTGCGGGAAATATGAGTTTCATGAATACTGTTAAACTACAAAAACAAGATGAGGGATATAAAATTTTGTGGAATTCATCAGTTATTTTTCCAGACTTAAGAGATGAATATAAAATTAGAGTGGCAACATTAGATAGTACAAGAGGAGCTATTTATGATAGAAATGATATAGCCATAGCTAAAGATGGTGAAGCTAATTCAGTGGGGGTAGTACCTGGAAAAATGGACGATACTACAGATTTAGCAAAACTTGCTGAGTTTTTGGGAATAACAGAAGAAACAATTAATAATGCATTAAATGCAGAGTATGTTAAGGAAGATACATTTGTGCCATTAAGAAAAATATCAAAAGATGAACAAGATTTAAAAAATGAATTACTGCAAATAAAAGGAGTTTTAATAACAGATATTAATGCAAGAATTTATCCTTATAAAGAAGCTACATCTATTCTTACAGGATATGTACAAGATGATGAGGGAAAAACAGGATTAGAATATGCATATAATGACAGATTAAAAGGAGAAGATGGAGTAGAAATATATGTAGCAGATGAAAATGAAAGCAAAATAAAAACATTACAGACGAAAGAAGTAAAAAATGGAGAAAATATTAAAACTACAATAGATATAAACATTCAGCAAAAGTTGTATAATGAGTTTAAAGATGATGAAGGGGCTTCAGTTGCAATGAACTACAATACTGGGGAGGTATTGGCTCTAGTTAGTACACCATCATATGATGCAAATGATATGACACTTGGAGTTACTGATACTGAGTGGAATAATTTGCAAAATAATGTGAAAAAACCAATGTTTAATAGATATTTAGCTAGTTTTGTGCCAGGTTCATCATTAAAACCTGTTGTTGGAGCAATAGGATTAAAATATAATAGCTTTAATCAAGATGATGACTTTGGAAAAAGTGGAACCAGATGGCAAAATGACAGTTCATGGGAAGATTTATATGTAACAACACTTACAACATATTCTGGTCCAGCAAATTTGAAAAATGCACTTATTTATTCAGATAATATTTACTTTGCAAAAGCAGCTTTGAAAATAGGCAGGAGCAATTTGCAAAAAGGACTTGATGAATTTGGATTTAATGATAAAATAACATTTGTACAAGATGTTTCAAAATCTACCTACGGTTCAATGGATAGTGATGCAGCCATAGCAAACAGTGGTTATGGACAAGACCAAATGCTTGTTAATCCAATACATATGGCAATGATATATTCAAGCTTTGCAAATGGTGGAAATATGCTAATGCCAGTACTTGAAAGGTCATCAAGTAGCAGTAGCACAAATATTATAAATGGAACGAGCTCATCAAATAATTTAGGTAACTCGGGCAATAGTTCAAGTTTTGGAACATCAAATAATGCAAGTACTAAGTATTATAAAGAAAACGTAATTTCTTCTGAAATTGCTAATACTATAAAACAAGATTTAATAGCTGTTGTAGAAACAGGAACTGGTAGAGAAGCAAAAATAGAAGGAAAAACAATTGCAGGAAAAACCGGAACAGCAGAAATAAAGGAAAATCAACAAGATGAAAATGGAACTGAAATAGGATGGTTCAATGCATTTGACGAAGACGGGCTTTTAGTGGTTTCAATGTGCGAAAATGTGAAAGATAAAGGCGGAAGCCACTATTTACTTCCAAAAGTAAGAACAGTTTTTGAATAAATTTTACGATGTGGACGGTCCTTTTCGTAAAAAAATATATAAAGCCAGCAATATACTTCTTTCCATTTTAGTGAAATGGAGCGGATAGATTAGTGTTCATATATGTCTTGCTCTTAGAAGCGTATTGAGAACGTGCGAGCGCTGAGTGAGCATTTAGCGAACGAACCGCGAAGTAAAATAGGAAAGAATGTATATTGTGGCTTGAGAAAGAAAAGATTTTACGAAAAGGACCGTCCCCATCGTAAAATACATTAAAGAAAGGATAGCGAAATGAGCAAAATTAAATGGAAAGCAGGTACATTTGAATATCCAATCCCAGCAGTAATGGTAAGCTGTGGAGATATGGAAAAATCTAATATTATAACAGTTGCATGGACTGGTATATTAAATACAAATCCTGCAATGGTATATATATCTGTAAGAGATTCTAGATACTCGTACAATTTAATAAAAGAGAGTAAAGAATTTGTTATAAATTTAACTACTGAAAAATTAGCATATGCAACTGATTGGTGTGGTGTAAAGTCTGGAGCAAATGTAGACAAATTTAAAGAAATGCATTTGACAAAAGAAAAGGCAAATATGGTTAAATGCCCTTTAATAAAGGAAAGTCCTGTATCAATAGAATGTAAAGTTAAAGAAATTGTACCACTTGGAAGTCATAATATGTTTATTGCAGAAGTTTTGTGCATAGATGCAGATGAAAAATATATTGATAAAAACGGTGCATTTGATATTTCAAAATGTAATTTAATTGCATATGCAAATGGAGGATATTATACTCTAGGAAAAAAGGTGGGTAAGTTTGGATATTCAGTTCAAAAGAAGAAGAATATAAAAAGTAAAACTAAGAATAAGGTTCTAACTAAAAAATAAATAAATTTAGTGGAGGAGAAATAATGAAAAATTATATACATAAAGTACAATATTATGAAACAGATAGAATGGGACTAACTCATCATTCAAATTACATTAGATGGATGGAAGAGGCAAGAGTATACTGGCTTGATAATATAGGTTTTGGATTTGATAAGTTAGAAGAAATGGGAATTACATCACCAATTTTATCAGTAAACTGCAAATATAAAAATGGCAGTACATTTGGAGATAGTGTAGAAATTGAAACTAAGGTAATAAAATATAATAGTATAAAAATAACAATTGGCTATGTAATGACAAAAGTAGGAAGCGGAGAATTGGTTGCAACCGGAGATACAGAATTATGTTTTATTAATTTAAAAACAAGGAAACCTGTAATTTTGAAAAAAGAATTACCAGAGTTTGATAAAATAATGAGAGATAGCTTAGAAGAGTCATAAAAGAAAAAAGATTTGATATAATTGATTTCAATATATCAAATCTTTTTTTTGCAAAATAAAAAGGAGATATCTGCATACTAATATCTCCTTCGAATTAGTTGGTATTTGGAATGCTTCCTAAATTTACTTTCGTAAACTTATTCCGCTACAAATAATTTATCATATTTTGTCGAAAAATGCAATATGTTGTCGCAAAAATTTTATAAAATTTGTGAATTTTTAGTAAAAATGTCCCAATTTTTTATTACATTTTTATGTAAAAATGTCTCGATTTTTTTCTACTTCA
>CALXWM010000024.1 GCA_944392425.1 uncultured Clostridia bacterium
ATTGGTAAAAGGTTGTCCCATGCTTCTTGTACAGTTATTGGGCTTGATGTACTTCCTTTACTTATAAAGCTATCTCCGTCTCCTTTTATGTCTCCAAACGCAAGTACTTTGTTGTTAAACAGTATTGTTAATAGTGTAACAATTGGTAATATTGATTTTTTTAAAACTTTTTTCATATGTCCATGTATGTTGTAGTTAATAAGTTAAGTGCAACATACTCTCCTTTCTTTCTTTATTTTTATATTAATTTTATAAATTGTTCAATGCCATTCCAGCAATTAGTCTTACTAGTGAACCTGCTGCAAATAAAATAACAGCTCCAACAGTCATATATATTAGTTTTTTCTTAAACTCTGCTTTTGCTTCTGGTGCTGCCCCCATGTATTTAACCCCTGCAAATATGACTATTATAACTGCTGCTGCATATAGTATTGTTTGTGCTACCCAAATTATTTGTCCACCAATAGATGATGCTACTGGGTCATTATTTGAATATATTTCGCTCATGTTTGATGGTAGGGATATACCTGCATAAGCCTTATTACCTATGAATGCACTTAGTAGTGCTAGTGTGCATACTGTTATTTTTCCAAATAGATTTTTTTTATTTTTCATTCATTTGTCTCCCTTTAAAATTTGTGTTTTAAAATTATATATTATTTGTTTTACCTTTTTATTTTTTCTTTTATTTTTTACTTTTGTTCATTATTTTAGTTTAATTCAAATTTTTAATTATTGTTTTAGTCTATCTTTTAATTAGGCTACCACATTGTTATATTTTAAGTGTTTTATGATTGATATTTTCCATCTATTTTATTATACAATTTTTCACTTGGATAATGCAAGTATTTTTAGAGTTTTTTTGGAAAATAAACCTTTTTTGTTACAATTCACAGCAAATTTGTTATAAAAGCCCGCAATATATATTTTGGAGCTTTTGAGCTTGGCGTAGCTGATAACAATGTCACTAATTTTTGTCTTTATCTTAGAAGCGAAGACAAAGCGTGCAAGCTGGAGCGCAGCAACCCGCGAAGTAAAAGCGGAGAAATATATATTGCGGGCTTAGATTTAATAAATAATTGTGAATTGTAATCATTTTATGTCGAAATTTGTCTAATTAGGAATTACAATTTTCAGCAAAATCCCGCAAAGTATTATTGACTTTTTTGTAAAAATATGGTATTTTAATTATAGCAATGTTAATAAAGAGAAAATTTTAGGTAAGAAAGGAGATTTTTATGCTAAATAATGAAATAAATGAGTTAAGAGAAAAACTTGATAGTGCTATAATGCGAAATGAAAGTTACGATGTAATTTACAAAATTAGCATTCAATTAGATGAACTAATTGCCAAATATTATAGACAAAGTAAGATTAAATGTGCTAAAAGTTAAATGCTATTTTTAGCCATATTTTTATTGCCAAATTTGTTTTTAAAGTAAAAACCTGTTGATTTTGGCTAAAATTATGTCAAAAATAGTAAAAAATGTTGACAAGTTTTTTAAATTATTCTATAATTTATTATAGTATTATTAAGAGGAGGAATTTTATGAATATTAAGAAAATGTCAAAAATAATATCAGTAGTTTTAATAATAACAACTATATTAAGTGCATTTACTATGGTACTTGCTAGTGAACCAGCTATACCAACTGGATCAGCTCCAAATGGTGCTAGTGATGTAAGCAACATTGCAGGTATGGTTATATATGTAATTCAAATTATTGCATTTGCTGCAGCTGTTATTATGCTTATATTTGTAGGTATTAAATTCTTAACAGCTTCACCAGAAGGTAAAGCAGAAATTAAGAAAACTGCTGTTATATATGTAGTAGGTGCTATCTTATTATTTGCAGCTACAGGTATACTTGGTATAGTTAGAAACCTAGCAAGTAGTATTTCAGCTACAAATCAATAATTTCTTTATATATAAAAAGAAAAGTGGTCTATGTAAATTTATAAGTAATAAAATTTACATAGACCTAATTTTTGTTTATGTTTCAATTTTACTTTAGGTAAATAGTGTTTGTATTCTTTCTTTTTGTTATATGCTGATTATATATTATTATTTTTCTTTTCTTACTATAGAAAGTGCTGACATTTCTTCTTTAAATAAGTTTTCCTGTATTTTATTTACATAGTCTAAAGTAATTTTGTTAAAAGCATCAATATAATCTAAACAGTTAATCCCCTTCATACTATCTTGTAAAAAGTTTCTACCTATTGTTTCAACGTCATCATATTCTGATATATATTCTCCATAAAGTGCTTTTTTGTTTCTTTCAAAATCTTCTGCAGTTACCTTTTCTGTTTTTAGTACTTTCACAATTTCTTCATTTATTCTTTCTGGATTTTCTGATTGTCCTCCAATTACGACATGAGAATATTCATCTGCAAATTCATCATAAAACTCAAGCGGACCCATTAGTAGACCTTCTGTATAAAGTTTTTGATATAGTTTTGAACTTTTGCCTATTAAACTATTTAATATTATTTCTATAGCAATTTGTTTCATTATATTGTCTTCGTTTTCAAGTATATCCCTATATCCTATCATGAGCAAAGGAATATTTACTTCCATATTTTGCTCATTTATTTTTTTGTTTATTGTATATTCTTTTTCTGGATATATTCTTTTTATCTCTCCTATTTTTTCCTTCGGAAGTAATCTTTTCTTTACCTCTTCTACTATTTTTTCAGGTTCAAAGTTTCCGCTTATGCACATTGTCATATTTGATGGATGATAAAAAGTGTTGTAGCAATCATAAAGTGTTTCTTTTGTTATGTGGCTAATAGATTCTACAGTTCCTGCTATGTCTTGCTTTACAGGATTATTTGCATATAAGCAATCCATTAAATTTGTGTACAACTTCCAAGCAGGTTCATCATCATATCTTCCTATTTCTTGACCTATTATGCCTCTTTCTTTTTCTACATTTTGATCAGTAAAGTATGGATGTTGAACATAGTTCATAAGCTCATCTAAACCTTCGTAAAAATTCTTTGTTCCGCCGAATAAATAAGCTGTATGGTCATTTGTTGTATATGCGTTTGCATCTAATCCTAATGACATAAGTTTATATAAGCTATCCACTCCATTTTCTTGTTCAAACATCTTGTGCTCTAGGTAGTGTGCAACACCATCTGGTACTTTTATTTCTTTGCCTGTTTTAGGTTCTATAAAGTGATTATCTATTGAGCCAAATTTTGTACCCCAAATAATATATTTTTTATCTGTATTTGGCTTTGGTATAACCATAATTTTCATTCCATTATCTAGTGTTTCTATATACACACTTTCTTTTATTTTGTCATTTTGTATTTTTTGCATTAATTTGCTCCTTTCTGTCTAATCTTAGTTTGATTTTAATTCTATTTAAATATTTGTTATTTAGGTTTTCTTATTTTTACACAATATTGAAACTCTTTTTTATTTTGCTTTATTAGTCAAAAAATAAATTGTGTCTTCTTTTACTTTTTGTGCAACTTTTATAACATCTTCTTTAGTAACATTTTTTATCATTTCTTTGTATTCGGTTACATTAAGATTTTCTTCAAATAAATTTTGGTCAAAATAAAATGTTATCATATCTTCTTTTGACTCCTCTATAAGTTCTATTGATGAGATTATTAATTGCTTTGCTGAATTAAATTCTTCATCACTTATTTTGCCATTTTTTATGTCTTGTAGTTGTTCTTCTATTATTTTTACTGCTTTGTCATAGTTTTCAATTTCTATACCTGTTTGAATTAGTATTACATTTTTTCTTCTAATGTATGATGATCCTGCTGAATAAGCCAAACTTGCCTTTTCACGCACATTTTGGAATAATTTAGAGTTTGCCCCACCGCCTAAAATTGTGTTATACATTGACACTACTGCCTTATCACTATTTCCTACATCTAGTCCTATTATCAACTTTCCTTGAGTTACATCTTGACTTTCATTAACAATGCTTGGCTTTTCTGGTGCAACATGTAAGTTTTCAATTTGTGGTAAATTTTTGCTTGATATTTCAGGTACTTTTATATTGTCTATATTATTTCCTGTTACATATAAATCTATTTTGCAGTTTTTTAATAATTCTTTATAATATGCATATAAATTTGTTTCATTTATGTTTACCAAGTCTTCCACTGATCCATATTTATAAAGTGAATAACTTTCATCTGCAAACATACTTTCCAAGCATCTTTCTTTTGCATAAAGTGCTTTGTTGTCTTTTCTAGATTCTATTAATTTTTGTAAATTTAGTTTTTCTTGTTCAACATATACTTTGTTAAATCCATTATTTTCTACAAGTGGATTAAAAACTATATCTAATAATAAATTTATTCCCTCTTGTAATAAGTTTTCGTTATTTAATGTATATGTGTTTTCTAGTGTTTCTAAGTAAAACTTAAGCACATGATAATTTCCTAGTTTATCTACACCGCAGTTAAAACCCGCACCATAAAGCTCTTCTAATCTTTTTGAAATTTCTTCTTGTGTTTTTAGATTGTTTGTTCCTCTTCTAAGAACTGATGTTAAGAGTGCATTTTTGGTGCAATTTTCTTTAGTTAGTGGCACTGTTATAAAAAGTGCTACTAAATTGGTTTTAAATTTATTTGATTGTAATTTTGTAATTTGCATTTTATTTCTTTTCCTTTCTTTTGATTTTCTAATATATTCCAATTATTTTATTCTACTTTAATATGATATTTCCTTTGTTTTGTTTTACTTTATTTATTTAAACTAGAAAAACTCTTTTTATTTGTTTTAAATTGCTTAGGCAATTCATATTTATTTTTTTGTTTCATATATGTCAAATTTATTTATTTGTCCTATATATGTGTAATTTTGTTTAATATAATCTGCTATATTATATGCAAATTGGTATATTTCTTTTTCTTTGTCAGTTTCGTGTAATAGTAAAATTTGTGTGTTTTCTAATTTTTTTATTTTTTCTAAAACACCTTTTTCTCCTTTACTTCCAAAATTGCCTCTTAGTGGTAAATCATAATCTCCATTGTCTAAATCGTTTAAGTATAAGGAAATTAATGGTGCATATGTTGAAAGTACAATTGTATTTTTATTATTGTTTTTTACATATTCTCCAACTTCTAATATTGTTTTCTTTAATTCTTCATCTATTATTGCGCCATAAAAATGACTATCTTTTGGTATATTATTTACTTTATTCAAATATTTCCACATACCACTTGTACTGTATGTCAAAAATAGTATGATTATACATACTATTATTGTGTTTATTATAGTTTTTATGCATTTTTCTTCTAAAATTGGTTTTAGCAAATAACATATTATGTTCATTAGATTAATTATCATTAATATACTCGCCATATATATATGAAATATATTTAATATTGGTACAATTATTATATATGCACAAATTGAAAATGAAAAAATACTTAACGATTGTTTTTTTATTTCAGTATATTTGAAATTTATGTTTTGATTCTTGGGAATTGGTTGGCTTATATTTTCATTATTCACTCTTTGATTATTTGTATTTGCCTTTGTTGCTTTTGCTATTGCTATTATTGCAATAAGAGTCATTATTGGTAACATTAAAAATAGCAATATACTAAAAATATTTCCTTCTATAATCCAATTTTTACTTCCAAATTCACTTATTCCTAGTATGGCATAATCTATAAAGTTAAGTAAATTATTTTGAGTGTATAAATATGCTAAAAATGATATTAGTAAGATGAATGCTGTAAATAATTCTTTCAAAAGTGATTTTGCATCCTTATTTATAATTTCATATGCCACAATTGCAATAAAATATCCTGCTCCTAGCTTTTGATATGATAAAAATACTAAAAAAAGTATTAGTCCTTGTATAATGCTTTTTAGTGTTCCTTTTTTCATTTTAATAATTAGTAAAAAACCTAACAAGTAAAAAGTGTATGATAAAGTAATATAATTTGCTCCTCCACTTATAATACTTGATATGAGTGCAATTATTAATAGGGTGTATAGTAAAGAAAATCTTTTATTTACCTTTAATTCTTTTAATATTAAATAGCATGAGAAAAACATTAAACTTGATATTATTAAATTTAAAGTTCGAAATACAAATATATTTTCTCCAAATATTTTTAAAATAATAGATGAAATATAAAAAAATAATGGTGTTATAATTACATTGTTGTCTGTATAAATTGTTAACCCATTTGCTAATTTGTATGAATTTAAAAAGTTGTACATTTCATCTGTGTTTGAAATGCCTACATTGTATACTCTTGCAAGCATTGCAAGAGCTATAAGTAGAAGTACAAATATGTTGTCATGCTTTTTTATAAAATTTGCTATATTTTTCACTTTTACTATTATTCCTTCCTAAAACTGGTTGGGAAAGAATTGTGATTTTGCTAGGCGTTCGAGAAAGAAATACAGGAAGCGTATGTGGATATACGCTGAGGATTTTCTTTTGAAGAACAACGACGCAAAAGTGCAATTATCTTCCAACCCTACAGAAAAAAGGGCGTTACAAACGCCCCATTAATTAAAACTTTCTTTTTCTAGCTGCCTCTGATTTTTTCTTTCTTTTTACACTAGGTTTTTCATAGCATTCTCTTTTACGAACCTCTTGTAAAACACCATTTCTGGCACATTGCCTTTTAAATCTTTTTAAGGCATCTTCTATATTTCCATTATTAACTTTAACCTCTGACATAATATCCCCTCCTTCCAGCTATTCACTATTGTATGGGATTATTGGGATATCTCCCTCAATACCTATTAATTATACATTATTTGCTATGTGGTTGTCAAGTGGGGATTTGTAAAATTTTGCAAAACCCGTCTATAAGTTTTAATTTTTGTGAAGCTTCTTATTTATCTTACTTCTTTGCTTATAACTCTTTCTTTCTCATACAATCTTGGAATTTCAACCGGACTATCTTCTTTAATTGTCTCCTTGGCATCAAGTATTTTTTGATTGTATGAGCCTCTAAATCTTAGTTTAGGGCTAGTTTTATCCATTTCAAACTTACCATCAACAACTACGTCAAAGTATTTTATTAGTTCTTTTGTTGTAGGATTTTCTTTTTGCATTTTATCTACAATATCTTCTTTAAAATCAAATCCCGTATAGCACCAAATAGATTTATCTGGATATTTTTCTTTTACTTGTTTTACAAGTTTTAATACTTCGGCTTGATTTTGAGGTTCAAGTGGCTCTCCACCAAGAAGGCTCAAACCTTCTATATAGTCATGGTTCATGTATTCCAAAACTTGATTTATTTCTTTCTGTGTAAATTCTTTTCCATAATTAAAGTCCCAAGCACACTCATTAAAGCAACCTTTGCAATGGTGGTTGCAACCACTTACAAATACGGATACGCGCACGCCTTCGCCATTTGCTACATCGACCCTTTTAATATCTGCGTAATTCATCTTCTCCTCCTATAAATGTAATACTCTTTGCTTAATTTCCTTCGTCTTTCCTGCATTCCAGAAGTTTTCTCCAAGGTATCCACAAGTACGTCTTACAACCGTCATTTTGCTGTGGTCTTTATTTCCGCAATTTGGGCATTCCCATTCATTATTTTCATTTATTTTTATTTCTCCGTCAAATCCGCATACATGGCAGTAGTCAGATTTTGTATTGAATTCGGCATATTGAATATTATCATAAATGAATTTTACAACACTTCTTAATGCTTCTAAATTGTTTTGCATATTTGGTATTTCAATGTAAGATATTGCTCCACCTGAAGATATTTTTTGGAATTCGCTTTCAAATTTTAGTTTGTCAAATGCGTCTATTTTTTCTCTAACATCTACATGGTAAGAGTTTGTATAATATCCTTTATCTGTTACATCTTCAATTGTTCCAAATCTCTCTTTGTCTATTTTTGCAAACTTGTAGCACAAGCTTTCTGCTGGTGTTCCATATAGTGCAAATCCTATGTTTGTTTCTTTTTTCCAGCGATTAACTGTTTCTCTTAAGTGGTTCATAACCTTTAGAGCAAACTCATGTCCTGCTGGCTCTGTTTGTGAAACTCCTGTCATAAGTTTTGTCATTTCATATATTCCTATATATCCTAAAGATATTGTTGAATATCCACCATAAAGTAATTTATCTATTTTTTCCCCTTTTTTCAAACGAGCTATTGCTCCATATTGCCAGTGAATTGGGCTTATGTCTGATGTTGTTCCAACTAAAGCGTTATGTCTGCACATTAAAGCTTTTTTACAAAGTTCTAATCTTTCATCTAATAATTTCCAAAATTTATTTTCATCACCATTTGCTATAATTGCAACTTGTGGTAAGTTAATACTTACAACACCTTGATTGAATCTTCCTTCAAATTTGTAGTTTCCATTTTCATCTTTCCATGGAGATAAGAAACTTCTACATCCCATTGGACTAAATACGTTTCCTTCATAATTCTCACGCATTTTCTTAGCTGATATATAATCTGGATACATTCTTTTTGCTGAGCATTTTACTGCAAGTTCTGTTAAATAGTCGTATTCTCCGCCTGTTAAATTGTTAAAGTCATCTAAAACATATACTAGTTTTGGAAATGCTGGTGTTACATAAACTCCTGCTTCATTTTTTATTCCTTCATATCTTTGTCTTAATACTTCTTCGATAATCATAGCATTTTCTTTTATGTATGGATCATCTTTTTCTAAGTGTAAGAATAATGTAACAAAAGGGGCTTGTCCATTTGTTGTCATTAAAGTATTTATTTGATACTGAATTGTTTGTATTCCTGATTTTAATTCATATTTTAATCTATCTTGTACTAGGTCTTCTATTACATCTTGTGAAAGTTTATTTTTATATTTTTTCTCTATTTCTGCTTTAAATTTATCATAGCTTTTTCTTAGATATTTTCCTAAATGGATCATATCTACTGATTGTCCACCATATTGGTTACTTGCAACTGTTGAAATTATTTGTGTTACAACAGTACATGCTACTTGGAAACTTTTTGGACTTTCTATCATTTTTCCATTCATTACTGTTCCGTTGTCTAGCATATCTCCAATATTTATTAGACAACAGTTAAAAATAGGTTGAATAAAATAATCTGCATCATGAAAGTGTAAAACGCCTTCTTGATGTGCTTTTGATATATCTTCTGGTAGAAGTAATCTATTTGTCAAATCTCTTGATACTTCTCCCGCTATATAATCTCTTTGTGTTGAAGCAAGCATTGTATTTTTGTTTGAATTTTCTTCTGCTAGCTCTTTATTTTCATTTCTTATAAGTTTTAATATTGATTCGTCAGTTGTGTTAGATTTTCTAACTAAAGCTCTTGTATATCTATATACAATATAATGTTTTGAAAGCTCATATTTGTCTATTTCCATTAACTTTTTTTCAATAATGTCTTGTATGTCCTCAACTAGAATTCTCTTTTTGTCCAATTCTTCTACATACTTAATTATTCCTTTTATTTCTTCTTTAGTAGCTCTTTCCTTTGGTCTAACCTCTTTGTTAGCTTTTTCAATTGCTATTTGGATTTTACTTCTATCAAAATCCACAACTCTTCCATCTCTTTTTATTACCTTCATTTTGCTACCCCCATTTCTGCTTTAATTAGAATTGCATTTTATATTCAGTTGTTTGTGATTTTTATTCAGCCTTTTAGCTCCTTTAAAAACCAATCATATATTACTATCTGATTTTTTAAAAGTCAAATAATTTAAACCGCTCACATATGTCCATTTTTTATGTTTCTGTGGCCATTTCTTCTTAATTTTATGCATATTTCAAAGTTTTTGTCTTTTTGCCTTTTTTATTTAATTTTTTCAAACATTCCGCATTTTTATAGGGTTTGAGGCTCAATATGACATTTTTATTACATTTGCAAATTTAACGCAAAAACAGACGATTTTTAGGATTTATTGTTTTAAAAATCGTCTGCTTTTCATATAAATATAAAATTATGTTTCCTTATTATTCTTGCTATTATGCTTGTTTTTCTTTCGCCTTTACAACAAGTCTATCTTGTCCGTAATTTGTACATGTTATTAATGTAATTTCTCTTTGACCATTTGTTAGCTGGCTAGTACAGCTTACATCTGTAGGATCAACTACATATCTGTTATATACTACATAAGTTACTTTATTTCCACTTAAATCTGTTAAAGTAACTTCATCTCCTACTGCTGCTCCACTAAGTTTTCCAAACATTTTTCCACTTCTGTAATTATGTCCAACAATACAGTAATTTCCTACTTTATTTGGATTTGGTCCCCAATATTTGCAAAGTGATATTTTTAATAATTCTTCCGACTCTTCTGAAAGTACTGGATAACTTATTCCTAGTTTAGGATAGTCTAAAATGGCTTCTGTTTCATAGGTTTGACCATTTTCTGTTGTAACTTCTGATTCTAAAGTATTTGATGTTGTTTGTGTGTGCATTTCAATTATTGGTACTTCTTCATCAGTAGGTTCTTCATCTAATGCAACTACTATAAATCGATCCTCTACTGTTGTTTGGTCATTCATTTGATTAAGTATTTCTCTTGAAATTGACTCTTTTTGACTTTTATCATATTCTGCTAAAACATAATATCCGGTTAGAATTACAATTAACACTAAGCATAGTATAAAAATAATTTTGTATGTTTTTCTTTTTCTCTTTAGTTCTGGTGTTACATATACTTTTTCTGATACTAGTATTTGATTCATAATTCCTCCCTTCTACTATTTTTATTATTAATTATCGGTTATAAAGTTTTTGTTATGCAAATTTTTAACCATTATTTATTTTATCAAACAAATTTGTAATCATTGCAAATTGTTCTAAGCTTAAGTTTTCTCCTCTTACGCTCTCTTCTATTTTACACTCTTTTAGTATATTTTTCAACATATCTTTTTCAATTATACTAGATAATGAATTTAAAATTGTTTTTCTTCTTTGCATAAAATTTATTTTTATAATGTCAAAAAACAACTTCTCATTGTTTACTTCAACAGCCTTTTTATTTCTTTTTGTTATTTTTACAATTGATGATTCTACTTCTGGAGATGGTATAAAATATTCTTTAGGTACATTTGCAACAATTTCACTATCTGCATAATATTTTACAAAATACGTAATTGCTCCTGCTTTCTTTGTACCCGGATTAGCACAAATTCTTTCTGCAACTTCTTTTTGAATTAGTATAGTTATGTCTTTTATATTTGTATTTAATAATTTAGTTATTATAGATGTAGTTATATAATATGGCAAATTTGCAACTATTTTAGCTTTTGGAGCGATTTTATCAATGTCTACGTTTAATATATCATCTTGAATAATTTGCACATTATTATACAATTTAAAACGTTCTTTTAAAATACTAACCATTTTACCATCTAGTTCAACAGCTATAACTTTGCTTGCTTTTTCAGCTAAAATAGCTGTTAAAGTTCCAAGACCCGGTCCTATTTCTATAACGGTATCTTTGCTTGTTACTTCGCTTGCAATAGTTTGCAAACTTTGCTCATCAAATAAAAAGTTTTGACCTAGCCTTTTATTAGGGTGCACATCATATTTGTTCATTATGTATTTGGTTTCTTCTAAAATGTTCATTGCTATCCTTTCTTTTTACTTTGGGGACGGTCCTTTTTCGTAAAAGTAAAATTAATACTGCGTAGTTGTTGTTTCTTGTTGTAGTGTTACGTTTATTACTGTTCCTTCGTCTACACTTGTTCCAGCTTGTGGATCTTGTGCTATTACTATTCCACTTCCTGTACTTGCTATATTTAAGTTTTTAGCTTTTAACATTATTTTTGCTTGTTCAAATGATACACCTTTTAAGTCTGGTACACTTTGTGATACTCTTTCATCTTTGCCCTCAGCATATAACTTAACAACTCCACCTTCTGTAAGTACTGTTCCTTTTGGTGGTACTTGTTCTGTTACAATATCGTCTGCTGATGCATTAGTGCTGTATTCTAGTCCAACTTCTTGTAATTTCTTTTGAGCCTCGGCTACTGTTTTGTTTACTACATCTGGTGTATTTACAGTCTGCATCGTAGATGTGCCTACTACTTCATTAGAAGGTATATCTAAGTATGGTAATACCTCTGATAATATTTGAGATACTGCTGGAGCAGCTATACTTCCTCCATAATGATTTGAACTTTGTGGATCATATAATGTTAATAAGCATACAACCTTAACATCTTCTACTGGAGCAATTGCTACAAATGATGCTACATATCCTTCTTCTGGTCTATCTGGGTTTGGTTCAGAAGTTCCTGTTTTTCCTCCTACAGAATAACCTTTAACTTGTGCATAACTTCCACCACCCTCTTCAACTACAGATTTCATAATGTCTTTCATTTTATCTGCAGTATCTTTTGATAAAACTTGTCTAACTTCTTTAGTTTCTACATTTGTAACTGTTCCTGTTTCTGGATTTTCTATTTGTTTTACTACGTGTGGTGTAACTAATATTCCATCATTTGCTATGCTAGATATTGCTGTTATAAGTTGAAGTGGTGTTATTGTAAATCTTTGTCCAAATGACATTGTTGCAAGTTCTACTGGTCCTACATTTTCTTGACTCCAAAAAGAGCTAGTTCCTTCACTTGGTAAGTCTACTCCTGTTTTATCAAAGAAGCCAAATGCTTCTAAATAATCATAAAATTTTTCTACGCCTATTCTTTGACCTACTTGTATTAAAGCTGGGTTGCATGAATTTTCTAATGCATTTCTTAAAGTTTGACTGCCATGTCCTGCTAAATTACTACAATTTATTCTTCTGTCTGCTACCATTTCATATCCAGAGCAAAAGAAGTCTCCCTGTGTATCAGTTTCTGCTACATTTTCTTCTAATGCAATTGAAGCAGTAATAGTTTTAAATGTAGAACCAGGTTCATAAGTATCAACTACTGCTCTATTTCTCCACATTGAATAAAGCCTGTTAGTTTGGTCTTGCTGAGATAATTCATCCCATCCTTCACTGTACCACTCATTTGGTGTGTATGGGTCGTTTAAGTTATAATCTGGATATGTTGCCATTGCCAATATACTTCCATCTGATGGGTCCATTATTATAACATTACCGCCTCTTTCGCACTCATTTTCTTCTACTGCTTGTTTTAAATATTTTTCAGCAATTGTTTGTATATTTGAGTCAATTGTCAAGTAAATATTACTTCCGTTTTCCGGAGCTATGTATTCTTCATTTTGATCAGGAATTGCTTCTCTTGTTACATCTATTGCTGTTGTAAGTCTGCCTGATGTACCTTTTAAAACATCATCATAACTTAATTCTATTCCATCTAATCCTTGGTTATTGCTACCACAAAAGCCTATAACATTTGATGCCAAATTATTATATGGATAATATCTTTTTACATCTGCATCTATATTTACACCAGCTGTGGCATTGTTTTCTTTAAGCCATGTTTCAAGTTCTGAAACTTTGTCTGTTTCAACTTTCGAAACAATAGTTTCTACACTATTTGAGCTTGTAAGCTTTTTATATACTTCTTCTCTGTCTAGTTCAAATATTTCAGCCATTTTGTCTGCCATTTTTTGCTTTAATTCATCTGTGGCTTCTTCATTTGACTTACCATCTTTGCCTTTTGCTTTTATATATTCTGGGTTTACTGAAATAGTGTCTACATCAACACTTATTGCCAATGCCTTTCCTGTTGAATCATAAATTGTTCCTCTTTTTGCACTAATTAATGTGCTTGAAGTTGATTGACTATATTCTCTTCTTTTTAGTTCTTCGCCATCCACAAATTGGAGCCAACCAACTCTAACAAGTAAAATTACAAATACAATTATTATTGTTACACCAGTCCAAAATAGTCTTCTAGGGTTTATTTTTATTTGTCTTTGACTGTTTATTGATACTACATTATTTTTTTTAGTTTTTTCAAATTTATTTGACATTAGTACACTTTCCTTCTTTTTTATTTTAGTTGTTTAAAATTGTTTAAACACAGCTGTTTATTTTTAATAATATTTATGTAATGCTTGTTTGCTTAAATTATTGCAATTATATTTTACAGGAAAAGCGCAAAAAAATCAATGAAAATTATGTGAATTTTGTTGTGTTATATATTTTTGTTATTTCTTGTATACTATTTTTATGAGTTATTTCGTTAGGAGTTATTAAAATTGATTTGTTGTTTTTAAAAACTAGCTTTTAAATAAAAGCTAGTTTTTTGTCGATGTCAAAAAGGTGCGTTCCCATTGACACATTATTCACCTTCAAAAATCTGGTCAAATTCTTCTCCTGTAATTTTTTCTTTTTCTACAAGAACTTCTGCAACTCTATCAAGTTTGTCTCTATGTGCATTTAATATAGATTTTGCCTCTTGATAAGCATTATCTATTATTTTTTTAACTTCCTCATCAATTACACCTGCTGTTTCTTCTGAGTATGATTTTTCATGACCCCAATCTCTGCCTATAAATACTTCGTCTTGATCTGAGCCAAGTGTAATAGTTCCTATTCTGTCACTCATACCATATTTAGTAACCATTGCTTTTGCAATTTGTGTGGCTCTTTGTATGTCGTTGCTTGCTCCTGTTGAAATATCTCCTAATACTAATTCTTCTGATGCTCTACCACCAAGTAATGATACTATGTTTTCAAGCATTTCTGTTTTTGATATAAATGATTTATCTTCTGTTGGTCTATACATAGTATATCCACCAGCCATTCCTCTTGGTATAATAGATATTTCGTGTACTGGATCTTGTGTTTTTAAATATCTACTTACAACTGCGTGACCGCCTTCATGATAAGCTACAAGTTTCTTTTCTTTGTCGCTTCTTACTCTTGTTTTCTTTTCTGGTCCCATAGTTACTTTTACCATGGCATCTTCTATTTCTCTTTCACCTATTTCTTGCTTTTCTCTTCTTGCTGCTAAAAGTGCTGCTTCGTTTAGTATGTTCTCTAAATCTGCACCTGTAAAGCCTGATGTGTTTTTTGCAATTATGTTTAAATCAACGTCATCTGCTAATTTTTTCTTTCTTGCATGTACTTCAAGTATTTGCTCTCTTGCTTTTACATCTGGAGCTGGTACTACTATTTGTCTATCAAATCTGCCTGGTCTTAATAATGCTTTATCTAATACATCTGGTCTATTTGTTGCAGCTAGTACTATAACTCCTTCATTTGCTGAGAATCCGTCCATTTCGACAAGCATTTGATTTAATGTTTGTTCTCTTTCGTCATGTCCTCCACCAAGACCTGCACCTCTTTGACGTCCAACAGCGTCTATTTCATCAATAAATACTATACAAGGTGCATTTCTTTTTGCTTCTTCAAACAGATCTCTTACTCTTGATGCACCAACACCAACAAACATTTCTACGAAATCTGAACCACTTATTATAAAGAATGGAACTCCTGCTTCTCCTGCAACTGCCTTTGCTAAAAGTGTTTTACCAGTACCAGGTTGACCTACTAGAAGTACTCCTTTTGGTATTCTAGCTCCCATGTCTGTATATTTTTTTGGGTTTTTTAAAAAGTCTACTATTTCTTGCAATTCTTCTTTTTCTTCATCTATGCCAGCAACATCTTTGAATGTTACTTTATTTCTATCATTTGCTGTAAGCATTCTAGCTTTGCTTTTTCCAAATGGCATTGTACCTTTACCTTGAGATTGAGGTCCACCAATAAATAGCATAAACATCAATATAAGAAGTACAATTGATGATATTGGAAGTAATAAATCTGATACTATTAGCCAGAATGATTTGTCTGCTTCTGTTACATTAATTGTATTGTCTGTCATTGAAGTGTTTAAGTTTTCCATTAAATTATCTACACTTGGAATATTGACATTTTTTATGTTAGAGTCATTTTTTAATTTTACTCTTGCCGACTCTCCACCATATGCTATTTCAATGTCTGTAACTTCTCCCGCTTCTATTTTAGAAAGTAACTCCGAATATGTTAGCTCGTTGTTTGTTCCATTTAAAATCGCTGGTATGATAAATAATAGGATTATGCCTATTACTAGCCAAGCTGCTAATGTTTTTATACTGTTTCTCAAAGCCGTTTCCTCCTTTTGATAATTGAATATTTTATTTAAATTATTTTCATTGCTAACTGAACTTTTTGTGTTGTAAAAGCTTTTTATTTTGTATGTTTTTACAAGTTTAATCTTATTGTAGACTAACACATAAGTTTTGTTTATGCAATAGTTTTCCAAAAAGTTTTTTCCTTGTAAGTGTTGATACACCTCGCATTTGCTTACGGAAGTTTATGCTAAAGGTATAAAAATAATTTTTTTATTTTTTATTAAAATTTTTAAGTTTTTATTTGGACAGATGTATTTATTTCCGACGTTTCGTCTACATATTATAATTATGTCATCTATATTAACCTTTTCTATATTTTTAGTGTTTCCAAATAGCTTATTAATTGTATATAGAATTAGATTTTGTTGTAAACTTACGTCCAATTTTTGGAACTCAAGTAGGTGTAATTCTATTTTCCCTAAGGTTACATTACTTACTTTGTTTTTTGCTTTTGGCATAGAGCTATCGTTCTTATTTTGCAAATTATTAGTGTTAAGCTCTTCTGTTGCTATTTTATTATATATATTTTCCACTTCATTTTTTATGTGCATATTTTGTACTTTTACTATTTTAGATAAATTACTTAAGCTTTCTACTATATTTGGATTTAGTTCTTGTAATTGTGGTAAAAGTTTATTACGAATAATATTTCTTCTATATATGTTTTCTTTATTTGTGCTATCTATTCTTGGTTGTAAATTATTTTTTTCGCAATATTCTTCTATCTCTTCTCTTGTACAATTTATTAAAGGTCTAATATATTTGCCATATTCTTCTGCTTGGATTCCTTCTAATCCTGTTAAACCAGAACCTCTAATTATGTTTAAAAGCATTGTTTCAGCATTATCCTTCATATTGTGTGCAATTGCAATTTTATTAGCATTTTCTTTTCGGGCTACTTCATCAAAAAAGTCATATCTTATTTTTCTTCCAACTTCTTCTGATCCTTTTTTTTGCTCTTTTGCTATTTTTTCTACATCGGCTCTTTTTACATAGCACTTTATTCCCATATTTTTGCACATGTTTTCCACATATTGTTCATCTTCTGTGGAATCTTTTCTAATTAAATGATTAATGTGTGCAGAAATTATCTCTATTCCTAAATAATCCTTGTATTTATTTAAGCAGGTTAAAAGAGTAATAGAGTCAGGGCCTCCTGATACCCCAACAACTATTACATCACCCTTGTTTATTAAATTATTTTCTTTGATTGTGTCTAAAAAGTTTTGTTCTAACTTGTCTAGTCTTTTAGCCATTAATTATTCCTCTTACCCCTTATATTTATTCGCAAACTTCGTATAACTTGGCATCCATAGTAGCTCTACTGTTCCTGTTGGACCAGCTCTATGCTTTGCTATTATAACTTCTGCAATATTTTTAGCTTCTGTTTCAGGGTTATAATAATCATCTCTGTATAGAAACATTACTATATCTGCATCTTGCTCTATTGAACCAGATTCACGTAAGTCCTGAAGCATAGGTCTATGGTCAGGTCTTGCTTCTGGTGCACGTGATAACTGTGAAAGAGCTATAACTGGTACATTTATTTCTTTTGCTAAAATTTTTAAAGACCTACTTATTTCAGCTATTTCTTGCTCTCTACTTTTTGTATTTCCGCTTCCTTGAATAAGTTGTAAATAGTCTATTACTACTAGCCCTATATTTTTTTCAAGTTTTAGCTTTCTACATTTTGCTCTAATTTCTGCTATATTTATACCTGCACTATCATCTATAAATATTCCTGCTGATTCTGAAAGTTCTCCTGAAGCAATTGCTAGTTTTGACCAGTCTTCGTCAGTTATATCACCTTTTGCAACTTTTTCACTATCTACCATTGCTTGTGAGCATAGAATTCTGTTTGCACATTGTTCTTTTGACATTTCGAGACTGAATACTACTACTGGTGTATTGCTACTAACAGCAGCGTATGTTGCTATATTTAAAGCAAATGCTGTTTTTCCCATAGCAGGTCTTGCAGCAATTAGCACTAAATCAGAATTGTGAAATCCTGCTGTTTTATTATCTAAGTCTATAAATCCTGATGCAACACCTGTTATATGTTGTTTTTGATTATATAATTGTTCTAGTTCTGTAAATGAGTCTACTAATATATCTCTAATTGAACTATAGCCTTTTTGGGATTTTCTTTGCATTAATTCAAATATTTTCTTTTCTGCATTGTCCATAAGTATTTCTACTTCTTCGTTTTGGTCATATCCAATTTCTATTAATTCATTTGCAGTTTTTATTAAGCTACGAAGTATTGATTTTTCTTCTACTATTTTTATGTATTTTTCTACGTTTGCTGTTGTTGGAACTTTATCGGGAAGTGTTGCTAAATATTCTAGTCCTCCAATTGGCTCTAATTTGCCTAGTGATGTTAGTTCATCTTTTAATGTAATAATATCTATTGGTTCAGCTTTAGCATAAAGGTTCATTATTGCATTATATATTGTTTTGTTGTCTTCCCTATAAAAGTCCTCTGGTTTTAAAACTTCTATTGCTGATATTACTGCATCTTTATCTGTCATCATACTTCCAATAACAGCTTGCTCTGCTTCATCATCATGTGGTGGTACTTTTCCTAGTTCCATATACTAGCCTCCAATTATATGTATTTTTAATTTAGCATTTACCCCTTCACATAGTTTTAAATCTATAGTAAACATTCCTGTTTGTTTTATTGTTTCTTTTAAGTCTATTTTCTTTTTATCTACTTTAAAATTATGCTGTTTTTGTAGCTGTTCTGCTATTTCCTTAGCTGTAACTCCACCAAATATTTTTCCATTTTCTCCGGCTTTTACTTGTATTTTTAGTATTATTTTTTCTAGTTTTTTAGCTAAGTCTTCTGCTTCTTGTTTTTCTGTCATTTTTTTATGCTCATTTGATTCTTGTTTTGATTTAAGTTTTGCTAAGTTTTGATTATTTGCTTCTACTGCTAGTTTTTTTGGTAGTAAAAAATTACGAGCATATCCATCATTTGCATTAATTATTTCATCTTTTTTACCTACACCTTTTACGTTTTCTAATAAAATAACTTTCATCTTAAATCACTTTCCTTTCTAATTCTCTATCTCATAAAAATACTCATTTATCCTGTTAATTAATTCTTGTTTTGCATCTTCCATACTCATATTTTCAAGCTGAGCTCCGGCTAGTGTTATATGTCCTCCACCGCCCAGTTTTTCTAGTATTAATTGAACATTAATACCACCAATTGATCTACCAGATATATATATTTTATCTCCTGTTTTTCCAAGTACAAATGAAGCTGTTATCCCACCTATTGTAAGTAACTCATCTGCTGCTTTTGCTGCTATTATATTAGCATTTTCATCTTCATTTTCATAAGTAGATATCGCAATAGAATCATTCACTATTTCAGATTTTGATACTATTTCTGAGATTACTTGATATGTTTTCAAATCACTTTGAAACCATTTTTTTACTTTTATAATATCTACACCACATTTTCTAAGGTATGCTGCTGCTTCAAATGTTCTAACACCTGTTTTAAAAGTAAAGTTTTTGGTGTCTAGCATTATGCCTGCATATAGGGCTTCTACTTCAATTGGTGTTAATTCTATGTCTAATTGAGAATACTCTAGTATTTCAGTTACAAGTTCTGATGCTGATGAAGCATATACTTCATGAAATGTGAGTATAGCGTTTTCAATATAATCTGTACTTCTTCTATGATGGTCTACTACTACTACTTTATTTACTTTTTCTAAAAGTTCTGGAACTTCTACATAACTTTTTTTATGAGTATCTGTAACTATAAGTAAACTATTTTGTTTAACTAAGCCTAATGCTTCCTCTTTTGTCACAAAGCAATCTTTGTATTCTTCCGTTTTCTTAGCCTCTGTTAAAAAATTATCTAATCCAATGCCTGTAGTTTCGTTAACTATTTTTGCTTCTTTTCCAAGCGTTTTTACAAGTCTATATAGACCTAGACTTGAGCCAATAGAGTCCATATCTCCATTACTATGACCCATAAGTATTACATTATCTGCTTCTGTTATAAGCTCTTTTAAAGCATGTGATACAATTCTTGCTTTAACTCTAGTTCTTTTTTCAACCTCTTGAGTTCTTCCACCAAAAAATTGATATCTACCATCCATTTTAACAATAGCTTGGTCTCCACCTCTACCCAATGCTATATCTATAACAGTTCTTGCAGATTCAGCTTTTTCTGCATTGTTACTTCCATCATCAGAAAATCCTATGCTTAGAGTTGGCTGTGTTATGTCTGGTACATCTATGTCTTTAACCTCATCTAATATGTTGAATTTATCCGCTTCTGCTTCTTTTAAATATTTTTGTTCCATTATACAGAAAAATGTATCTCTGTCTGATTTTACTATTAAGCTATTGTATTTTGCAGCCCAGTCATAAATGTATTTTTCCATTTTTGCTATTAACTGTGGCTTAATTTCACTTGAAATTCTTTGGCTAATTTCTTCATAGTTGTCTATCATAAGAATACCTACGCAAATATCTGAATCTTTTTGCTCTTGCTCTAGTTTTCTTAAATATGTTTCATCTATGAAGTAAAGAATTGTTGTGTACTCTTGTTCTTTTTGATGCATTTTATGTGATTTAACATATGAGCCAAGAACTTTGTACATTTTATTTTCTATTTTTATATTTGTGTCAATTGTTCCTCTAACTTTTTCTTGTTTGCCCTCATCTGAATTTTCTATAGTAAGTTTTATACTTCTAACTATTTCAGATAAGTATTCATTCATATTGATATCTAAGTTTTCAAACTCGGTAACAAATTTTTCACTTTTCCATATAACATTACCATTAGTTTCTACAATGGCTAGTGGAAATGGTGAATTTATTAATGTGGTTTTTGCTGTAGTGTTTACGTTTAATGTTAAATCTTTTAGCTGTTCTGAAAGTTCTGCCTTTCTTTTTTTATTTGTCCACATTGTATACCATATTATTAAGGCATATACAATTATGCCTGGTATTATAAGCCTATAATTTAGTACACTTATGCATACTATAAGTAAGGCTATTATTATTAGATATATTTTTGTTCTTGATATTAGCGAGTCCCAATTTTTTGAATTGTTATTCGGCATTTTTCTCCCCATTTTCTGCATTATTGTTATATTGATTTATACAATAATACAGTATATATTGTACTAGATTTTGAGGGATTTGTCAATTTTATGATAAGAAATAATAAATTAAAGCTATGCATATTAAAACATAGCTTTTTATCATTTAATTAAAATTACTAATTTATTTAATAAATATATAAACTAACTCTAAATCCATTATTATATAAAGCTTTATCTGCATAATTATTACGAATACCTGCTAAATATAATTTATCTTCATTATTGGCTCCTCCGCCTCTATCACTCTTTGGAGTATTTGCATCGGAATAATTTTCAGAAGACCTTTCCCAGACATTTCCACCCATATCATAAATATTGCTTACTGGATCAGTTTGTCCTGTTGGAATTATCTCTTTTACACCTGCATTTTTTGTTTTTGTAGATCCTTTTATATCAGTATATGTAAATGAAAAATCCATAAAATTTCCTATTTTCATTTCACTTCCGTAATTAGCATTTTTTATTTCTATAAAGTTTATTGCTGTATCCCATGCATAACTACTGCATATCTTTGTTAATGCTTTATAATTATATTCATCTTTCATTCCTTCTGCTAAGCTCTTCTGTTGGCTATATGTTGCATAATTATATGGTGCTTGTCCTTTCTTTATCGTTATAGTATTATTTACAGACGATGACTCACTTCTTAAAACTTTTGACTCTGTCGATTGTTTATCTCCTGACTCAAACCTTCCTATATAATATCCACCGTATATATTTATACTATCTGCCTCATCAACAGGTAATGGTTCAGTATAAAATCCATTTATTGAACTAGATTCTTTTATTTTTTCACTATTTGTATTATTATCAATCTCTCCTGTTGCAATATTGAATCCATATGCATGTCTAGTATATTTTATTGTCTTATCACCAATAGTAGTATGAATAGTTATTCCTCCTGTATTTGCTGGTATCCATACAAATTGATTTCCACTTTTATCTTCTATTACTACTCCATCCTCTACTTTTGTTGCACTTTCTTGTGCAATCTTAAATCCTTCTGGAATTACTACATTATTATTTAACTCATCTAATATTCTAGTATTCTTATCGAAATAACCTCCCCAATCTTTGCCTTGCATTACAGTCTCTATTCTTGTCCCAGTTATCTTTATTCCTTTTACATACCCTGTTTTTCCCCATAATATATCTTCTGATGTTGCAGTTGCGTCGGAGGTATCTAGTACTTCTAATGTTCCAGTTATTCCTCCTATAGTTATTCCTTTTTTTATATAACTTGCTATTAAGTTTGAGCTTACATTTGCTGTTGTAGCTAAGTATCTCGCATTTTCTACTTGATTATTATTAATTATTATATTAGTAGTAATTATTATTGCTAATATAATTATAATTAGAAGTATTGATATTACTCCTATTATCCTTTGTTTTTTATTCATAATTAAATTCTCCCTATTAGTTATTTAATTTAATTCTGTACTAAACATTTTTATGTTACATATATTTTATATACTTAATTTCTATCTTTGTCAATTTTTTATAATAAAATTATTAAATTTCCTTTCATATCATCTAAAAGTTGTATCAAAAGCATATTCTTAAAATTCATATGAGTCATAGCATATTTATCTCTCGTCCTTTTGTAGACTTATCCTTATTTTAACTACTTTTTATATAGTCATATAGTTCTTTAGAATTTTCAAAGTTTTTGATTTTCTTCTATTCCATTACTTTTCAAGTATTCAGTGAATAGCTCTAATAGTATAGATTTTCACATCTTCTAATAAATGTCGTTATATTTTAATTCTATTAATTTATTTAAATATTCTTTTTTCTAAATCATAGAATTCACCTCATAATTAGTATATTTCAAACGTTTGTTTTTTCAATACTATTAAAAATATTTTTCCATTAGTAAAAGCAGTATAACAATTTTTACAATTATTATACTGCTTCTTATAAGAATTATACACTTATACAATAAATATATATCTTTTTACTAAATCCACATAGAAGGTTCTTTTTTTGGTGTCATTTTTTCTTGTTCTACTTCTTTTATGCTCTTTCTATCAGCTCCTGATTCAGTTTCTTCGGTATTTATGTGTGTGTTTTGGTATCTTGCCATACCAGTTCCCGCTGGTATTAATTTACCAATTATTACGTTTTCTTTTAAGCCTATTAGCTCATCAGTCTTTCCTTTGATTGCTGCTTCTGTTAATACCTTAGTTGTTTCTTGGAATGATGCTGCTGATAAGAAACTGTCTGTTGCTAGAGCTGCTTTTGTTATACCTAGTAATATTCTCTTACCTTCTGCTGGTCTCTTGCCTTCTGCCTCTAATTCTTTGTTGATTTCTTCTAATTCGTTTATATCTACTAGAGAACCTGGAAGTAAGTTACTATCACCATTATCTTCAACTCTAACTTTCTTAAGCATTTGTCTTGCTATAACTTCTATGTGCTTGTCGTTAATATCAACACCTTGGTTTCTATATACTTTTTGAATTTCTTGTACTAGGTATTCGTGAACTCCTTCTGGTCCTTTTATTGCTAAAATTTCGTTAGGATTAATTGAACCTTCAGTAATTGGGTCACCTATATCTATATGGTCGCCCTCTGCCACACATAACTTAGCACCAAATGGTATTGAATATGTTTTTGCATTGTCATCAGATACAACTGTAACTTCTTTTTTCTTTTTAACTTCTGAAATTTTGATTGTACCTTCTATTTCTGAAATTATTGCTAATCCCTTTGGTTTACGAGCTTCAAATAGCTCCTCAACTCTAGGAAGACCTTGTGTAATATCTGCAACACCTGCAACACCACCAGAGTGAATAGTTCTCATTGTAAGCTGTGTACCTGGTTCACCAATTGATTG
>CALXWM010000025.1 GCA_944392425.1 uncultured Clostridia bacterium
TCGACGAAAAATTGAAACAGATTTGTCGAAAAATATTGACATAAAACCAAAAATATCATATACTTTGATTAGCGAAATAGCAATCTGAAATTAAGTTGGAAAAGGAATAAACATATGGTAAATTTAAAAGTCATACAAAGCATTCCAAAGAAAAATTCTTTGCAAAGTCAAGGTAAAGAAAAAAGTAATACTAAAAATTCAAAAATAAATCTTAGACTTATAATAGACCAAATAGAAGAAGAAGAGCCTTGTTATAATATTTATAATAATAATGAAAATAATTTTAAATATGATAATAATCTTTGTTTAAGAGAAGAAGAATACATATTAGATAATGAAAAAATACAACATAGCAATGATAAAATAATGCGAAGTATGCTAAAATCAAAAGTACAAGCAGCAGTAAGCTTAAATAAATGGTTAAATATAAAAGAAGAATATAAAGTAAAAGCAGATGAATTAGAAGAAGTAACAGAAAGTTACATTACTAAAACATGGGACGATAGAATAACAGACATTTTAT
Organism: uncultured Clostridia bacterium; assembly: GCA_944392425.1. Classification (GTDB taxonomy): domain Bacteria; phylum Bacillota; class Clostridia; order TANB77; family CAG-508; genus CAG-793. The sequence goes on from CALXWM010000025.1 coordinate 524, forward strand.
ATAAAGACAAAACATATGAAGGAGTGTTTTATTTAATAGAACATCAAACTCAAATCAACTATGAAATGGTACAAAGAATAGAAGAGTACAAAAATGAAATAAGAAGAAATTATGAAAGAAATAATAAAAATAATAGGAATAAAAAAGAATATATAGTAGCAAAAGTAATAGCAATAGTGCTATATACAGGCGAAAAAGAATGGGATGCAGCAAAAAGTATAAGTGAGCTAGAAGCAAAATGTCCAAGAATAAAAGCAAAGGAATTAGATGATTATAAATTAATAAGCAGTAAAGACTTTACAATAGAAGAACTAAAAGAAGATTCAAAAAATAATGAAGAAGATGTTCTTTCAAAAATATTTTTGATAAACAAAATAGGGCAACTAGGAAATCTAAACCAAGTAGAAAAAGAATTAGATAAGTTAGTGCTTGCAAACAACCAAATTGGATACATAGCAGCATATATAAACAATATAATAAAAGACAAATATGGAGAAGAAACAGCAAAGCTAATGGTAAAGTTAATACAAGAAAAAGTAAATAAAGAAAAAAAGGAGGACAAAGATATGTTATTAGAAGCTTTTGTTGATACATTTATGCAAGAAGGTGAAAGACGTGGAGAGAAGCGTGGAATTAAACAGGGAATCAGTCAAGTTGCAATAAATATGCTAAAAGAAAAATGTGATAAAAAAGTTATAAAGAAATGCACAGGGCTAAGTGATAAACAAATAACCGAATTAGAAAAATCATTACAAAGTGCATAAATTAATATAAATTTAGCTATAGAAAATAAAAAATGAATAAGAGGTTAGTAGAATATTTTGCAAATAAATAAAGTTTTGTGAACGTAGAGTAAAAGCTATGCTTTTTAGACAAAAAAATGTCTAATTGGCATAGTTTTTTGGTGCTTGATTGTTTAAAAGGAACGGCGACGTCAATTGAGGACAGCCAATTAGTGACATGAATAAGTGTCAAAAAGGAACGTCCCCTTTGACAGGAGCGTTCCCTTTGACACAAATCGACATAAAAAACAAAAATAATTCAAAAAACAACCTGTGGATAATGTGGATAACTCTGTGGATAACTTAAAATAGCGGGATACAAAGATCGAGTTTTACACATATACATAATGCCGAAAAGAGATTATGGAAAGTATCGAAAAAGCCTTACGACACAAGTGTTTGCGGTCATAAACTTTTTTTAAAATAATTAAAAATTTGAAAAAATAAAAGTTTTTATTGTATAAAAATAATTTGTTATAAAAATAGCAATATTTTTATAACTTTTAGTAAGTTATAGCTGATAATATGGTCACAAAAAATTCACAAAAATAATTAGCAATCTCTATTGACTTTTGCTAAAAATGGATATAATATATATGCAGTTAGCAAACAAAACTAAAGAGTGCTAAAACATTATAAAGATTAGTATAAAGTTAAATATATGTAATTAGGCTAAAATATACTTAAAAAGTCTGCTAACAAGAAGGTGATAAAATTGGAGTTAGATGATAGAAAAAAACGTATACTTCAAGCTATAGTCAATGAGTACATTGACACAATAGAACCTGTTAGCTCATCAAGTTTAATTCAAAAGTATGGATTAGATTGTAGTAGTGCCACAGTAAGAAACGAAATGGCTGAGCTTGAAAAAATAGGTTACCTTGAAAAAACTCATACGTCAAGTGGAAGAGTGCCATCAAACAAAGGCTATAGATTTTACGTTGATAAACTTCTAAATGATAAAGATTTAAACATTAATGAAATTAAGTACATTAATTCAAGACTTCAAAACAAAGTTGATCAAATGGAAGAACTTACAAAAATAGCTACAAACACAATTTCAGAAGTAACTCATTATACAACAGTTGCAATTGGACCAAGTGCCAATAGACAAAAAATTGAAGAAATAAAATTTGTTTTACTTGGCTCACGAATGCTTATGGCTGTTATTCTTACAGATACAGGAACTATTAAAGAAACTATTATAAAATTTGAAAGTGATATTAGTCAAGAACAAGTAAATACGCTTAATCTTATATTTAATAGCAAACTTAAAGGCCAGTTATTAGCAACAATAGATAAACCAATGGAACAATATATAATGAATGAAATGAATTACAGAATTGATGTAATTAAGCCAATAATTAAGCAAATAAGTAAAGCAATAAATGATGAAGAGCAAATATACCTAAAAGGCGCAAACAAGACCTTTGAAAATCCTGAATTTGAAAGCTCAGAATTTGCAAGAAAATTTATGAACTTGCTGGATAGCAAAAGTTTAATTGTAGATTTACTGGAAAACAGTGAAGATTTTAATGTTTATATAGGTAATGAAATAAATGGTCTTAAAGATTTTAGTATAGTAACTTTCAAAAACAAAGTTGGAGGAAAAGACTTAGGTACTATAGGAATTATTGGACCAACAAGAATGGACTACTCAAAAGTTATTTCAGTTATGAAATATATAAGTAAAGAATTAAATAAAGAACTTAGCGATGGAAGTTCAAAGGGCTAAATAAAAACATTTCGATAATAAAAGCATTGAAGAATTAAGCAAATTGCTAGGTAAAAACTATTAATAAAAATGGTAAAAAGTATTTATAATACAGCTAAAATTCAAGATAACATCAAAAGAAAGGAAGTAGCTTATGGAAGAAAAGAATGTAAATAAGGATAATACAAAATTAGAAAATGAGCCGGGTTTTGGGCAAAATACCCCTAATGAAGAAACCAGCTCAAATGATGAATTAAAAGTTCTTAAAGAAAAGTTAGCAAAACAAAAAGAAGATTTAGAGGATAAAGATGATAGAATAAAAAGGCTAATGGCTGAATTTGAAAACTTCAAAAAAAGAAGTGACAAAGAAAGAACAGGACTATATAATTCTGTAATGGGTGATGTAATAACATCTTTGCTACCTGTTTTAGACAATTTAGAAAAAGCAGCCAAAACAGAAACGAAAGATGAACAGTACAAAAACGGCATAGAAATGGTAGTAAATCAATTTAAAGAAGTGTTAAAAAATAATGGTGTTACAGAAATAGAAGCAATTGGTAAAAAGTTTGACCCTTCACTTCATGAGGCGGTTAGTTTAGTACAGGATGCAAATCTTGGTGAAAAAGAAATAAAAGAAGAATTTAGAAAAGGCTACATGATAGGCGATAGAGTATTAAGACATTCATTAGTAGTTGTAGCAAACTAAAAACAACTATTTTACAAAAAAATTCACAAGAATTAACTAAATTAGTTATTAACTTTTTAAAATTATATAAAGCAAAATTTGAAATAGTTTTATATTTTTGAAAATCAAATTATTAAATTATATTTTGAATTTGCAAAAAAGAACTCAAAAGAAAAAATATATAAAAAAGACTATAAAAATTGGGCAAAAGCCTAAATAAAGGGAGGAAAATATTATGGGAAAAATTATAGGAATTGACTTAGGAACAACAAACTCATGTGTTGCAGTTATGGAAGGTGGAGAACCAGTTGTTATACCAAATTCAGAAGGAAATAGAACTACTCCATCAGTAGTTGCATTCTCAAAAGATGGTGAAAGATTAGTAGGACAAATAGCAAAAAGACAAGCTGTTACAAACCCAGAACATACAATCATTTCAATAAAAAGAAAAATGGGAACAGCAGAAAAAGTAAAAATAGATGGTGATGAATTCTCACCACAAGAAATTTCAGCAATGATACTTCAAAAATTAAAAACAGATGCTGAAAGTTATTTAGGACAAAAAGTTACACAAGCAGTTATAACAGTACCTGCATATTTCAATGACTCACAAAGACAAGCAACAAAAGATGCTGGTAAAATAGCAGGCTTAGATGTACTTAGAATTATAAACGAACCAACAGCAGCAGCTTTAGCTTTTGGTATGGATAAAGAAGACCAAGACCAAAAAATAATGGTATTTGACCTTGGTGGTGGTACATTTGATGTTTCTATACTAGATATTGGTGATGGTGTGTTTGAAGTTTTAGCTACAAATGGTAACACACATTTAGGTGGAGATGACTTTGACCAAAGAATTATAGATTACTTAGTATCTGAATTCAAAAAGAGCCAAGGAATAGACTTATCTGCAGATAAAATGGCAATGCAAAGATTAAAAGAAGCAGCAGAAAAAGCTAAAATAGAACTTTCAGGAATGCAACAAACACAAATCAATTTACCATTTATTACAGCTGATAGCACAGGACCAAAACACTTAGATGTTACACTTTCAAGAGCAAAATTTGAAGAACTTATAAGTGACTTAGTAGAAGCTACAAGAGTACCTGTTGAAAATGCTTTAAAAGACGCAGGAATAACAGCTGATAAACTTCATAAAGTATTATTAGTTGGTGGTTCAACAAGAGTACCTTGTGTACAAGAAATGGTTAAAAAGATTACAGGAAAAGAACCAGACAAAGGAATTAACCCAGATGAATGTGTTGCTATAGGTGCAGCTATTCAAGGTGGTGTACTTTCAGGAGATGTTAAAGATTTAGTACTTCTTGACGTAACACCATTATCACTAGGGATTGAAACATATGGTGGAGTATTCACAAAATTAATTGAAAGAAATACTACAATACCAACTAAAAAATCTCAAATCTTCTCAACAGCAGCAGATGGTCAAACAAGTGTTGAAGTACACGTACTTCAAGGTGAAAGGGAAATGGCAGCAGACAACAAGACACTTGGAAGATTCCAACTAACAGGAATTCCAGCAGCTCCAAGAGGGGTGCCACAAATTGAAGTTACATTTGATATAGATGCAAATGGTATAGTTCACGTATCTGCAAAAGATATGGCAACAGGAAATGAACAACAAGTATCAATTACAGCTTCTACAAACTTAACTGATGAAGAAATAGATAAAGCTGTAAAAGATGCAGAAGCTCACGCATCAGAAGATAAAAAGAGAAAAGAAGAAATTGAAACTAGAAATAATGCAGAAAGCTTAGTATATAATTCACAAAAAACACTTGATGAATTAGGCGACAAAATTAGTGCAGAAGAAAAATCTAAAGCAGAAGCAGAAATTGCAAATGTTAATAAAGCTCTAGAAGGAAAAGATGTAGAGGAAATTAAAAAAGCTACAGAAAGCTTAACACAAGTATTCTATTCAATATCTTCAAAATTATATCAAAATGCACAAGCACAAGCTAACCAAAATGGAGCAAATGCAAGTGGAACAGCTGAAGGAAGCACAGAAGCAAATAATAGTGGTGCTGAAACAACAACAGCTGAAGAAGAAAATAATGACAATAAATAATTAAAAGCATAGCAGGTTTAAGCCTGCTTTTGCTTGCAAGAAAGGAAATCAAGTTATGGCAGACAAAGACTATTATGCAATATTGGGTGTAGATAAAAATGCATCTGATGAAGAAATAAAAAAAGCCTATAGAAAAATGGCAAAAAAATGGCATCCTGATGCAAATCCAAATAATAGAAAAGAAGCCGAAGAAAAGTTTAAAGAGGTAGGGGAAGCATATGCTACTCTTTCAGATCCACAAAAAAGAAGAATGTATGACCAATTTGGTACAGCAGGTGTAAATGGCAATTATGGAAGTGGATTTGGTGGCTTTAATGGTTTTAACGGTTTTAATGGTGGAACATATACATATTCTACAGGAGGATTTGGCTTTGATGATGTAGTTGATGATTTTGTTTCATCAATATTTGGAGGAGGATTTGGAAGAAGTCAAAGAACATCAAATCCAACTGCTCCTAAGAAGGGTAATGATTTAAGATACAATGTAGATGTAACTTTTGAAGAGTCTTTTACTGGAACACAGAAAGAAATAGTTGTTAATAAAAACGAAAAATGTGATACTTGCCATGGAACAGGAGCAAAACCTGGAACAAGTGTGCAAACTTGTAGCGTATGTCATGGAACAGGTAAAGTAAAAAAAGCACAATCTTTAGCTGGATTTGCAACTATACAAACTGTTGTAACTTGCGAAAATTGTAGAGGAACTGGAAAATATATTCCTACACCTTGCGAAACTTGTAAAGGAAAAGGAACTGTTAGAAAGCAAGTAACACTAAATGTAGATATTCCAGCAGGTATAAATGATGATCAAACTTTAGTTGTACAAGGAAAGGGTGAACCAGGAACAAATGGTGGACCATATGGAGATTTATATGTAACTGTTAGAGTAAAAAAGAGTAATGTATTTACTCGTAATGGAGATAATGTTGAATGTACAATTCTAATCACTATAACTCAGGCTACACTTGGTGCAAACATTAAAATACCAACAGTTACAGGTGAAGAAGAAGATTTTACAATACCAGATGGAACACAAAGTGGAACTAAATTTACATTAAAAAATAAAGGATTCAGAAAAATACATTCAAATGCTTCTGGTGATTTAATATTCACAGTTCAGGTGAAAACACCTAAAAAATTGACTAGAGAGCAAAGAGAATTATTTGTAGAATTAGCAAAAACTATGAATGAACAACCACCAGTAAAGAAAAGAGGACTTTTTGGATAAATTTTACGATGGGGACGGTCCTTTTCGTAAAATATTTTACAAAAAGGACCGTCCCCATCGTAAAAAACTAAAAAAAAACTTGAATAATTTACATACTATGTGTTATCATTAGTATGTAAATTATTTTTTTGAAAAGGAATGATATTATGATAAAAAACGAAAGAGGAATAACACTTTTATCATTAGTAATAACTCTTGTTGTTATGCTAATTTTAGCAGCTATTACAATATATAGTAGCTTGTATGAAAATGGTGGAGTTATTAATCAAGTAAAAGATGAAACTTCAAAACAACAAGAAATGGTTAAAAAAGAAAAAGATAAAATGAATACAGTACTTCAAGATGTAGAAGAAGAATGGGGAATTGGTCCAAATGCATAAATTTTTTGTAGAAGATTATCAAATAGATGATAGACAAGTAATAATTGATAGTGAAGATTATAATCACATAGTAAATGTGCTAAGAATGAAAAAAGGTGATAAAATATTAGTTACAAATAAAAAATCTCAAAAAACATATAATTGTGAAATTAAAGAAATAAATGCGGATAAAGTTATTTGCAATATAATTGATGAAGAGAATAAAAACATAGAAATGAATGTCCAAGTTGATATATTTCAGGGACTACCTAAGGCAGATAAAATGGAATATATTATTCAAAAATGTGTAGAACTAGGCGTACATAAAATAGTACCTGTCAATATGAAATATTGTGTGGCAAAAATAAAAGATGAAGAAAAGAAAAATATTAGATGGAATAAAATATCTGAAGTTGCAGCTAAACAGAGTAAAAGAAATTCAATTCCTAAAGTAGAAAATTCTATAAATATGACGCAATTATATGATGAAATAAAAAAATATGATCTAGTAATTGTGGCATATGAAAATGAAGATAATATTACATTAAAAGATATATTAAAGAGCGAAGAAAATCCTAAAAATATAGCAATTATAATTGGACCTGAAGGTGGAATAAGCTTTGACGAGGTAGAAAATTTAACTAAATCAGGTGCAAAAAAAGCTTCATTAGGGAATAGAATATTAAGAACTGAAACTGCTCCGATTGCAGTTTTAAGTATGATTGTTTATGAATATGATTTATAAATCTCTTGAAAGGAGAAAAGCATGAAAAAATCAGAAGAAAATATTACTGGAAATAAAAATGCAAAAAAAACAGAAGAGAATAAAATTGATAACAAAAATGTAAAAAAAGAGAAAAATGATGAAATAAAAAAGGCAAATGCTAAAGTATTAAACCATAATCCTATTTCAGGAATTTCACTAGAGGCAAAAGACAATTTGAATCTGGAAAGTAAAAAGAAAAATAAAGAAGAGAAAGCATTGCTAAAAGAAGATGATGCAGAAATTAGTCGTGAAAAATTGGAAAAAATAAAAGATGAAATAAACAAGAGTAAGAAAGAAAGCAAAGACAAAGTAAAAAATTCAGATTTAAGAAAAAAATTAGTAAGAAATTTGGCAATAGCAATTTTAATTACTATATATTTCTTGTTTATTGACTTAGGGATAAATTCAATACCAATTACTGTATATATGCTTGATTTAAAGACTTTTGCAGTATTTATTGCAATAATATCAATTGTTATATTTGAAAAAGCATTTAAGAAAGATGCAAATTATATTGCAATTCATGGAATAGAAATGGTGATTGTTGGAATTGAAACATTGCTACTCTTACAATTATATTCAGCAGGAAATGAATACTTTAACTATATCTTACTTGGAATAACTTTAGGAATGATTGTATACTATTTAATAAAATGCTTAATAATTTATATTAGACATAAAGTTAAGGGAAAATAAGTCAAAAATTACTGTAAAACCCTAGACTTATTTAAGTTTTTGTAGTAAAATAAATATTATACGAAAATATTATTTAAATTACATAATGCTTGTAAGACTATTTAAATAATGTATGTAAAAAAATTTAACAAACTTTTTGAAAGGAGGATAATCTAATTTTTAAATTAGATTAAATTAAAAATGTTAGTTAAACCAACTGTACCAGAATTATTAAAGGAAACTCATAAAAATAGATATAGCTTAGTTATAGCTACAGCTAAAAGAGCAAGACAAATTTCAAAAGGAAGCAAGCCAATGACAAACGAAGATGACATATCTCCTATAAGTCTTGCTGCAGATGAAATTGGTGAAGGTAAAGTTACTATCTATGATGAAAGTCAATGGAAAGAAGAACAAGAAAAATTACAACAAAATGATGAGACAGCTGATGAAGAAGACAATAATGTAGAATAAACAAATAAATTGTTTAATAAAAGGGGTTATAATGGAGAAAAAACATATTATTTCTCTTACTGGAGACTTAGCCAGTGGTAAAGGAGAAACTTCAAGAGTATTAATTGAAAAATTGGGATATGGCATATATCGAAATGGTCAATATTTTAGAAAATTGGCCAAAGATATGAATATGAGCGTTACTGAGTTTAATATTTATGTTGAAGAACATCCAGAAATAGATAGACAAATTGAAAATAGTGCGGCTGAATATGCTAAAAATAATGATAATTTTATTATAGATGCAAGACTTGGATGGTATGCTGTTCCTGAATCTTTTAAAGTTTATTTAAAAGTTGATATTGATGTAGCTGCTAAAAGAGCATTTAGCGATAGCGACAGAAAAGACACAGAAAGTTTTGATACTGTTGAAGAACAAAAACAAGATATGATAAAAAGAGCAAATTTAGAAAAAGAAAGATATTTCAACTTGTATGGTATTAGACAAGGAGATATATCTAATTATGACTTAATTGTAGATACCACTTATAAAACGCCGGAAGAGGTTGCAGATACTATAATTGAGGCATATGAAATGTGGCTAAAAAAGTAGCATAAAAATAATTTAATGATAAAAAAATGGGGGAATTCATATTAATTCTGCCCATTTTTTATAATATAGGAAAAATCGAAGATTTTGCCTATATTTCAAGATAAAGTTACCTTAGGCAGCCCGAGCAAAGCTCGTGGCATGTGGCGAAGCCACTTTTCTTACTTTGAAAGGACTAAAATGAAAATTCAAGAAATAAATTTAGGAGATTTAGATTATCCATATTTATTATCACAAATATACTGCCCACCTAAAAAATTGTATATTTTAGGAAATGCTCAAATATTAAGAGAAAGAAGCATAGCAATAGTAGGATGTAGAAAAGCAAGTGAATATGGTAAAAAAACAGCAAAAGAATTAGCATACAACTTAGGGAAAAACAATATAATTACAGTAAGTGGACTAGCAAAAGGAATAGACACTTTTTGTCATATTGGTAGTGTTATGGCAAATGCTAGAACAATTGCTGTGTTAGCACATGGGTTGGATATGATATATCCAGCAGAAAATAGAAATTTGGCTATAAAAATTTTAAATTGTGGAGGGGCAATAATAAGTGAATATAATATAGGTGAAAAGCCATTAAAACAAAATTTCCCTGCAAGAAATAGGATTATCAGTGGACTAAGCAGAAGTACAGTTGTTGTAGAGGCAAAAAAAGAAAGTGGTTCATTGATTACAGCAAATTTTGCTTTAAATGAAGGAAGAGAAGTTTATGCAGTTCCGGGAAACATTAATAGTGAAAACTCAGAAGGAACAAACGAACTTATAAAAAATGGGGCTAATGTATTAACTAGCTATAGAGATTTACTAGTTATGCAGAACTGAATACTAAAAAATAGTATAAAGTTAAGAAAATTGTAAGAATTAATAACTAAAATAATTGGTCAAAAGATTGTAATATTTGTAAATTTGTAATATAATATTGTTCAAGTAGTTTTGTCTAAGGAGGGTAATAAATGAAAAATAATAAAAGGAAAAAAACAAATACTGATAGCAAGACAAAAGATACTACAAAAATATATAGTACAAAAACATATAAAGAAAATAAAAATGTAACTAAGTTAAATCCTAAAAAGGAAAAAGACATAAAAAAATTAGAAAAACAAAAAAAGAAACAAGATAAAAAGAAAAATAGAAAACATCCTAAATTATGGCTTGCTTTTAAAATATTTTTAATTATAATTTTATTACTTATAATTGCAGGAATAGCAGCTTTTTCAGCAATATTCTTTAGTGATAAATGGTCTATTACAAAAGAACAGTTATTAAGTGATAGTGGACTTACTATAGTTGATCAAGTGGGTAATGTGCTTACAACTCTTACTGGTGATGAAATAAGTAAGAAAGTTAGTCTTTCTGAAATGGGAAAAATTCCAGATGCATTTATTGCAATAGAGGACAAAAGATTCTACGAGCATGGTGGAGTAGATATAATAAGAACAGCTAATGCAATATTAAATTATGGTATATCTGTTATAACAGGGAAAGATGCAACTTTTGGTGGCAGTACAATAACACAACAGCTTGTAAAAATCACTATGAATGATGATGCAAGAGGTGGATTAGCTGGTATTGAAAGAAAAATAAGAGAATGGTCAAGGGCTATACAAGTTGAAAAAATGCTAGAAAAAGACGAAATACTTGAAAGATATTTAAATAGAATTTATCTTGGCTCATCAGGAGGACTAGAAGTTAGAGGAGTTGAATCAGCAGCTAATTATTATTTTAGCAAAACATCTGCAGAATTAGATATTGCACAAGCAGCGTTTTTAGCAGGTATTAACCATTCTCCTAACAACTATGATCCATTTAATGAATCAGTAGATAATAGCGATAAAATAAAATCTAGAACAAAAACAGTCCTATATCAAATGTATGATCAAGGAAAGATTTCTGAGGAAGAATATAATAATGCAGTTCAAGAAGTTGATAATGGTTTAGCTTTTGCAAAAGGTTCTGCTTCAAATGGAAACAGTTCTCTTTCTTATCATGCGGCAGCAGCTATAAACCAAGTAGCTTCAGAAATGTCAGAACAAGAAGATATTTCATACTCAGAAGCTAGAGAAATGCTTATCAATAGTGGATATACACTTTATACAACAGTGAATTCAGGAATTCAAGAAGTAGCAGAAAATGCATATATAAGTGGAAAATACAATAAAACAACAACATATAAAGGCGAAACTGTTAGTGCTCAATCAGCCATTGTAATTATTGAACCAACTACAGGTTCAGTAGTTGCTAGTGTTGGTGGATTAGGCGAAGGATTGGACACATTAGGAATAAACAGAATTAATAGTGAAAGAAGTGCTGGTTCTGCTTTCAAACCACTAGTTAATATAGCCCCAGCTTTAGAAAACGGAACAGTTGTAGCATCAACATTGTTTGATGATAGTCCAACAGATTTCGCAGGAGGATATTCACCAAAAGATGATAGTAATAATAGTGATGGTATTATGACAATGAGAAAAGCACTAGAAGGTTCTAAAAATATTCCAGAAGTTAAACTACTACAACTTTTAGGTATAGATAAGGCAGTAGAATTTCTAGCTAAAATAGATATAGAAGTTGATGAAACATATCAAAACTTACCTTTAGCACTTGGAACTCAAACAGTTACACCTCTAGAAATGGCAGCAGGTTATGCTATGATTGCAAATGGTGGGGTATATATTACACCAACATTTTATACAAAAGTTACAGATCAAAATGGTAATACTGTTATAGAGCCACATCAAGAAAAAACTAGAGTTATGTCAGAAGCAAATGCTTATATATTGACTTCAATGTTAACAGGACCTATAAAAGGATCAACAGGTACAGCAACTAGATATAGAAATACATTAGGTAGTATGGGAGTTGCAGGTAAAACTTCAACATCTTCTGACGCAAAAGATAGATGGTTCTGTGGACTTACACCATATTATGCAACAGCTTGTTGGTATGGTTATGATAATAACGAATCATCAGTATATGGACCTAACCAAGCAGCACAAATTTGGTTTGACGTTAATAAGGTAATTCATCAAGACTTGGAAGTAAAAGATTTTGTAGAGCCAGACAATATTGTTACAGCAAGAATATGTTTAGATAGCGGTAAAAAAGCAACAGATAAATGTAAAAATACTTATACAGAAATATTTGTACAAGGCACAGTTCCAGAAGATTGCAATGGTCATACAACATTAAAAATATGTAAAGAAACAAACAAAATTGCTACTGAATTTTGTACAGATACAGAAGAAAGAGTATATACAGAAGAAATAGATACAGAAAAAGCAGGTAACTGGACAACACATAGCTTACAAAATACAACAAAACCACCAAAAGATGTATGTGATGTTCACACAAGTGCTCCGGAAATAACTGTACCAAATGTAGTAGGAAAAACTGAAGCAGAAGCTAGAAAGGCATTAGAATCAGCAGGATTTAAAGTAACAGTAAAGCAAAACGAAGAAAGCAGTAAATCAAAAGGAATTGTTTTAAAACAAAGTGCTACTAAAGCAGCAAAAGGTTCAACAATAACAATAACAGTAAATACTTATAATGGAGGAACTTCAAGCTCTGGTGGAAATACAAACACAAATACCAATACAACAAACACTACAACAGGTGGAGGCAAACCAACGAATTCTACAGGTAATGGAAATACAACAACAGGTGGTAGTACTCAAAAAAATGAAACGGTTAGAGCTAATTAGAATGAATTATAATTTTGCAAAATAGTGAAATAATATAATTGAAATAGCTGTTATAGTAAAAATTAGATAAGCAATAGAATCCGTGGGAGGAAACCAATGGAAAAAGAAATAAGATTATCATTTTTTAAAAGACTAAAAATGAGCATATTTGATTTTGACAAATATCATATAATAGCAGCAGAAGGACTAGGAAGGGCAATGATGTATTTAGTAAAAATAATACTAATATTTGCCCTAGTAGTTTCTGGTGCTACAGTAATAAAAGTTTCACAATTACTTGATCAGGGTGCGGAATATTTAAGTAATAATGTACCAAATTTTTATTTTGAAAATAATCAACTTGTGTTAGAAAGTAATACAGATGTGACACTTGAAAATCATGAATATACTGATTTTAGAATTATTTTAACAAATTCAGAAACATATAGTGAGGAAACAATAAAAGATTTTGATGGATTAGCAGTAGTCTTTACAAAAAATCATATACTTATGAAACAACAAAATAGTACAAGCATTACTACACAAACATATGAAGAAATTGCAAAAAATATAGATTTAACTACAGTAAATAAAGATTATATAATTAATATTGCAAAAGGTGAAAATGCTTACACTGTTTTAGCAAATATTTTTGCTGTAATATTTATATCTACATTTTTAACATATTTCTTAACTGCTATTTTAGACACAATTGCACTTTCACTTTTAGGATTTATAGTAAGTAGGTTAATAAGAATACCATTTAAATATGGAGCATTATACAGTTTAAGTATATCAGCAATCACATTGCCAGTAATATTGAATGCAATTTACATGGTTGTTAATATGTTCACAGGATTTGTAATACCATATTTCCAAATAATGTATACACTAATCTCATATGTTTACTTAATTGCAGCCCTTTTAATTATGAGATCAGAAATAATTAAGAAAAAGGTTCAAATTCAAATACAAATTATGAATAAAAATTATAATCCAGAAGAATTACAAAAACAGGATAATAAAAATGAAAAAGAGCAAAATAAAGATGAAAAGCAAAATGATAAAGAAAATGGATCAAGTAATAACAAAGAAAATAATGACAGTAATAAAGCTGGTTCAGAATTAAAAAATAATAAAGATAATCCTGAGCCACAAGCAAATATTCAAAGTAAATAAAGTAAAAAATAAAAAATTAAATGCAAAAAGTAGTATATGATGGAAAGGAAAGCAAAATGGCAGACAAAAATAAAAATAAACCTAATGATAGTAAATGGAAAAAAATACTTTTAACTATATTACCAATAATTTTGGCTATTTTAATTGTATTTACTTTATTAATAATTCAAAATAAACAAGAAAATGATGAATTAGAAGTTGCATATACACAGTTAATTCAAGATATTGATGAGGGAAAAATAGAATCAATTGAAATGACTGTAGGAAGTACTTCGGTTAAGCTAAAGTATAAAGATCAAGAAGAAAAAAAACATGCTATAGTACCTAGTACACAAGCTTTCGTAGAGCTAATACAAGAAAAAGCACAAGATGATAATGAAAATAATAATGTTGAATTAGTGCAAAAACCAAGAAATGCTCTGCTAGCATTCTCAGAAGGTTTTGTGTCAATTTTACCTACATTAATATTAGTAATACTAGTAATACTTATTTTCCAAATGCAAGGTTTAGGAGACAAGGGAAAAGTATATGATCCAGATGTATCACAAGATAAAATAACATTTAAAGATGTTGCAGGCTTAGATGAAGAAAAATCTGAAATGCTAGAAATAGTAGAATTTTTGAAAAATCCAGAAAAGTATTCAAAAATGGGGGCCAAAACTCCTAGAGGAGTATTACTTTGTGGTAAACCAGGTACAGGTAAAACATTAATTGCAAAAGCTATTGCAGGTGAAGCAAACGTTCCATTCATATCTATGAGTGGTTCAGAATTCGTTGAAATGTTTGCAGGACTTGGTGCATCTAGAGTTAGAAAACTTTTTGAAAGAGCAAAAAAGATTTCACCATGTATAATATTTATAGATGAAATTGATGCAATAGGCTCAAGAAGAGCAAGCAATAATGGAGCAGACTCAGAAAACAATCAAACTCTCAACCAATTATTGGTTGAGATGGATGGATTTGATTCAGACCAGTCTATAATTGTAATTGCTGCTACAAATAGACCAGAAATGCTTGATGAAGCTTTACTAAGACCTGGCAGATTTGATAGAACAATAACTATAGCACTTCCAGACATTAAAGGAAGAGAAGAAATTTTAAAAATCCATAGTAAAAATAAAAAAATTAGCGAAGATGTTGATTTTAAATCAATTGCAGGAGATACAGCAGGATTTACAGGTGCAGAGCTTGAAAATATTTTAAATGAAGCTGCAATTATTGCAACAAATAAAAAACATGATGCAATAAATAATAATGATATTGAAGATGCTGTTAAAAAAGTTACAGTTGGACTAGAAAAACATAATAGAGTAGTATCAGAAAAAGATAAAAAGCTTACAGCATATCATGAAGCTGGTCATGCAGTTGTAAGTAGATACTTAGAAACACAAAAAGACATAAAAGAAGTATCTATAATTCCAAGAGGCGTAGCTGGTGGTTACACAATGTATAAAACAAATGAAGACAAATTCTATGTTTCAAAAACAGAAATGGAAGAAAAGCTAATTTCACTACTAGGTGGTAGAGCAGCTGAAAAAGTTGCATTAGATGATATTTCTACGGGGGCAAGTAATGACATAGAAGTAGCAATGAAAATTGCAAGAGATATGGTTACTGTTTATGGCATGAGTGATAGAATAGGCCCAATGTCTATTAACTTAGAAAAAGATCCATATCAAATGCAATTACTTGGAAATAACTTAGAAGACGAAATAGGCAAAGAAGTAAAAAATATTCTTGAAGATGCTTATGAAAAAGCACAAAGATTACTTGTAATGCACAGAGACAAACTAGATGCAGTAGCAGGAGTATTACTTGAAAAAGAAGTAATAAATGAAGAAGAATTTGAAGAAATTTTTAAAAATGCGTAATATTTTACTTTTGGGACGGTCCTAAAAGTAAAATTTTACGAAAAGGACCGTCCCCAAAGTAAAAAAGTATACGACGAGAAAGGAAAAAATGGAAGGGATTTTTGATAGATTAAAACTACTAATTGGTGAGGAAAAATTGAAAAGCCTGAACCAAAAAACAGTAGCCATATTTGGACTAGGTGGAGTTGGCTCATATGTTGTTGAAGGCTTGGCCCGTTCCGGTATAGAAAATTTTGTAATTATAGACAATGATAAGATAGATGTTACAAATATAAATAGACAAATTATTGCAACAACCAAAACAATTGGAAGATTTAAGGTAGATGTAGCAGAAGAAAGAATTAAAGAAATAAATCCAAATGTGAAAGTTATAAAATATGCAGAATTTGTAGGCAAAGAAAATGAAAACATAGAATTATTTGATAGCATAAAAAACGTGGACTACATAGTAGATGCCATAGATACTGTTTTTAGTAAGATTCGAATAATCGAATTTGCAAAAGCACATAATATACCTGTAATATCAGCACTAGGAACAGGAAATAAGTTAGATCCAACAAAACTTAAATTAGCAGATATCTATGATACAAAAATTTGTCCACTTGCAAAAGTTATGAGAAAAGAACTTAAAAAGAGAGGTATTACCAGTTTAGATGTGGTTTATTCAGAAGAAGAACCTATAAAAATTTTAGATGATTCAAGAGAAGCAGAAAGTTCAAAAGAAAATAATGATGATAAGAGTGTAAAAAGGATTGGTAGTATAGCCTATGTACCTTCAGTAGCAGGACTATTTATTTGCTATAAAATAGTGAGAGAGTTTACTAAATAATAGAGAAAGCCTCAGATTCAACTGAGACTTTTTTCATTATTTTTTTATTTCATCTTTAATATCTAGTTTATCTTTTGCTAATGTATTTTCATAATTTATTATAAAATATTATTTGTAATTAAAAAATTTTTATGCTCTACAAACCTTGTATCTTAAAAATCCTTTTGATATAATAACCACATAAGATAGGAGGAAAGCTCATGTGTGAATGTATAGAAAATAAAATAAAAGAAGAGATGAAAGAAATTCTAGAACAATATAAAGTAGACAAAGAAAACTTGATTCCAATATTAAATGATGTCCAAGTAAAATATGGCTACATACCTAAAATAGCACAATTAGAAATCTCAAAATATTTAGATATTCCAATGGCAGAAATTTATGGAGTTATAACATTTTATTCAAGATTTACCTTAGAACCAAAAGGAAAATATAATATCTCAGTTTGCTTAGGAACAGCTTGTTTCGTAAAAGGTTCACAATCAATATTAGACAGGTTAAAAGATAGACTAAAAATAGAAGAAGGAAAAACAACGGAGAATGGCAAATTTTCAATTGATACAACAAGATGCGTAGGAGCATGTGGAATAGCACCAGTTTTTACAGTAAACAATGAAGTTTATGGTCATGCTACTGTAAAGAAATTGGATGAAGTATTAGATGAACTAGAAAAAAAGGATTAGTTTGAAAAATAATTGCGTTTTGGCGTCGTTTAACTGTGCTACGAAAATCCTCACTGTGCAGAAAAGCACACCTCCGGTTTTCTTGCTTGCATTACCTTGCCAAAAGCACAATTCTTTTTTCAAACAGATATAAAATGATATTAAGTGTAAAAGGAGGTAGCATTGAAAACTTTAGAAGAAATTAATAAAATAAGAGCGGAAAAAAGAAAAGAATTAGATTTAAGAAAAAACACAACTGCTGATACAAGGGAAAAGCATATATTAGTATGCCAAGGTACAGGATGTACATCTTCAAAATCACCAGAAATTTTAGAGAATTTCAAAAGAATAATTAAAGAAAAGAACATACAAAATGTAAGAGTTATAAAAACAGGTTGTTTTGGTTTATGTGCAAAAGGTCCAATTGTAATTATTAGACCAGAAGATACTTTTTATGCAATGGTTAAACCAGAGGATTGCGAAGAAATAATAGAGTCTCATATACGAAATGGAAAAGTAGTTGATAGACTACTTTGCAAGGATATAGATGGCACAAAAGTTCAAAAATTAGATGATTTAACATTTTATAAAAAGCAAAAAAGAATTGCACTAAAAAATTGTGGTGTAATTAACCCAGAAGATATTGATGAATACATAGCTTTCGATGGATATAGAGCTCTACAAAGAGTTTTACTCGAAATGGATTCTGATGAAGTAATAGACATAATTACTAAGTCAGGTCTAAGAGGTAGAGGTGGAGCTGGATTTCCTACAGGAAAGAAATGGAGAAGTACAGCTGATTCTAAAGGTGATGTTAAATATGTTGTATGCAATGCTGATGAAGGTGACCCGGGAGCTTTTATGGATAGAAGTATATTAGAAGGCGACCCTCACGCAGTTTTAGAGGCTATGGAAATTGCAGGATTTGCAATAGGAGCACAAAAAGGTTTTATATATGTAAGAGCAGAATATCCAATAGCTGTTCAAAGATTAAAAATTGCAATTGAGCAAGCAAGAAATTATGGCATACTTGGTAAAAATATATTTGGCACAGATTTTTCTTTTGATATAGAAATAAGACTTGGAGCAGGAGCTTTCGTATGTGGTGAAGAAACAGCACTTTTAGAGTCAATTGAAGGAAAAAGAGGTCAACCAAGGGTAAAACCACCATATCCTGCTCAAGTAGGTTTATGGGGTAAGCCAACATTGATTAATAATGTTGAAACATATGCCAACATTGCTCAAATAATTTTAAAAGGACCTGAATGGTATTCATCAATAGGTACGGAAAATTCTAAAGGAACAAAAGTTTTTGCTTTAGGTGGAAATGTAAACAACGTGGGATTGGTTGAAGTTCCAATGGGTACTACATTAAGAGAAATAGTATATGATATTGGTGGAGGAATTCCAAATGGCAGAGATTTTAAAGCAGCACAAACTGGTGGACCTTCAGGAGGATGTATTCCAAAGGAGCATTTAGATACACCAATAGATTATGAGTCATTAAAACAAATAGGTTCAATGATGGGTTCAGGTGGACTAATTGTAATGGATGATACGAAATGTATGGTTTGCTTAGCAAAATTCTATTTACAATTCACTGTAAGTGAAAGCTGTGGTAAATGTACTCCTTGTAGAATTGGAACAAAAAGAATGCTTGAAATATTAGAAAGATTATGTAGTGGCGAAGGCGAAGAATATGATATATATAGACTAGAAAAACTAGCTGTAAATATTCAAAAATCTAGTATTTGTGGATTAGGTCAAAGTGCACCAAATCCAGTTATAAGTACATTAAAATATTTTAGAGATGAATTTAGACAACACGCAATAGAAAAAGAATGTAAGGCAATGGAATGTAAAGCTTTAGCAAAAATACAAATTGATGAAGAAAAATGTAAAGCTTGCGGTTTATGCCAAAAGAATTGCCCAGTAGGAGCTATTGAAGGCGAAGGAAGAGAAAAGAGAGTTATAAATCAAGATAAATGTATTAAGTGTGGCTCATGTATTAAAACTTGCCCATTCCACGCAATTGGCTAAATTCACAAAATAAACTTCGTATTACGTCGTTAAAAATTAGAGGAGGAGGAAAAAATGGTAAACCTAAAAATAGATGATAAAAAGGTTGTAGTACCAGAAGGAACTACAATACTAGAAGCGGCAAGGCAAGCTGGAATAGATATACCTACACTATGCTTTTTAAAAGACATAAATGAAGTCGGCGATTGCAGAATGTGTATTGTAGAAGTTGAAGGAAGAAAAGGCTTTGCAACTTCATGTATTCAAACAGTAGAAGAAGGTATGGTAGTTCACACACATACACAAAATGTGCTAGAGGCAAGGCACGTTATATTAGATTTAATAATTTCAAACCATGCAAAAGATTGTTTAACTTGCACACGTTCAGGAAATTGTGAATTGCAAGATTTAGCAATAAAGTTTAATGTACTAGATAATGAATTTACTGGAGAAAAGTCAGTACATAAAATAGATGATAAATCTCCATCAATAGTAAGAGATTTCAACAAATGTATCCTATGTAGAAGATGTGTTGCAACTTGTAAAAATGTTCAAAAAATTGGTGCTATTGATTGCATAAATAGAGGTTTCGATTCATGCATTTCAACTACTTATGACCATAGTTTGAATGATGTAGATTGTACATTTTGCGGTCAATGTATTGAATCTTGCCCAACAGGAGCGCTTCACGAAAAAGAAAATATAAATGATGTATGGGCTAAGTTAAAAGATCCAGACACTTATGTAGTTGTACAAACAGCACCATCAATCAGAGTTGCTCTTGGTGAAGAATTTGGAATGAAAATTGGAACAAATGTTACTGGAAAAATGATTTCAGCATTAAAGAGCTTAGGATTTGATAAAGTTTTTGATACAAATACAGGTGCAGATTTTAC
This sequence comes from uncultured Clostridia bacterium, assembly GCA_944392425.1. Taxonomy (GTDB): domain Bacteria; phylum Bacillota; class Clostridia; order TANB77; family CAG-508; genus CAG-793. The sequence goes on from CALXWM010000025.1 coordinate 21,024, forward strand.
AATAATGGAAGAAGCAACAGAGCTTGTAAAAAGATTAAGAAATAATGATAATCTACCTATGACAACGTCTTGTTGCCCAGCTTGGGTAAAATATACAGAAATGTTTTATCCTGAAAATATTCCTCATTTATCTAGTTGTAAATCTCCTCATCAAATGTTAGGTGCAATAATAAAATCATATTTTGCAGAGAAAAATCATATAGACCCTAGCAAAATATATGTTGTATCTGTAATGCCATGTATTGCTAAGAAATATGAAAGACAACGTGAAGAAATGAAGGTAAATGGGCTATATGATGTAGATGCAGTAATTACAACAAGAGAACTTGCAAGGATGATAAAACAAGCTAACATAGATTTTAGTATGCTTGAAGATGATGTTTTCGATAACCCAATGGGAGAAGCAACCGGAGCCGGAGCTATATTTGGAACAACAGGAGGAGTTATGGAAGCAGCATTAAGAGCAGCTTATGAACTTATGACTGGTGAAGAACTTAAAAAAGTAGAATTTGAACAAGTTAGAGGAGAAAAAGGAATTAAAAAGGCAACAGTTCAAATCGGAGATAAAGAGGTTAGTGTTGCAGTTGCACATGGTCTTGGAAATGCTAAGAAAATAATGGAAGAAATTAAGAGTGGAAAAGCAGATTTTCAATTTGCAGAAATAATGGCTTGCCCAGGAGGATGCATAATGGGTGGAGGGCAACCAATAAAGAATTCAAAAATAAGAGCATCAGTTGATGTTAGAAGCAAAAGAGCTGAAGCCATGTATAGTATAGACGAAAGAAGTACTATAAGAAAATCTCAAGATAATCCAGTTTTAAAAGCTATATATAAAGAATATATTGGCCAACCAGGACAGCACAGGGCACATGAGCTTTTACATACGCATTATGAGAAAAAAGAAAAGTATAATTTTTAAAATTGGCTAAAATTATGTAAATACAGTTTAAGTTTCGGGATTTTTTTACATTTTCACGAAAAACATTGATAGTAAGCAGATTTTTAGTATACTTTTATATTAAAAATCTGTTTTTTATTTTTCTGTCATCACTTAATAAACCCATCATAAATAGGATCTTCGCATTATGTAATTATTTTTTAGAACAGAGAAATTTGGCAATAATTTGGAGGAGATTTTTGTATATTTTGCCATTCTTTTATTCCAATCTTGGCATTTTTTAAAATATTATATATTCCTCTAGCCATCTGATAAAACCATAAATATACCTTATCTTTTAAAGAATTTGACTCTTTTATTATTTCTTGTGCAAACATATTTTTTCTTAATTTTTCGCACATTAATGCTATAAATCCAATTGTATAGGTCAAAAGAAGATTTAGATTATTTATTGATTTTAATGAACGAACTCTAAAATTTTCAAAATTAAATTCTTGCTTTTTAAATTTAAAATATTCTTCAATTCTCCATCTGCTAAAGTAAAGTCTGGCAACTTTTAATGCATCTTCTTTGCTTTTTATTGGAATATTACTGGCTAACATCATTGGTGTATCACTCAATCCATACACAAAGAAAATGTTTATCCACTTTTTAGAAGCAGTAATTTGAGCTTTAATGACACTTATGAGGCATTCTTTTTCTACGTTTTGAAACATTATATTAAACTTTAACTTTCCCTTGTAAGCATCTCTTAAGGTAGTAATTTTATTCCATCTATGCTTGTAATATATTTTTCTCTTTTCAGTAAGTCTAATAACAAAATGTTGATTTTTATTAAAGAAATAATTAAATATGTCATTGCTGTCATAACC
>CALXWM010000026.1 GCA_944392425.1 uncultured Clostridia bacterium
ACTGCTATATATTCATCTCCTACTTTATCTAAATTTTCTCTTCCTTCTATTTTAAGTCCATGCCATAATTTTGTAAGAATAAATAAAATAGGGTATGCTATTAAATAAAGCAGACTACTTAATACTTTATAAATTACTGAGTGATGTAATAAGTCCCCTTTCTTATTCATTACTTAATCTCTCCCATCAAATCATATTCTTTGAAATCTGTAATTTTACAATTCACAAATGTACTTGGTTTTACTTTGCCTTTAATATATATAACTCCATCAATGTCTGGTACGTCCATATATGTTCTGCCTATTGCGCTATCATCTTTAGAATTTTCAACTAATACTTTTAAAGTTTTTCCTATATGTTTTTTCATATTTTCTTTTGATATTTCTTGTTGCAAAGCCATTATTTTATTATATCTTTTCTTTTTTGTCATAGGGTGAACTTGGTTCTCCATTTTAGAAGCAACTGTACCTTCTTCTTTTGAATATGCAAAGCATCCTAATTTATCTAATTTTGCCCATTTTACAAATTCATATAATTCTTCAAAATCTTCTTCTGTTTCTCCTGGAAATCCTACCATTAATGTACTTCTAATAACTACGCCTGGAATTTCTTTTCTTAATTTAGTAATTAAATTTCTAATGCTTTTACCAGTACTTTTTCTATTCATCTTTTTTAAGATTTTGTCTGATATATGTTGCATTGGAATATCAAAATACTTACATATTTTATCATTATTTTTTACTTCTTCTATTAGCTCATCTGTAATAGTTTCTGGATATGCATATAAAAATCTAATCCATTCTATTCCATCAATTTTGCTTATCTCATGCAATAATTCTGCAAGCTTTGGTTTTCCATAAATATCTGTGCCATATTTAGTTGTATCTTGTGCTATAATAATTAGTTCCTTATATCCTTCTTTTGCCAGATTTTTAGCTTCTTCTAGTATATCTTCTATCTTTCTACTTTTAAATCTACCTCTAATATATGGGATAGCACAAAATGTACAAAAATTATTACATCCTTCTGCTATTCTTATATATGCAAAATTTGTTCCAGTAGATATTACTCTATTTAAGAAATCTAATTCTTCGTTATTAGGCTGACTATGGTTTATAACATTTGCAATTTGCTCCCATATTGTATTATATTCACTGAATTTAACAAATAAATCTACTTCTGGAAGTGATTTTATTAAATCTTCTTTATATCTTTCTACTAAACAACCTGTAACAATTAAAAATTTACAATTTTCCTTTTTATATTCTGCCATTTCTAATATTGTATTTATAGCTTCTTCTTTAGCAGACTCTATAAAACCACAAGTATTTATTACAATAATTTCCGCTTCTTTTGGATTATTTACTATTTCATAATTATTTTTTTTAAATAAACCTATCATCATTTCAGTATCTACTAAATTTTTACTACATCCTAGTGATACAAAACCTACTTTCATTTTTCTTGCCTTTCTTTTTTTATTTTAAAATTTCATTTAGTCTATCTATCCCTCTTACTAATTTATCATAAGTTACTTTATCTAAAGAGCTTCTTTCTTTTCCATAGTTTGCAATTTCATTTTTCATATCTAATAATTTATATCTATTTACTGTATTTTTTGCACCGTAATCATTCATATATATAGGTACATAATCTACTTTATATAAAGAGGCTAAATCATTCTCTACATCATAATATATTTGGATATTTAATATTAATTCTAAGTTAGAATTTTCATAGCTAAAATCTGATGTAAAGTCTCCTAAAGAGTATGCTACTAAACAGTCTTTTCCTTCTTTATTTTGTAATATTTCCATACTTTGTACAACAGATGGATGAGCACCTATAATTATATCTGCACCATTATCTACTAAAAATTGTGCCTGGCTTTTTTGCTCCCCATTTGGTTCATTTTTGTATACATCTCCCCAGTGCATAAGAACTATAGAAAAGTGAGCATTTTCATTTGCATAAGCTAAATCTTCTTTAGCCAACTCTTCACTATATATGCTTACACCTTCTTCTCCATTATCATAAGTATAAGATAATATAGCTAGTTTTACACCTTTTATTTCTATTATTTTTACTCTATCTTTTGCATCATTGCTATACATTCCTGTAGTTTGAATTCCTATAGATTCCAAATATTCTTTTGTTTTATTTAAAGCTTCTTTTCCATTATCTAATGAATGATTATGTGCAAGTGTTACTAAGTCCACTCCTGATTCTTTTATGCTATTGGTGAAAACTTTATTTTCATCTGTAACATCTGTTTCATATGTTCCCATTACTATGTCTGAATCATTAAAGTATTTAGATATATCTTCAAATATATCTGTATATAACCCATCAGTATTTTTACCACTCTTTTGCAAGTTATTTCCTAACAATATATCTCCTATTGCTGAAATCCTAATTATTGAATTTGCTTTAAAATCATTTATAGATGCAATATCACTTTCTATTGAAGAATATATTTCTTCTACATGATTAGCTATTCTTTTTTGTTCTTCTGCTACTTTTTTTGCTTCATTAATGTTTAGTATTACATTTACAATTATGCATATAACAATTATAACTAACAAAATAGATGAGATTATTATAAAGTTTTTATTACTTATTGTATCTCTTATTATATTTGATTTTCTTGTTTTTCTTCTTCGGTTATTTCCCATTTTTTCCTCCAAACTAATACTTAAATTATACAATAAAATGTATTTTTTGACAAGTAAAAAGAGGGATACATTTATGTGTTCCCTCATATTCAATATATATTATATTGATATCTTATATGGTTTATCTATACTTCCATCTCCATTACTAAACTCAACATTGGCTCCTAATGTTACTACTGGACGTAGTGGAGCACTATCATCAAATGCTTGACCTGCAAAATACATATTATAGCCACTTAGAGTAGTAGCAGAAATAGCACACAATCCAAAGCCAACATGATTTCCTGCACAATTTTGAAATCTTGTTGATAACCAAGACCATTGGGCTTTAAATATAGTATTATAGAAATTTATATCATCAAAATATGCTGATTGAATTTGCATATACGAGTATGTTTGAGTTGCTGTTAATTTATCTGCTGTACTTAATGTCTCATTAGTAGGTGTACTATAATATGCATCGCTTAATCCAATTCCATCTTGTTTTACTGTATCAGAATTGATTCCTGAACCGTTTTCATACTTATATAAATTTGGATACTCTGTATCTGCAGAACCTTTTAAATATGTCCTTGTCTTTCCATATTTAGTTCCACTATTCTCATTTGAAGTTGAATTAACTGCATTTATTCCTTTTGAATTCATTTTATCTAGAATATCCTCTTTATTTAAATTTCTTGCAGTTACATTTAGATTTTTATTACTATATTGTTTTTTGCAAATATCATTTATTACATATACTCCATTATTATATCCTAATCCACCTTTTAAATATATATTTTGTGTAGTTGCTTTTTCGCTTACTAAATCAATTGTACCATCTTCATTTATACTCATTATTCTCCATTTTAGTGTTTCTTGCGTTACGCTTTGATTACTTGTATATCCCGACACTGCTGTAGTTAAACTATATGCACTTGCTGTATCTGGTGTATATTCAACATAATCCCCTACTTCTAACATTTCTCGTGTTACTTTTGTTCCTATTATCTTCACTCCATCAACATATGCTGTTTTTCCATATATTATATCTTCTGGTTTTGCTGTGGCATCCGACGTATCTAAATTTTTTAGTGTTCCAGTTACTCCACCTAATGTGATTCCTTCTTTTATGTATTCTGGTATTAAATTACCATTTTCTGATTCACTATTAGATGAATTATATTTACCATTTGCTATATTTACCTTAATAACATTTGCACCTATTATTATTCCTATAATTGCAATTATACATATTACTGATATTATAATTATTAATTTTTTATTTTTCCATATTATTTTCATTTTATATTCCCTCATAAGTAAGCTTTTATATAAGCTTTTTCTTTCTTTTATAGTTTGTTATATTAATATTTTAATTATATAATATTAAATTTGCATACCAAAATCTATGTATTTTTAACGATTTTTAATACGTCTAAAATACATAGATTTTATTTTATGTTTACATAAGCTTATTCTATTAAATCCTACGATATATACGTTCTCTAGGCTTACAGTGTTTTGCATCGTATTACCCTCTCATATTTTATTTTTCTTTATTCTATCATAAAATTTAATATTTTTTCAATATTCTTTACTTAACATTATATTGATATCTTATATGGATTATCTATACTTCCTTCTCCATTACTAAACTCAACATTAGCTCCTAATGTTACTACTGGACGTAGTGAAGCACTAGAATCAACTAAATTACCTTCAAAATACATATTAGAACCGTCTAGCCTAGCGTCCGAAATAGCGCACAATCCAAATCCAACATGATTTCCTGCACAATTTTGAAATCTTGTTGATAACCAAGACCATTGGGCTTTAAATATAGTATTATAGAAATTTATATCATCAAAATATGCTGATTGAATCTGCATCCACGAATATGTTTGAGTTGCTGTTAATTTATCTGCTGTACTTAATGTCTCATTAGTAGGTGTACTATAATATGCATCACTTAATCCAATTCCATCTTGTCTTACTGTATCAGAATTTATTCCTGAACCTTTTTCATACTTATATAAATTTGGATAATCTGTAGTTGCAGAACCTTTTATATATGTTCTTGTCTTTCCATATAAAGTTCCACTATCCTCATTTGAAGTTGCATTCATTGCATTTATTCCTTTTGAATTCATTTTAATAACAATATCATCTTTATTTAAATTTCTTGCAGTTACATTTAAATTTTTATTGCTATATTGTTTTTTGCAAATATCATTTATCACATAAACACCATTATTATATCCTAATGCTCCTTTAAGATATATCCTTTGCGTAGTTGCATTTTCGCTTACTAAATCAATCGTGCCATCCTCATTTATACTCATTATTTGCCACTTCATTGTCTCTTGCGGTATGTTTTGATTACTTGTATATCCTGATACTGCTGAAGTTAAACTATATGCACCTACTGTATCTGGTGTATATTCTACATAGTCTCCTATTTTAAGTTTTTCTTTAGTTATATCCCCTTCTTCTGTTCCATTACCATTTAAATAACTATCTATTAAGTTTGCTCCTTCATCTAGAGCTAATTGTTCATTTACCTCTGCATTTTTCCACGTGTTTGTTGCATCTTTCGCCCTACTAAATATTCCATTTTGTCCTATTGTTAAGTTTAGTGCTACTCCCGCTAATATTAAAAGTACAATAATGGTTACAACTAGGGCTATAAGCGTTATACCTTCAATATTCTTTTTTAACTTTTTATTTTTCATTTTTCTTTTGTCTCCCATTTTTACTTTTATATTAATTTTATACACTTAATATCCAAATTTGTCAATATTATTTTTACTATAAAATTGCATTTCAATACATATATTTAGACAAATAAATGTCTTGAAAAATTATGCTATTTGTAATAAAATACATATAATAATTAATAAAGATTGGAGAATAATATGAATAACAAATTATATGATGGACAAAAGTTAAAGGATTTTAGAGAGCTTGTTAATTTATATAAAACAAAATATAAAGATCTTATTGCTTTTGAATATAAAGAAACTCCAAAAAGCAAAGAGCATATAAAAATAACTTATGAACAATTTGCTAAAGATATTGAAGCATTAGCAGTAAAACTTATGGAATTAAATTGCTCAAGAATTGCTATTATTTCAGATAATAGATATGAATGGTGCACAAGTTATCTAGCTATTACAACTGCCGGTTTAGTAGTTGTTCCACTAGACAAATCTTTGCCAGACAATGAGCTTATAGATTTACTAAAACGTAGTGAAGCTGATGGTATTATTTTCAGCGATAAATATGAAAAAGTCTTAAAAGGTGCTGATTGCAAAGTAAAAATATGTATGGACTATACCCAAGATAAAGGTTCTATTTTATCTTATTCTAAATTATTAAAAGAAGGATATTCATTAGATAAAAAAAATTATGATGAATTAAAAATAGATAATAAATCTATGAGTATTATTTTATTTACATCTGGTACTACTAATATTGCAAAAGCTGTTATGCTTTCTCAATATGCAATCTGTATGGACTTATATGCTTTAAGTCAAATGATAGATATAAATACTAGTGATAAATTTTTATCATTCTTACCGCTTCATCATACATTTGAAAGTACAACTACTTTCCTTTTCGGTACCTCTTGTGGTATTACAATTGCTATATGTGATGGTCTAAGATATATTCAAAGTAACTTAGTAGAGTACAAAGTTACAGGTTTTGTATGTGTACCACTTATGCTTGAAATTATGTATAAAAAGATTTTAAAAGAAATTAAAGCTCAGAAAAAAACTACTATAGTTAACATTATGAGAGTTTTATTTAGACATAGCAATATTGAAACTAAAAGAAAAATATTTAAGTCTATAATTGATGGATTAGGCGGAAATCTTAGAACTATAATTGCTGGCGGTGCTCCTATGGATAAAGAAACAATAAAAGGATATAACGACTTTGGTTTTGATGTACATCAAGGATATGGCTTAACTGAAACTGCTCCGGTACTTGCTGGTGAAAATAGTTTTAATAAAAGAACTGGTTCTGTTGGATTCCCTCTTCCTACAATAGAAATTAAAGTAGATAAACCTGATGAAAATGGTATTGGAGAAATTATTGCTAAAACACCTGCCATCATGCTTGGTTATTATAAAAATGAAGAAGCAACAAAAGAAGTTATAAAAAATGGATGGTTCCATACTGGCGATTTAGGATATATAGATAAAGATGGTTTCATTTTTATAACTGGTAGAAAGAAAGATATGATAGTTCTAAAAAATGGTAAAAAGATTTTTCCAGAGGAAATTGAAATATTAATTAATAAACTTCCTTATGTTACAGAAAGTATGGTATTTGGTTCTTTAGATGATTCTAAAGCTGATAGAAATACTGATGTAACTTTATGTGCTGAAATAATTTACAATGAAGATGAATTAAAAAAATCTTTTCCAAGTATTAAGGAAAGTGAATATTGTGATACTATATGGAATGATGTTAAGACAAAAGTAAATAAGCAAATGCCTGCTTATAAATATATTAGAAGAATATTAATTTCTACTGAACCTATTATAAAAACTACTACTCAGAAAATTAAAAGAAATGAAGAAATGAAAAAATTAAAAAATAAGCTATAATTTTACGTTGGGGACGGTCCTTTTTGTAAAATATTTAGATGTTGTGTATATTTATTTAAGAGATTCTTGATATTTTACAAAAAGGACCGTCCCAAAAATAAAATTATCTTCCCATTATATGTTTACGTGTTATTTCTAATAAGCCGAGTTTAGTAAATTCCAACACCTGTACTTTTGATCTATCTTGTTTAAAACACTCTACCATATAATTTCTTATTTCTTCTTTATCTTTTTCATCTTCCATATCAATATAATCAATTATAATTATCCCACCAATATCTCTTAGCCTAATTTGTTTTGCTATTTCTTTTGTAGCTTCTTTATTTACCTTTAGTACTGTTTTTTCTAAATTTTTATTTCCTGTAAATTTTCCAGAATTAACATCAATAGCAGTTAATGCTTCTGTTTTATCTATTGTTATAAAACCTCCGCATTTAAGCCATATTTTTCTTTCTAGCCTCATTTTGTTTTTTACTTCAAATTTTTCTAATACATCATTTTGAACTATTATTTTATCCTTCATAGTTTCAAAATGTTTAGCTAATTCTTGGTCATTTGTATATATATTTTCTAAACTATTTTCTGCCAAGTCAGTTATTATTTTTCCGACTATTCCGTCATTATCATATATTTTTACTGGAGCAAGATTTTTGTTTTTCATCTCATTCGCACTTTTTAATAAATTACTCCAAAAGTCTAATAATATATGTATTTCACTTATTATTTCGTCTTCACTTTTACCTTCTGATGCTGTTCTAATTATTGCTCCATACCCTTCCGGCAATTCTTTTTTTACAATTTCTTTTAATCTTTTTGTTTTTTCATTATTTTGTATTTTTTGTGAAATTGTTATAAAATTTGAATATGGCATAAGTATAATTAATTTTCCATTTATTTTTATATCTTTTGTGACCCTTGGACCTTTTTGTTCATTGCAATCTCTTTTTACTTGAACAAGTATTTCATCTCCTGTTTTTACTATTTTTGCAATATCATACTTTGATGTGTCTTCATAAACATTACCAGTTACATTGCTTGCTTTTGGTATAATATCTTTAATGTGGACTAGTGCATTTTTTTCTTCTCCTATATCTATAAAGGCTGATTGCATACCAGGAATTATGTCTTTAATTTTTCCTAAATATATATTTCCTTCTAGTCTTTTTTCTGTATTTTTTTCGTTATATAATTCAACAAGTTCCCCATCTTGCACTACTGCTACAATTGTATTTTCTTTTTCTTTGCTAATTAAAATATTATACATTTTCTTTTATTCCTTCCTAAAAAATTACTAAACTTTTTAAAAAGCTATTGTATTTTTGATTTAATTAAATTTATTCATTGCAATATCAATACCTTCTTTTAAAATAACAGGTACCGCTTCAACGGCTTTTTCTATAGATGGATTTAATTTTTTATATTCATCATCACTTAATTTACCTATTACATGTTGTATTAGTAACTCTTTAAAAATAGGCTTTCCCGTACCAATTCTAATATGAATAAAATCTCCTGTTTTTAAAAATTCTAAAATTGATTTCATTCCATTGTGAGTCCCTGCTCCACCTTTTTTTCTAAGTTTTACTACTCCTACTTCTAAATCTATGTCATCATAAATTATGATAATGTTCTTATTTGGTATTTTGTAAAACTCTTTAGCTTTAATCACACTTTTTCCACTTTCGTTCATATATGTTTGTGGTTTTAAAAGAATTACTTTTTCTCCGTCTATTTCTCCTTTACCTACCAAACCATCAAAGTCTTTTTTGTTGACTTCAATATTATATTTTTTACTTAATCCGTTAATGACATCAAATCCCATATTGTGCCTTGTTTTGCTATACTCAGGCTCTGGATTTCCTAATCCTACAATTAGATACATTCTTTTTCCTCACTTTTTGATTTATTTAGTATAACCTTCAATTAATGTTTTCTCTTTTTGATTTATCTTAGTATAAATTCTCAATTAATTTTTTACTATATACTTTTTATTAACGTTTTCTTTTTGGTTTATCCACCATATCTAAAATGTCTATACTCTATTTTTAAAAGTATTTTCCATACTGGGTCTTCTAATGCATACATTCTATGTAATCCATATAGATTTAGCTTTTTGCTTTGGTTTATTTTACTGTCTGTAAGATTCTGTATTATTCCATTATCTTCAAGCAATTTTCTTCCTTCTTCACTGTATAGTCCACAAGGATATGTAAATACTTTTTCTACTTCATGTCCTAATTCATCTTCAATTTGCGCTAATGAAGTAGTTACATCATTTAGTAAATCTTCTGGTTTATATTTATCATAATTATCGTGCTTCATACTATGTGAATATATGCTAACCAATCCACTTTTGTCCATTTCTCTTGCTTTGTCCCAACTATAATATCCGTCAGTTCCTACTTTATCGTTTATTAAAAAACTGGTTATTGGTATATTATTTTCTTTTGCAAATGGATAAGCATATTTATATACACCCTCATATCCATCGTCAAACGTTATTATAAAGCTTTTCTTGTATAAAGCTTTTTCACCTTTACTATACTCAATTAAATCTTTATATGTAATTGGTTTATAGCCATAATCTATTAAGCCTGTAATTTGTTTTTTAAAAGTTTCATAAGTTGTTTGCATATAATCATACTGTATTTGCTCTTCTGATTCTACTATATCATGATATATTAATATTGGTATAAGTAAATTTTTTTCATTTATTTTATACTGATTGTCAATTGTTGCCCTATCGCATACAAATATAACACTAATTATTAACATAATAATAATTAGCACAGTAGCAATAATTTTTAGTGCTTTTTTCATATTTAATTAACCCCTATTTTTAGTAATTTTCCCTTATTTTTAGTTTTTTCAAATATTAATTTGTTTAATGTCTATATGATTTTGTTTTTATAATTAATCATTAACCCTTTTTGAAATTTCATCCAAAATTTCTTGTCTTGATTTTGTGCCTATATAATTGTATTTATTTCCTGCAAGTTTTGGATTAAACTGGCATATTGATTTATATTCGCAATAACTACAAGGTGTTTTTTTATTATTAACTGCATAATATGGTCTTAAATCAATATTTCCATCTAGTATTTCTTTAGAAATTTGCTTTATTAATTTTATTGTATATTTTTGTAAGTCTTCAAACTCTTCTTTTGTAACTGTTTTTGAATTTTTATAATTTATTTCGCCACTGTTATTAAGCTCAACAGGAATGATTTCTGATTTTCCAGTCTGCAAGTTTTTATCCATCATTTTTATTACATTTATGTCTGCTAAAACTAAGCCATTCATTTTATAGTTCTTTTTAATAATTTGCTCTATTTCTTCTTTAGACATTTCCTTTTTTGCGCTTGCTAGTTTTGGCTCTATTAAAGAAAAGTACAGTGCTGCTGCTGGCTCGGCTTCTTCTTTTTGAGTTATTGCATCTACATATGTAAGTAATTGTAGTTGTAAGCCCGCAATTACTTTATTTAACTCAATATCTTTAGTAGAAGATTTATAATCTATTATTCTTATATATTTTCCATTTGGTGCTTTTGCTATATCTATTCTATCTATTTTTCCTGTTATAGAAACTCTTTTTCCATCATCAAGTGTCATTTCTATTGGTGGATAAGTATTATTTCCAAATTCAAGTTCAGTTTGCATTACATCAAACTCGCTATTTTTTAAGCTTTGCACTATGTATTTCATTGAATAGAATATAACTTTTTTTAATCTTCTTACTAAATTTCTATATTTAGCAGTTGCTGTAAATATGTAATTTCTAGGCAAAGATAATTTTTCTTCTATTATTTTGTCTAATATTTGCTTTAATTCTTCATCTGAAATTTCTTTTATATTTTCATTTTCTTTGAAAAATGTGTCAACTACATCGTGCATAAATGAGCCTGTGTCTACTGGCTTTATATCCATTTTTTCTTTTGAAGATAGCTTTAGTCCATATTTTAAATAATATGAAAATTCACATGATTTGTATTGTTCTAGCCTTGATACTGTTGTGTGCAATGTGTCTCCATATAGTTTTTGTACATTGTGTTTGCTTATTTTTTCTGGAAGGTTTGTATATTCTAAACCTTCTAATGCTTTTTTTAATCTATATGAATACTTTGGATTATTTTTATACCAATGGTAAACCTCATACCAACTTCCATTCATATTATTTATGTGTGAAAGAAGCTCTGAAAAAGTAACTTCTTTTGTGTAAATGTTCATTTCAGTTTCTTGCGCTTTATCAATGCCATCAGCTTGCATATGGTTTTCATCTTTTTGCTCTTTACTGCCTCTTGCATTTTCTTTTGCTTCATTTGAGTTCATATCTTCTATATAGCTACTTTCCTTCAACTTAGGAAATATCTTTCTTATCTTTGAAATAACTGTAGATTTTCTAAGTGGTTTATCATCTACATCACTAGCTGGATATGAAATGTACAATTTTTCTTCAGCAGTTGAGAATGCTTTATATATGTTAAAGTTTTCTTCATACATTTTTTCAATTGTACCTTTTGCAAGCTCTATACCTTCTTCTTTTAGATTTTCTCTATCTCTATCATTGAAAAATCCTTCTGAGCTTGGTACGCTTGGAAATACTCCGTCATTTACCCCAATAATAAATATTGCTCTTACTTTATGAGTTTTAGACCTATTTACATCTCCTACTGTAACTTTGTCCTGTGTCTGAGGTATTTGACCTATTTCTTTAACTTGCAAACCTGTTTTAAGTAGTTTTGCATATGTATCAAATGACATTTTAACATCTTTGAACAAATCTGCTATTTCATCTATTACATCAATAACTGCATTATAACTGTCAACATTGATTGTTGGTTCTTCTGTAAATGTTTTCTTAGATGCTTGATTTTCTGCTACCTGACTAATATTGTTTTTATTATTTTCACTAGTATTTTTAACTATGAACTTATATAATTCTTCACTAATTTTGTCTGCTGAATTTTTTGAGCTTAAATTTTTTCTAAACTCTAAAAGTGGAGTAATTACTTCTTTTTGCTCTGTTTCAAAAGTATCTTCTTCGCCAAAATTCCATGGCTTTTCATACCATTTACTTCCTTTTATATTCCATTTTATACAATAATTTTCTAATTCGTAAAGCCTATCTATTTTTACTATTCCAGACTTTAAATAATTAAAAACTGCTTCATATGACCAGTTCTTTGCAAATATATCTAATATAGATAAAACATATTTTACAAATATATCACTTGTAATATCCTTTTTTTCATCTATAAAAACTGGTATTTCGTACTCACTAAAAATAGCTTTGCACAAGCTTGAATAGTCTTCTAGGTTTTTGGTTATTACTCCTATATCTCTATATCTGTAACCTTCTTTTCTTACTAGTTTTGAAATTTCTCTTGCAACATTTTCTATTTCTTCATATTGGTTTTTGGCTATTGTAAGCTTTATGTTTTCTACATCTTTATTGTATGGCTTATATGGTAAGTCAAAAATATTTTTCTCTAAGTGCTTCAATTCTTCATTTTTAAATCTATATGAACTTTCTAGGTGTATTTCATTCTTTATATCTGCTATTTGTTTTAGAGTTTGAACAGTTTGTTTGTTATCATAAAAAATATCTGCCTCTGGGCTTTTAATAACCCTTAAGTCATCTGTACATACTGTTACATATATGTCTTTAGCAATTCTGTCTAAGACTTGTATAACATTGTATTCTTGCTTAGTAAATCCTGCAAACTCATCTATATAAAATAGGCAATTGTCAAATAAATGGCTATTTTCTATATTTTGCTCAAGTAGCTTTAGCAAATCATTTTCGTCAATATAATTATCTTTTAGCCTATCCTCAAACATGGAATATATTGTGTACATATCTTTTATTTTTAATTTTAAATATGTATCTTTTGTGTTATCCATTTTTTCTTTTAGCATTTCTGCTGTTATGGCATGTTTTTTGAACTCAGTTATTTGAGTTAATATTAAATCTATATTTTCTAAATTTTTGCCTAAAAAGTTAAGTTCTTTTTGAGCTTCATCTAAAAGTGATGAAACAACCATGGCTTTTCCGGATTTACCTATGTTTTTTAGGTTACCACCAAAAGTTTCCTGCAATACTCTATATGCCATTCTTTCAAAAGATAATACTTCTACTTTTGTTGTAGCACCTTCATCTAAAGTTTCTAAAAGCTTTTTTTCAGCTGTGAAAGAAAATTGCTCTGGTGTTATTATGTATGTTTTAGGTGCTGTTTCTAGTTCACTTTTGATTTTATTATATATATATTCACTTTTTCCACTACCGCTTCTACCATAAATAATGTTCAAAGTTTGCTTCCTTTCTATGCTGTTTCTCTTTTCCAATAAAACAAATATTGTTGAGCTAGGCCCTGATTAGTTCCAAATTTTTCATTTGCTAGCTTTTGAATTTCATTTTTTGTTACTTTATTTTCATCCTCATTTTTGATGTATAGTTCGTTCATAACTCTTCTTACCCATACATCTATTGGAAATACATCAAATCTTTTTAATGTTGAGAATAGTAAAATACAATCCGCTACTTTAGGACCTACTCCTGAAAGTCTTAACAATTCTTCGCGAGCTTTTTTTGTTGGCATTTTACTTAAGCCATTTAAATCTACCTCTTTATCTAAAATCATGTGAGTAGTTTCATATAGCCTTATATCTCTAAATCCTAGTCCTAAGTTTCTAAAATCTTGTACACTTACATTCTTTAGCTGTTCTGGAGTTGGAAAAGTGTAATACTCTTTTCCTTCATACTCTATTTTGTTCCCATATGCTTTTGATAATCTTTCTATAATTCCTTTTATTCTTGGAATATTATTATTTGCAGATATTATAAATGAAATTATTGTTTCCCATAAATCTTGGTTTAGTATTCTTATTCCTTTTCCATATTCCACACTAGTTTTAAGATTATCATCTATTTTAGATAATTCTTCTTTTATCTTAGAATAGTCTCTATTTAAATCAAAATAATTTGTACATATTTTTTCTATATTGCCTTCACATATGCCTTTGAATATTACTTCATCATCTTTTTTGTCCACATTTAGTACATTTTTGTGGAAAACTCCAGTGTAACTACCGTTTTCTTCTTTATTCCATCTAAAACATTGTCCACATTCAAAAATGTCTGCTAGTTCAAATGTATCTGATTTGATTCTGTATTCCACTTTAAATCTTGTTCCTTTCTTATTGCATAAATCTAGTTGGAAAAGAATTGTGCTTTTGGCAAGGCTAACAAGCAAGAAGGCCGGAGGCGTGCTTTTTTGCACGTTGAGGACCTTCGCAGTGCAGTTAAACGACGCCAAAACGCAATTATTTTTCAACTATTAATATGTCTCTACCACATTAATCTCAAACTTGCCCGGTTTCATATTTTCATCAGGCTTAACAGCTATGTCCACATCATACATTTCTTTCAATTTATTCAAATTTTCTTTTTTGTGTCCTATTACATTGTTTACAGATTCTGGATTAACTGTTATCTCAACTTCTTTAACTTTCATGTTTATTTTTTTAATTTTCTCAGCAATGCTATCATACCACATACTGTCTTCAACAAGTTGTCTGAATGCTGGATGATATGGACCAGCTAAAACTTCACTACCTTCTTTTTTTGGGTCAGTTATTTCATCTGTATTTTGAAGGCCTACTCTTATAACATCAATCTTCTTTTTTCTAAACATGTATATTATTTCTTTGCAACGTTCTACTGCTTGCTCTACTGTAAGTGGTGTGTATTCTCCATCTTTGTATTCCTCTGCTAGTGCTGTATCTTTTATAACTAAAACTGGATATATTCTTACCATTTTTGGCTTTAACTTTATTAAGTCCTTTGCTGTATTTATTTCATCTAATTCTGTACTTTCTGGCAAGCCTACCATCATTTGATGTCCTAATCTAAATCTATACCTTCTAATTAATTTTGATGCTTTTATTACATCTTTAAATGTATGTCCTCTCTTGCTTTTTGCTAATATGTAATCATTAGATGATTGTACGCCTAACTCAATTGTTTTAACTTTATATTTTTTTAGCATTTTTAATATGTGCTTATTAATATAGTCCGGTCTCGTTGAAAGTCTAATACTGTTTACTTTTTTGGCTTTTACATATTCATAAGCTGCTTCTAACAATTCCTTTTGTTTTTCTTCACTTATTCCTGTAAAACTTCCTCCAAAGAAGGCTACCTCTACATACTTACTATCGTCTTTAAAGTTTTTTAAATAATATTCTATTGTTTCTCTAACATCTTTAGCTGTTACATTTGTTTCTTGACCTGTTATCTTCTTTTGACTACAAAATGTACATGCCATTGGGCATCCTAAGTTTGGTACAAAAATTGGTATAATATATTCCTTTTTCATACTTATAGCCTTCCTTTCTGACTAAAAAATCCTCACCCTATCTTTCTATTATGTTTTTCTTTTGTATTTTCAAAGCTAAAAACTAATTAAAATCATCTAACCTCCAAGCAAGCTTTGTTACTTATGTTTTCTACATTTTCATATTAAGCTTGTGTTTTACTCTCCTAGTGCTGTTTTTGCAGCTTGCATTTCTGCTGATTTTTTACTTTTTCCTTTTCCAACTGCTAAAACTTCTCCATTGCATTTTACTTCTGCTGTAAAAGTTTTATCATGGTCTGGTCCTTCTTCGTTTATAATTAAGTATTCTATATGTACATCTCCGTGCTTTTGCAATTTTTCTTGAAGAACTGTTTTATAGTCCTTCATTCCTATGTGCATTGTAGCATATTGGGTTGCTTCCTTTAAATTTTCTACAATAAATTTTTCTGCTTCGTTTAATCCACCATCAAAATATATTGCTGCTATAACCGCTTCTACACAATCTGCCATTATAGCATCTTTTCTATTGCCTCCATTTGCTTTTTCACTTTTTCCTACCAAAATGTAATCATAGAACTTATGCTTTTTTGCAACTTCTTTTAGGCTATCTTCACATACGACTTGTGCTCTTACTTTTGTAAGTTCACCTTCTGATAAATTTTCATATGTATTGTATAAATATTTACTTGATATAAACTCTAGTATACTATCTCCTAAAAATTCAAGCTTTTCATAGCTTTCTACATTATTTTCATTTGCATATGATGTATGTGTTAATGCTCTTTTTAAAAGCTCTTTATTTTTAAATTTATAGTTTATGCTTTTTTCAATTTCTTCTATATTCATAGCTTCCTCGATTTCTTTTTAGCTTTATTATTTGTCTTGCCAATCTGTTATTTTTTTATTTTATTGGTTCTGTTATATTAATTATTTGCTTATTTTATGCGTTTTCTAACTTTTCATATTATACTATAAAATTTACCTATTTACAATAATTAATGAAATATATTTTTGTTTCTGTGAATCATCGCAAGTCAATTTTTCTATGTAATGCTATTTTTTGAAAATGAAAGCTTGATTTTATATAAAAATAAACAGCATAGGTTTCCCCATACTGTTTTAATTTTACGCGTAAAAAATTTATATAAATTAAGCTACGTGATCTTTTATGTAGTCAACAACATCTCCTACTGTTACAACTTTTTCTGCATCACTATCTGGAATTTCCATATCAAATTCCTCTTCTAATGCCATTATAAGTTCAACTATGTCTAAAGAGTCTGCTCCTAAATCATCTATGAAAGATGCTTCCATTGTTACTGATGTGTCAGCTACACCTAGTTGCTCAACTATAATTTTCTTTACTTTTTCTAGTATTTCTTCTGAACTCATTTAAGTTCACCTCCCCTCATTTGCGGTAAATTCATACAATTACAATAATACATTCCTTTGGAAATGTCAAGCTATTTTTTGAAATATTTTTTTGTGCGTTTATTTTTTCTTAATTTTGGTAAAAATATGCTAATCTTCAAGTAGAAAATATGTGCACTTTTTAGCTATTTCAAGCCTTATTTAGCTTCTAGTTCAGCTATAAATTCTTTTATTTCGCTCATTTTTTCTTTATTTGTTTGTGATTCATATACTTCGGACAATTGGTCAACAGCCTTGTTTTTTACAAATTGTTCTGCCTGTTTTACAGTAAATTTGAATAATTTTTCATCACTGCTTCCATGTGCTTTAACTACTGGTTTTTGAACTCCTAGGAATAATGCTCCACCATATTCTTTGTAATCCATTTCTTTTGAAAATCTTTTTATTGCTGGCAAGCTTGGTATACTTCCTAGTTTAGTCCATATATTATGCATTAAACTTTCAGTTAATGACTTTTTAACTAGTTTTCCTAATCCTTCTGTTGTTTTTAAAAATACATTTCCTGTAAATCCATCTGCTATAATGGCATCTACTGTACCTAAAAAGGCTTCTCTTCCTTCCATATTTCCTATAAAGTTTATATTTAAGTCTTTAGCATATTTAGTAAGTAGCTTATATGAATTTCTTACTAGTTCATTTCCTTTTGTTTCTTCTGTTCCAATATTTAAAAGACCTATTCTTGGTGATTCTATTCCTAATGTGTTGTGCATGTATATGCTAGACATTTGAGCAAATTGTAGTAAGTTTATAGGCTTACAATTAGTATTTGCTCCACAATCCATTAGTACTAGTCTTCCATGATATGAAGGTAATATTCCTGCTAATGCTGGCCTATCTACACCTTTAATTCTTCCTACTAAAAGTGTAGCACCTGTTAAAAGTGCACCAGAATTACCGGCGGATATGAATACATCGCCATCTCCTTGTTTTAACATATTAAATCCTACAACCATTGATGAATCTTTTTTTGTTTTTATTGCTTGTGTAGGTACATCTTCCATTTCTATTGTTTCTGTTGCATTATGTATTTTTAGTCTTGGAGATATTTCTTCTATTTCTTTACCGTAAAATTCTTTTATTTTACTTCTTATAACATCCTCTTTGCCTATAAGTACAACTTCTGCTTCTACTTCATTTATTGCACTTACTGCACCTTTTATATTGGCATCTGGAGCATTGTCTCCACCCATTGCGTCTAATAGTATTTTCATGTTTCCCCCTTGTACACTTCAATATATAGTTAGTTAATTAATATGCAATTATAATATAACTTATATCAAAATAAGTCAAGTTTTTTTACGTTTTGGTCCGTCCCCAAAGGAAAAAAAGCGAGCCATTTAAGGCCCGCCCTTAATTTACAATTATTATTGTAATTCAACTGTTGCGCCAGCTTCTTCAAATTTCTTTTTCATTTCTTCTGCGTCAGCTTTTGCTACGTTTTCTTTAACTGTTTTTGGAGCTCCATCAACTAAGTCTTTAGCTTCTTTTAATCCTAATCCTGTAGCGTCTCTAACTACTTTGATTACTTGGATCTTGTTTGCTCCTACTTCTTTTAATACAACATTGAAGTTGCTCTTTTCTTCAGCTGCTCCTGCTGCTGCGCCACCTGCTACTGGTGCTGCAACTGCAGCTGCAGATACTCCATATTTTTCTTCAATTTTCTTTACTAAGTCAGCTAATTCAACTACTGTTAAGCTGTCTATAGATTCTAATAATTCATCAACTTTTGCCATTTTAAATTTCCTCCTTTAAATTTTTAATTTTTCGAAAATCTTTGATTTTCCTTAATTTTTGTAAATGCTTTCTAACATTTCAATTTGTGAATTGGCTATTCACGTATTTTGCAGTTTTCCTGCTAATTGTTTTAAATTTGTTTTCATTATTTAATTTTCAAATTTTATAATTAACTAATGATTTAAAGTTTTGAAGATTTAAAGCATTTTTAGTTATGCTTTTACTTCTTCTGTAACTTCTGCCTTTGCTTCTTCAGCTACTGGAGCGTCACCTTCTGCTTCTTTTTTGCTCTTAACTTGGTCAAGTGCAACAGCAAGTTTTGAAATAGTTCCAAGTAAGCTTCCAGCAAGTTTTGCAAGAAGTTCTTCTCTTGATGGTAATTGAGCAAGTGTTATTAATTCTTCAACGCTTGTTACTTTTCCATCTATTATTCCACCTTTAATTTTGTAATTTTCATTTTCTTTTGAAAATTTATATATTGCTTTTAAAGGTTGTAAATAATCTTCTTTTGCTGATACTACAGCTGTTGGTCCTTCTAATACATCATCTAATCCAGATTCATTGTTAGCATCAAGAGCCCTTTTAATTATGTTATTTTTTATAACTTTAAGTTCTCCATTAACTTCTCTAATGTTCTTTCTTAATTTTGTATCAGCTTCAACAGTTGTTCCTCTGTAATCTACTAAAAGTACTAGCTTTGCATCTTTAATATGGTCTGCTAATTCTTTTACTTTTGCTTCTTTCATTGCTATAACGTCTTTGTTTGCCATTTTAGTTTTCACCTCCTAAAAATTTGCTTTTGCAAATATTTTGCTAATATTTTTATTAGCACTTTTTACATTATATATGTGTATAATGAAAAATCAACCTATATAGCCTTTTTCGAGACTAATAGGTTGAACTCACATTCTCCTTATCAGCCTCGGTAGGACTTAACTTTATGCCTACTGTCTATGGCTATTATAAATTATTTTTGGTCTATATACAAACCAGGTCCCATTGTTGGGGCAATAGAAACGCTCTTGATGTATTGTCCTTTAGCTGCTGCTGGTTTAGCTTTTATAATTGCAGCCATGATTACATCATAGTTTTCTAATAATTTGTCTGCACCAAATGAAACTTTTCCGAATCCTAAGTGAATAATGTTACTTTTATCTAATCTGTATTCAACTTTACCAGATTTGATTTCATTTACTGCTTTTGTAACATCCATTGTTACTGTTCCTGATTTTGGGTTTGGCATTAATCCTTTTGGTCCTAATACTTTACCAAGACGTCCTACAACACCCATCATATCTGGAGTTGCAACTACTACGTCATAATCAAACCAGTTTTCATTTTGGATTTTTGGTATTAAT
This sequence comes from uncultured Clostridia bacterium, assembly GCA_944392425.1. Lineage (GTDB taxonomy): Bacteria > Bacillota > Clostridia > TANB77 > CAG-508 > CAG-793. The sequence continues at coordinate 20,151 of CALXWM010000026.1, forward strand.
TCTTCTGCACCTACAAAGTCAGCTCCTGCTGCTTTTGCTTCTTCAGCTTTAGGTCCTTTTGCGAATACTAATACTTTTTGTGTTTTACCTGTTCCATTTGGAAGAACTACTGTTCCTCTAACTTGTTGGTCTGCGTGTTTTGAATCAACACCTAATTTAACGTGTAATTCAACAGTTTGGTCAAATTTTGTTTTAGGCATTTTTTCGATTATTTCAATTGCTTCTTTTGCAGAATACAATTTTTTAGAATCAACAAGTTTTGCACTATCTTGATATCTTTTTCCTCTCTTCATTTTTACCTCCTTTGGTTTTATCGAGCAATAAGCCTTTATTTTCTAAATTCAAACTAAGAATTTAAATTTTTGCTTTGCTCTCCCAATTAATAATTTTTTAGCTCTTTTAGGCTATTACAATCTGAGTACGTAACTAATTAAATATAATTGGCGTATTTAATCGTATTATTCTTCAACTGTTACACCCATTGAACGAGCTGTACCTTTTACCATGCTCATTGCAGCTTCTAATGAAGCAGCGTTTAAGTCTGGCATTTTTGTTTTAGCAATTTCTTCAACTTGTGCTTTTGAAAGTTTTGCTACTTTTTCTCTGTTTGGCTTTCCAGAACCTTTTTCAATTTTAGCTGCTTTTTTAATTAATACAGCCATTGGTGGTTCTTTTGTTATGAAGTCAAAAGATTTATCTTTATGAACTGTAATAACAACTGGTATGATTAAACCCGCTTGCTTAGCTGTTCTGTCATTGAATTGTTTTACGAAGTCCATAATATTAACACCACTACCACCTAATGCTGGTCCAACTGGTGGAGCTGGTGTAGCTTTTCCTGCTGGAATTTGCAATTTGATAATAATGTCCTTTGCTTCTTCTTTCTTGTCTTTTCCTGCCATGTTTTTGCACCTCCTTTGGTTTGTATATACAAAATAATTTATAAG
>CALXWM010000027.1 GCA_944392425.1 uncultured Clostridia bacterium
TTACATTTTAGTAACAAATTTATTACAGCTGTAGGCTTTTAGCTGATTTTATTCAAAAAAGTATTAAACAGTAACGAGAAATTATTATAAAAAAAGACGATATTTTCACCGTCTTTTATCTTCTTCCCTTCTTAATCCTCTTTGGCTCGTCTATATCAATTGTTTCATTATTAAGTATGCATCTAGGATTAAGTTCACTCAATTCATAAAATTTATCTTTGCCTATTCTTTTTCTAAATTCCCTCTTTATATCACTCATTCTTGTATAAATACTGCCTGATCTATGAGTATCAGATCCTAAAAAATGTACAGCATTTGCATCTAATAATTTAAATAATGTTTCTTTTGATAAAGAACCATATCTTCCTATGATACTTGCATAATTACATTGAAGTAATGCTCCTTCTTCTACCCATTCAATTGCTATATTCGGATCATCCTGAACAACCTCATATCTTTCTGGATGTGCTATAATTGGAATAAGTTTCATATTTAAAAGTTTATTTATAACTTCTGCTGTATACATTACCTTTGCTCTTAAGGGTAATTCGAATAAAACATATCTGCTATTTCCTAGGGTTGGTACAACACCCGCTTGTATTAATTTAGGAAAATCATTAGATATATATCCTTCTGCACCAACATGTATCTTTATATCTAAGCCTTCTTCAGCTATTTTTTGCATCAAAGCCTCAATAATAAATTCTCTGTCAGTTTTATTAAATTCAAATTCTCCTTCAATATAATGTGATGTTGCAAAAATATCAGAAAAGCCTGCCCTGCAGGCTTCATATATCATTTCAAATGTTTCAGTTATATCTTTTGCACCATCATCTACGTTTGGCAGAATATGTGAATGAACATCTATCATTTTTTGATCCTTTCAATTTTTAAGATTAATACTTTTTAGCAAGGCAATTGTTATGTTTACTTTATTTAAATTTCTTTATGCTTTCTAATATTTCCTTTGCTTTATCTGATGGTACTTCTTCTATTTCAGAAAATCTTTTTCCATTATTTTTTTTTATTTCATCTTTTATTTTTTCTTCAGTATCTTTTACTTTATCATTTATATATTCGTCTATGTTTTCATCTTTATCGTTTTCTGTAGAACTAATGTTTTTGCTTATATTATTATTTTGTTTTGTTTTTTCAAAGCGTTTTGATTCTTTATTATCTTCTTCTTCTGAAAATGAATCTTCATTCTTTAGCCTCTTTGTTCTTGTTGAAGATTTAACATTTGTACTTGGAGAATTGTTACTTGCATAATAATATTTACTCTCATATTTTTTATTTGAAATTTCCACTCTATTTAAAATTATTCCTGCTATGTTTCCCCCCACGCGTTTTATACGTTTAGTAGCCTCTTTTAAGTCATCTATTTTTGTATATTTGTAGCTTGTAACTAACACAGTGTTATCAACTAGTCTAGAAATAATTGTAGAGTCTGTAACTAATAAACAAGGTGCTCCATCAAATATTACCACATCAAAATTTTTAGAAGCTTCATCTATTAGTTCTATTGTTCTATCTGACATTAAAAGTTCAGATGGATTTGGCGGAATATTGCCTGATGGTAATACAGATAAGTTTTCTATGTTAGTTTTCTTTATACACTCCATAGCATTATAATTTTGCCTTCTTCCAACATCATTTATTCCTGATAAGTAATTAGAAAGTCCTGGTGTATTTGTTATTTGAAATATTTTATGCTGTCTAGGTTTTCTCATGTCTGCATCTATAATTAATGTTTTGGCTCCTGTTTGTGCAAAAGTTGTTGCTAAATTGGCCGATATCCAACTTTTTCCCTCTGATTGAACTGTACTTGTAACTAGTAAAGTTTGACAATTTGTAGCTCTACTCATGAATTGTAGGTTTGTTCTTAAAGCTCTAAATACTTCTGATATTGGAGATTTTGGATCTGATTGGGTTATAATTTCCTTTTTCATTTATCTTCTCCTCCCTTTGTTAGTACTAAATTCGTATATTGGTATTTCTGCTATTACATTTAAACCTGTTGCCTTTTCTATATCGCTACTACTTTTTACTGTGTTGTCTAAAAGGTTAGCAATAAATACATATGCTACAGCTAATACAATTCCTATTCCTACAAAAATTATTAAATCTTTCATATGATTTATATTACTTGGACTTGTAGGAATCTTTGCATCATCTAGTGGCTTTATATTTTGCATATCATAAAGCTCTGCAACTCTGTCTGTAAATACTTGTCTTATTTCATTTGCTATTTTTGCTGCTAACTCTACATTTGCATTTTCTACTGTAATTTGAATAATTTGAGTATTAATAGTTGACGTAACATTAATTTTACTTTTTAATGTTTCTGCAGAAATCTTCAACCCTAAATTGCTAATTACTTTACTTACAACCGAATCACTTGTTGCTATACCTTGATATGTAGATAGTAGTGAATTATTAAGAGTTACTTCGCTTTGAGTTACAGATGTTTGTCCCTCTTCTCCACTATTACTTGTAAGTATAGCTGTTGAAGTTGCTTCATATACAGGATTTACAAAAAAAGTTGTATAAATAAATCCTATTACTATACATGTAAGTATTATTACTATTATTCCTATCTTTCTATCCCAAAATATATTGAATATATCTTTTAAGTTAATTTCTTCTTCCATAATTCCCCCTTTAAAATTGTTTTCTTTTGTTAGACATTAATATTGTAGCATATGTGATTTTATGGTGCAATAGTAAAATATTATTTTAATTCCAGATTGATACTTTTCAGTGCCGATTCTATTACTTTATCCATATCAAAATACTTATATTGACCAAGCCTTCCACCAAAAATAACTTTGGCATCTTTATCTGCTAATTCTTTATATTTGGCATATAACTCATTATTTTTATCATTATTTATTGGGTAATATGGTTCTTTAGTCTTGTCCCATTTATCTGGATATTCCCTAGTAATTATAGTTTTTTCATAGTTCTTTATTTTTTCAAAATGTTTATGCTCAATTATTCTAGTATATGGAACTTCATATTCTGTATAGTTTACTACTGCATTTCCTTGATAATTATCTTTATCTAATTCTTCTGTTTCAAATCTTAAACTTCTATATTCAAGTTCTCCAAAGCAATAGTCATAGTATTTATCTATTTGCCCAGTGTAAACTATTTTATCTGCTACGTTTTCTAATTCTTCTTTATGCTCTAAATAGTCTGTATTTAATCTTACTTCTATACCTTCTAACATTTTTTCTATAATTTGTGTATATCCACCTATTGGGATACCTTGATAATCATCATTAAAGTAATTGTTATCATAAATAAATCTTACTGGTAATCTTTTGATTATAAAAGATGGTAATTCAGTTGCTCTTTGTCCCCATTGTTTTTCAGTATAACCTTTTACTAACTTTTCATAAATTGTCTTTCCTACTAAGCTAATAGCTTGTTCTTCTAGGTTTTTAGGTTCTGTTATTCCTGCCTCTTTCTTTTCTTCCTCAATTTTAGCCATTGCTTCGTCTGGCGTAATAACTCCCCATAATTTATTAAATGTATTCATATTAAAAGGCATGTTGTATAATTCATCTTTATATCTAGCTACTGGTGAATTTGTGTATCTATTAAATTCTGCAAATTGATTTATGTATTCCCATACTTTTTTGTTGCTTGTATGGAATATATGTGCACCATATTTATGTACATTTATTCCATCAACATTTTCTGTATAAATATTTCCTCCTATGTGTGAACGCTTTTCAACTACTAAACATTTTTTTCCTCTTTTATTTGCTTCATATGCAAATATTGAGCCAAATAGTCCTGAACCAACTATTAAATAATCATATTTCATAATGTTACTCCTTTTAATTTAATATTAAAATTTAAAGTCAACTATTACTTTTTGCTTTAAATACTTTATTTTTCACTTCATTAATCATATTAAAAGTAAATTTATCTTTCACTACCAAAAGCATCAAAATATAAATGATTACACCCACGCCTACTTGTAACACTATAGAAATCAAATCACTAACCTGAATTAATCCTACTAATTTACAAGCTATAAACATGATTATTGAAGAAATTATGTATTTTATAGATAACTTTAATATTCCCTTTATGTCAAACTCTTTTCTTACAAAAATCAATTGTACAAATGTAACCGTAAACTCTGCAATTACTGTTCCTATAGATGCTCCTAAAGCTCCAAACTTCCATATTAAGCAACTATTCATAATTAAATTTACCACTGCCCCAGTTACAACAGATATTGTATATTGTTTTTGTCTCTTGGTTGGTAACAAGTACTGCCTTCCTATAACATTGCTCATTCCTATAAATAATATAATTGGTGATATTACACTCATTAATATTACAACTTTATCATATCCTGGTCCAAAAAATAATGGTACGAATTTGTCAGCTAATGCAATTATTCCAAATATCATTGGAAATGCCAATATAAATACAAAGTTAAATGATTTCTTTAAATAGCAAAATACTTCTTGCTTTTTATTATTGGCAAAACAACTTGCAATTCTAGGTAGCAAAACTGTACCAAGTGATGTAATAATAGTTAATAATAATTTAATAATTTTTTCACTCTGCTGATAATACCCAACTTCCGATTTGTCTTCCCATATTGCACCAATCATGGTTTTATCTAATACAGTATAAACTTGTATTGCTATTTCTGGAATAAATAAAGCTAAAGTTGGTTTTAAGTGTTTAAAAATATTTAATTCTTTAACATTAACTTTTACTAAGTATTTGGGCAAATAGAGCCATAATGATAAATTTCCAATTAATACAGATAGAACATATATCCAAAAATATATATTTAGATCCTCTGGAGTTTTAACCAATACAAATATAGATACTACACTAATAAATTTTATTATTAAGTTTCTTGAGACTGTCTTTTTAAAATCTTCCAATCCTATAAAAAACCAGCTTATATCCAAGCATTGTGCAATTAGTTCTACAATTAATATTTTATAAAAGTAACTATATTCACCATTTGATGCAAACGTTATGCAAAACACTATTATTGATATAAGCATTGTAATAGTCCTCATTAAAACTATTTCAATAAATGTCTTAGTATTTTCTATTTTATTGTCTTGATGAAAGGCAATTTCTCTTTGAGCATATAAACTAACACCAAGTGAACCAAATAGGATAAAATATGCAGAAATAGAGGTAGTGTAACTATAAATACCAATATTTTCTGCACCTAATACTCTTGATATATATGGTGTAGTGATTAGTGGTAGTATAATTACTAATATTTGATAAATCAAATTATATATATAATTTTTTTTCACACTTTTTTTCATATCAATTATTAATAAGTCTCCTTTATGCTAGTAATAAATAAATAATATATTTTATTCTTCATTAAAAATATCTCTAGTATAAACCTTACTCTTAACATCTTTTAGTTCTTCCGAGATTCTATTTGCCATAATAACATCTGAATTTGTTTTAAAATTATCTAAATCATTTGTAACTTTACATCCATTAAATTCTTCTTTATTTAATGCTGGTTCATATATTATAATTTCTTTTTTGTTTTCTTTCAAAATATTAATAATATCTTGTATAGCACTTGATCTAAAGTTATCAGAACCTGATTTCATAGTTAATCTATATATTCCTATAATTTTAGGATTTAATTTTAAAACATCATCTGCTATAAACTTTTTTCTTGTTGTATTTGATTTAACTATGGCTTCAATCAAGTTTTGTGGTACATCTCTATAATTTGCAAGTAGTTGCTTTGTATCTTTTGGTAAGCAATAACCTCCATACCCAAAAGATGGATTGTTATAATGCATTCCGATTCTTGGATCTAAGCAAACTCCTTTAATTATCTCACTTGCATCTAAGTCTTTTTTCTCTGCATATGTATCTAATTCATTAAAATAGGCTACTCTTAAAGCCAAATACGTATTTGCAAAAAGTTTTACTGCTTCTGCTTCTGTACTATTCATATATAATACATCCGTATCCTTCTTTTCAGCAGCATCAATCAAAAGCTTTGCAAATTTTTTTGCTCTTTCGCTTTTTTCTCCAACAATTATTCTTGAAGGATGCAAATTATCATATAGTGCTTTACCTTCTCTTAAAAATTCTGGAGAAAAGAAAATATTATCTATATTATACTTTTTCTTTATTTTATTTATAAAACCAACTGGTATTGTAGATTTAACAACCATAGTAATATTATTGTCATTCATTGATTTTACCTTTTGTATAATATCTTCTACACTAGATGTATCAAAAAAATTCTTTTTCTCATCATAATTAGTAGGTGTACTAATAATAACATATTCAGCATTTTCAAAAGCTTCTTTATAATCTAATGTCGCTTTTAAATTTAAATCTTTTTCTTTAAAAAACTTTTCTATATACTCATCTTGTATTGGTGATATCCTCTTATTTATCATTTCTACTTTATCTGAAATTATATCCAAAGCATGTACCTCGTTATTTTGACTTAATAATGTTGCTAAAGATAATCCAACATAACCTGTTCCTGCTACTGCTATTTTCATTTTGCTTTATTATCTCCTTTAATTATGAAAATTTTACTTTTTAATTTATAACTCATTGTCTACGACCTTCAAAGCCTCATCAATTACTTTATCCATATCAAAGTACTTATATTGGCCAAGTCTTCCACCAAAAATAACTTTGTCATCTTTATCTGCTAACTCCTTGTATTTAGCATATAATTGATTATTTTTATCGTTATTTATAGGGTAATATGGTTCTTTAGTCTTGTCCCATTTGTCTGGATATTCTTTAGTAACTATAGTTTTTTCATGATTAATTATTTTTTCAAAATGCTTATGCTCAATTATTCTTGTATATGGTACCTCATACTCTGTATAGTTTACTACTGCATTTCCTTGATAATTATCTTTATCTAATTCTTCTGTTTCAAATCTTAAACTTCGGTATTCTAGCTCTCCAAAACAATAGTCATAATATTTATCTATTTGACCAGTGTAAACTATTTTATCTGCAATATTTTCTAATTCATCTTTATGCTCTAAATAGTCTGTATTTAATCTTACTTCTATACCTTCTAACATTTTTTCTATAATTTGTGTATATCCACCTATTGGGATACCTTGATAATCATCATTAAAGTAATTGTTATCATAAATAAATCTTACTGGCAATCTTTTGATTATAAAAGATGGTAATTCAGTTGCTCTTTGTCCCCATTGCTTTTCTGTATAACCTTTTACTAACTTCTCATATATTGTTTTTCCAACTAAGCTAATTGCTTGCTCTTCTAAATTTTTTGGTTCTGTTATTCCCGCCTCTTTCTTTTCTTCTTCAATTTTAGTTTTTGCCTCATCTGGAGTTATAACTCCCCATAATTTGTTAAATGTGTTCATATTAAAAGGCATGTTGTATAATTCATCTTTATACCTAGCAACTGGTGAATTTGTATATCTATTAAACTCTGCAAATTGATTTATATATTCCCATACTTTCTTGTTACTTGTATGGAATATATGAGCACCATATTTATGTACATTTATGTCTTCAACATTTTCTGTATAAATGTTTCCTCCTATGTGTGAACGTTTTTCTACTACTAAACACTTTTTTCCTCTTTTATTTGCTTCATAAGCAAATATTGCTCCAAACAATCCTGAGCCAACTATTAAATAATCATATTTCATAATAACCTCCCACTTATAAAAATTTACTTTAATTTTCTAACTATTTTCTCGATTTTTAAAAGCCTTGTAATTATATTTTTTAAAAATAGCATGTCTTAGACCTTTATTAATCATCTTTATTTTTAGAAATTTATATTTTGTATGAGAAAATAATAATTTAAAAGTCGTTAATTTCCATTTAATATAAAATTTTATTATTCTATTTTTAGGATAATATGTTTTTGTATTTATATAATTATTTCTAACCATATAATAATAAAAATTTATCCTATTCTTATTTTCTTCATCAAAAATTGACAAAGATTTTGCTCCTATTCTCTTGTGAATTGCAATACTCTTTCCAACCATATAAGCTCTTGCATATTTTGTACTAAGTCTCAATGTATATTCAATGTCATCTCCCCATATAAAATAGTCCTTCACTGGCAGTCCTATTTTTTTAGTGGCTTCGCCATTAATTAAAATAGAAACAAAAGTAGCATTATCAATTCCTATAATTCCGTCTTTTGCATATTGATGCCACTGATCATATCCATTCTTTCCTTTATATTCACTTACCTTTGGTACATTCATACATTCATTGTCAATTCCATATATTGCACTTGCTAGAAAACTAACTTTGCCATCAATTATATTCATAGCATTTACAAATTCATTTAAACTATCTTCTTTTGGAATAGTATCATCGTCCATTATCCAAATCCAATCTGCATCATCTTCTCTAGCCAATTTTATCCCCTCATAAAATCCTCCAGCACCACCAATGTTTTTTTCTAATTTTTTATATACAACATCATTCCTGTTTAATATTTCAATTTTTTTTAATTCTTCTTCTGTACCATCAGTACTTGCATTATCAATTATAATTAATTTATCAACAGCATATTTTTGTTTTAATATAGCTTCAACACATTCTATTAATAACGCTTTTCTATTATATGTAACAACAACTGCATCAATTTTCATAGTTGGTCTCCTTATCATAGATTATAAAGTTTTAGTCTCTTCCAAATAAATCTCTTGTATATACTTTATTTTTCACGTCATATAATTCATTTGACATTCTGTTTGCCATTATTATATCAGATTCTTTTTTAAACTTATTAAAATCATTTTCTACTTTGCATTCATTAAATTTCTCCATACTAAGGGTTGGTTCATATATAATTACTTTTTTATTATTTTCTTTTATTATATCTATAATATCCTGTATTGCACTAGATCTAAAATTATCTGATCCAGACTTCATTGTCAATCTATAAATACCTATTGTTTTTGGATTTAATTTTAGTACATCTTCTGAAATGAATCTTTTTCTCGTATTATTAGATTTTACTATAGCCTCAATTAAATTCTGTGGAACGTCTTTATAATTAGCTAATAATTGCTTAGTATCTTTAGGCAAGCAATATCCCCCATATCCAAAAGACGGATTATTATAATGTGTTCCAATTCTAGGATCTAATCCAACACCTTGTATTATATCTTTTGTATTTAGTCCTTTTTTATCTGCATAGGTATCTAGCTCATTAAAATATGCTATTCTTAACGCTAAATATGTATTTGCAAATAATTTCACTGCTTCAGCCTCTGTACTATTCATATACAATATATTTATATCTTTTTCTTCTGCTGAATTCATTAAAAGTTTTGCAAATCTTTCTCCTCTCTCACTTTTCTCACCAATAATTATTCTAGATGGATATAAGTTATCATAAAGAGCTTTACCTTCTCTTAAGAATTCTGGTGAAAAGAATATATTTTCTATTTTATATTGTTCTTTAATTTTATTTGTATATCCAACAGGAATTGTTGATTTTATAACCATTGTAATATTGTCATCGTTCATAGATTTAACTTTTTTTATAATATCTTCAACACTTGAAGTATCAAAAAAGTTTTTTTCTTCATCATAATTTGTGGGTGTACTGATTATAACATAAGATGCACCTTTAAATGCCTCTTTATAATCTAATGTAGCTTTTAAATTTAAATCTTTTTCTTTAAAAAACTTTTCAATGTATTCGTCTTTTATTGGAGAAATTCTTTTATTAATCTTCTCCACTTTTTCTGGAATAATATCTAAAGCATAAACCTCATTGTTTTGACTTAATAATGTTGCTAAAGATAAGCCCACGTATCCTGTTCCTGCTACTGCTATTTTCATTGTTACATTTCCCCCTTTATTTTCATAATCTTTTTATATAATTTTAATTTTAATAAGAAATATTTTATCCAAAATTTTTTAGTTTGAATGTTATTTTCTCGTGTTCTATACCTTTTATTTACTTGTACATCTTTGTAACAGAATTTAAAGTAGAAAAATATCATTTTTCTTTTTTCTTTTCCTTTAATCTTATCTACTTTTATTAATTGTTGGTGATAATGCCTTATTGCAACTGGAACAATATACAAGTTAAAATTATCTAAGTTCTTATTTTTTTCATAACATTTTTTTATGTCAACGAAAGTATTATATATATCTAAAAAATTTAAATTTATTTTTCTAGTCATGCTATTTGATAAAATTCTATATTTATAAAACATATTATCAATAATTTTAATTTTCTTACAAAACTGTAAATATTTCAAGTAAAAATTCAAGTCTTGTCCTATTTTTACATTACCAAAAAACAAATTATTTTTTCTTACTATATCTGCTCTATAAAATTTATTAGATGGAACTGGTGATAGTTCTGCATATTTGTACAATTCTTTATTTTCATCTACAAAATCTTTATTATTCTCATATTTTGACATTATAGTACCATCTTCATTTATCAATACATAGTTTCCTATTAACAAATCACTTTCATCTATATTACTAATGATAGTAAGTAATACGTTTTCATCATATAATTCATCGTCACTATCAATAAAATAGAAAAACTCTCCTTTAGCAATTTCTATTCCCCTGTTTCGTGCAACTGCCGCATTTTGATTAAATTGATTTATTAGTGAGATTTTCATTTTACTTATTTTTATATATTCTTCAATTATTTTTACAGAATTATCGGTGCTTCCATCGTCTATAATAATAACTTCGAAATCTTTATAAGTTTGACTTTCAAGCGATTTTATACAATTGATTATATATTTGCTTCCATTATAATTAGGAATAATTACACTTATTTTTACATTTTCACTCATATATTAATCTCCATAAACTATTATAAAATACTTTTATAAAAATTTTCCATTTGTTTAGCAACATCAGATATTTCATAACCATCATTTATAATTTCCTCACTAGTATCTTTTCTTTCTACATTTTTTAAAATATTATCAACTTTTTTTGCCCAATCTTTAGCTGATTTATCTAAAGAAAAATAATAGGTAAGCTCTTTTATAGGTAGTTCTTTTACTACTTCTGCTGAAGAAATTACAGGTAACCCTGTTGCCTCTGCTTCTACTCCAACTATTGGAAGACCTTCATATAATGAAGGTAAAACAAAAATATCCATTGCACTTAAGAATTCATTGACATTATCTCTTGTTCCTAAAAATTTCACATCATCACTTAACCCTAATTTTTTTGCTTTTTCTACAATATCTTTTTGTAATTCTCCTGTTCCAATTAGCACAAGAATGGATTCATTATTTATTTTTTTAAATTCATAAAAAATATCTAAAAGAAATGTATGATTCTTTTCTGGTGCAAATCTCCCAACATGTCCTAAAATTATTTTATTTTCACCATCCAATTCTGTCCTTATTTTTTTCCTTATGTGTTCATCAAATCTAAACATTTTAATATCTATGCCATTATTTATAATCTTAAAATTTTTATTTTTTATAATTCTATGAGGATACTTAAATAATGCCGCATAAGATGAACATGCTAAATAATAATCTACATTTTTTAAAAAAATATTTCTTGAAATTGCTTTAATAATTTTATATTTTAAATTTTTTATTCCAGAATTATGAGAATGTACTATTACATTTTTAGTTCCTGCTTTTTTAGCAATTCTTGCCCCAAAGGCTAATGTAAAAATACTGCCCGAATGTATATGGATAGTATCATATTTATTATTCTCAAGAAAATCTGATAAAGTTCTAATATAATATTTTTTATTTTTATCAAAACTTTCAAATACATTATCATAATGATATATTTTTCCTCCTCTACTTTCAATAAGATCACTTATTTCTTTATTATTGCAATAGAATGGAGTAAATAAATCAAAAACAAAGTTATTGTTATTCATGTTTTTATATACATTATAAACAAATCTTTCTTGTCCTCCATATGAAATTGGATCACCAAAAACCTGTAAAATCTTTACTTTATCCATAATTATCCTCTTTATAAAATACTAAAAATTGTTTGATATGGTAAAACATCATATACTCCATTAAATACTACTGAATATATAATTCTTACTAAATATATTACTATTATTAAGCCTAGTCCTATCTTTTTTAGACTAATTTTTCTATTCTTAAATTTTATATATATATCATAGTCGTCTTGCATAAAATAAGGTATAGATATAATTTGAAATACAAAAAATAGTCCTGATAATCTAGAAAAAAGTTCTATTCTTGCACTCATTACAACTGATAATAGTCCAAGTGCTTGTATATTAGTATATAAATTTTTTTTATCATTACTATTTTCTTTTCTATTAAACACATACATAAACACATAAATTAGGCCCTCTGATATTAATAGTGACCATGTAATTTCTCCTCTTTGTCTGAAATATCCTGCATATTTTTGAATATTAGCTATATTAGAACTTCTAAATATATCAAATCCATACTTTACAATTTGGTCACCAAAAACAGTAACAATTATCATTACCGCTCCTAATAACAATATATGTATTTTTCTTTTTTTTAAAAATAGTAAAATTAAATAAATAAGGCTTATCGTATGAATTAACGTCGCCACAATAATACATAAGATAAAAAACATTTTTTTTCCCTTGGATTTATCAAGTAGAAATTTGTGTGCGTACATTATAATTCCCATTGCTATAAATTGCCTTACTAAATTCATAGATTGAAAGAAAAAACCAGCTATAAAGAAAATGGTTATACTCAACATCCAACATTTAGAATTATCTTCTATGCTTTTAAAAAATAGCAAATATATAAATATTGATGTAATTGCAAATAGTAAATATGGCTCACTCGAAAAAAATGTACATACTTTTATTAATCCATAAAATAGTGGTTCTAAATTTCCTATTTTCTCACCATTTACAACACTATAATAGTCTGGAACATAACGTGCATTATAGTCTGTACCTACATCATACCTAATTGCAGAAACAATTATAAAAAGCACAGAACTTAATAAAAATATTATTTTTCTTATTTTATAATCTTTCACTAGGTTTGAACTATATGCAATACCTATTGATAAGAGATATCCCATAATATATACAATCATTTTGTCTCCCTCATTTATTTAACAAATTCTACTTTTGGATAAAAATTTTTTCCTTTTTTAATAGCTTCATTAATAATCTCAAGTCTTTCAATTTTATTATTTTTATTAGATAAAATTATTCTAATTTTATGAAGAGCAATTCTAATATATAAAAGTATCCACCCCTTTATACCTTCTCTTCTATATAAAACAACATCATTTCTATATAAGTATTTAAACCTTTCAAGTCTATCGTCAACAGTTGCAATGCTCGCTCCAACATTTTGTTTTGACTTATGAGTCACAACACTATCTGCCACATAATAGCATTTATGCTTTCTCGAAATTCTTCTAGTATATTCCCAATCATCAGTCCAAATAAAAAAATCTTTAATAGGTAATCCAACTTCTTCTACTATACTGGTTTTAACAAAAAGAGAAACGAAAGAAGCCATGGCAATCGTTTGTAGATTTCTATTAAAATTTTTCAACCACCTTGAAAATTTCTTTTTTTGTATATTCATAACACATATAGAATCATCTTTCCATAAAACCTTACTTGATAAGAAACCATAATTACTATTTAATTCTTTGTCTGCCTCCATTAATTTTTCCAATGAATCCTTATGAACAATGCAATCATCATCCATAATCCACATATAGTCACATCCTAATTTATAAGCCTCTTTCATTCCATAATTAAACCCACCAGCACCACCAAGATTAGATCCTGTATTTTTATAATGAATTTTATTGTTATTAAATTCCTTATCAATTAGTTCCTTGGTTCCATCAGTACTTGCATTATCAATAATTAGTATCTCACAGTTCCTATAATTTTGAGATATTAATGCATTTATACATTCTTTTAGTAATTCTTTTCTGTTATATGTAACTACTATAGCCATAACCTTTTTTTTATCATTAACAGTATTATTAAAAGCTTTTTTCATATTTTTTACCTAAGAGCTTGGCCTTCAAAAAGCTCGTTCCTTTCTTCCACCAATTTATTTTCTGCATATCCATAACTGGTATTTCCTTATATTGTAATTTATTTGTTTCTATATATACATCTAAAAGCAATTCAGATATTCTTCCATAAAATCTAGCATGGAATTGATCATAACTTGTTTGTCCCAATCTTTTTTCAAGTTCGAATAGAATGTTATATAACCATTTACAATATCCGTCTAGTATATTTTTTTTCATAATAAACATATTAAACATATGTGCTGATGTTCTGTTATGTAATTTATCAAACTCTCCCAAATATTCTGGATATTTTTCTTCTATAATTTTTCTTGTTTCATCAAGTGGTTCAACATACATTGTATGTTTATAATGACTATATAAATTTTCTATATAATATTTTCTCTTTTTCGGCAAGATAATGTCGGTTTCATCAAGAAGCTTATCTGCCTCATTCAAAGTTAATACATTTTCAAACTTTTCTTTTTCTGTTTTATAATGTTTTTTCTTTAAGAAAAAGTATCTCCTATAATGTACTAATCCAATATAATCTGCTTTTAAATTTTTCCAAGCCCAATATAGACCTGTTAATTCACAAAAAGAAGGATTTTTTGTTGATATATTATCGCCTTCATTATCTTTAATATAGCCTAAGTCTTCTTTCTCCTCTGCTCCTACGTGAACTGGGAAATATAAATCATCTGTTGGCATTTGGTATTTTTTATGTGTTGCCACAATTACTTTTATATCTTTCATTGTATATTACTCCACCTTTGTATTTTTTATTGTACACCTGTTTCATCTATTATTTTATTACTTATTTCTATAATGTCTTCTGGTACTACATAATCAGCTTGTCCATATACTTCTTCGTGTAACTTTTTTACATTACTTTCTAAAGTAGTTGCTGGTCCATAAAAATCCCCTCTCATCCAAACACCTTCTGTTGTATATGGCCATCCAAATGAATTTTCCACTTTTAAAGACAACGCCATTGGAATCAGCTCTTTTATTTTATCTACTGTAATATTAGTTCTAATTTTAGGTAAAAAAGTATCTAGTAAATTGTTAATAGATATTAAGTCTATTTGTTTTATTTTATCTGCTGCTTTTTCTAGTACTTCCCTCATTCTCTCTGTTCTTTTGTAGTCCCATCCAGATGTATATCTTATTCTACAATAGGATACCGCTTGAATTCCATCAAGATGTTGAACTCCTGTATGTGTTATATTAGTTGATGTTCTTCCTACCACATTGGAAACGTCTTTTATATAGTTATTTATGTAATTAATTTCTTCACTATCTACATCTATTTCAATTCCACCTACACTATCTACTAAGTCTGCTATTGCTGTAAAATCAGCCATTACATATTCTGTTATGTTTAAATCTAGATTTTCATTTATTGTTTTTAATGTGTTTTCTACTCCATTATAATATGCATGATTTATTTTGTCTAAGATAACTTCTTCATCAAGTTCCATTTGTACATAAGTGTCCCTATATATAGAGTAAAGTTGAACTTCATTAGTCTCTTTATTTATACTTGCTATCATTATGCAATCTGTTCTATAGTCTGGGTCATATGTATCATATCTTGAGTCTAAACCAAGTATAGCTATGTTCCTATATTTACTCATTTGCGGATCTTGATTTGCCTCATCTATTCCTAACTCATTTAAATCATTTGTAATTTGCTCAATTTTCAATTTTCCAAGTTTTGAATTTAAATATGCATATGCAATTGTAATAATAGTAACAATAATAATTAATATTGTTGCTATTACTATTGCAATTTTTTTTAATCTTTTATGTTTTTTATTACTTTCTTTTTTGCTTTTAAATCTTCTTTCTTTTATATCACTACTAAATTTATTCATTTTCTATTTTATATTAGCTATATAGCTCCATCCTTATCAATTACTTTAGTAAACGTTTTTACTAATATTTTTGCATCTCTTAACAAACTGCTCTTATTTGCATACTCAAAATCCATTTTTAATCTATCTTCAAACGTTATTTTGCTTCTCCCTTTTATTTGCCAAGGTCCTGTTATTCCTGGTTTTACTTTAATAATACCTATGTAATATTCACCCATTTCTTTTTGTTCTCGTGGCAAATATGGTCTTGGCCCTACCAAACTCATATCTCCTTTAAGAACATTAATGAATTGCGGAAATTCATCAAGGCTTGTAGCTCTAAGTACTTTTCCTACTTTTGTTATTCTTGGGTCACATTTTAATTTTTTATATTTTTTATATTCTTTTCTTGCTTCTTCATTTTCTTGTAGGTATTCCTTAAGCCTTTCATCTGCATTCATACACATTGACCTAAATTTATACATTTTAAATTGTCTTCCGTTTTTTCCTATCCTAAGTTGTGTGTAAAACAAAGGTCCATCGTTTTCTTTTTTTATTATTCTTAAAGCTTCTACAACAATCATTATAGGTATTAGCAATACTACTCCTACAATTCCAGCCAATACATCTACAATTCTTTTAACAAATCTATAAGCAATATTTTGTTTTTTAATATCGCCCAATAAGGGCTTTATTTCTTCATTTTCTTGTTCTTTTAGTAATATTGCTTCATTGTCTGCCATTACTATTATCCCCCTTCTCTAATAGTTTTAGCGATTATCCGCACTTTTCATTATTCTCAAATACCTACTTCAATTTGATATTTTATAAATATTTTTTATCCAATTTTATATTTATTTTAGTCTTTAATAACTTTATTTTATTCCTGTTTTACTTATAATTTGATTGCTTATGTTTTGTACTGTTTCTGAGCAAGTATAATCAGCTTGGTCAAATAATTCTTCATGTAATTTTGCTACATTGTCTTCCAAATTTACAGGCACACC
Organism: uncultured Clostridia bacterium; assembly: GCA_944392425.1. Classification (GTDB taxonomy): domain Bacteria; phylum Bacillota; class Clostridia; order TANB77; family CAG-508; genus CAG-793. Next base: position 16,910 of record CALXWM010000027.1, read on the forward strand.
ATAATATACTCCACTAATCATTGAACCTTGAGTTTCTTCTGGCCATCCATTGCTTTCCGAAATATCTATATTCATAAGCGTTGGTGCTAATCCAATTATATCTGTGCTACTAATATTTGTAGATATTTTTGGTAGCATTATATTTACAAAGTTTATAAGTTCACTTACGCTTAATGTTTTTGCTTTTTTAAGCATAGCTTCAAGAACATCTCTCATTCTTTCTGTTCTCTTGTAATCCCCACCAGAGGTATAACGTATTCTTGAATAAGCTAAAGCTTGCACTCCATCTAAATTATATGTACCTGCTGTTGTTATATGACTTGAATTATGTCCTGTCACTCTATTATTTTCATCAATATATGTATTTATATATTTAACTTCCTCACTCGTTACGGGCATTACTATTCCGCCTAATGCATCTACAGCGTCTACAACTGCATCAAAGTTAACTGTAACATATTCTTCTATGTTTAAATCTAAGTTAGCGTTTAATGTGCTTACTGCAAGCTCAGGTCCACCATATGAATATGCATGTGTTACTTTGTCTAAATTTCTACCTGTTAATAGTAAATATGTATCTCTATAGACTGAAACTAGTTTTACAGCATTTGTTTTTTTATTTATTGAAGCAATTATTATACAATCACTTCTGTTGCCTCTACCATAGTCATCCGCTCTTGAATCTATACCAAATAGTGCTATGTTTCTGTAATTGCTTAATTCATCTGCAACTGTTTCATCTATACTAATTGCATTTAAGTCTATTTCTTCTTGATCCATTTTACCAAGCATGCTGTAAATATATGTAAATCCTGCTGTTGCAATTGCTGCTATTATAACTACTAATACTACTACTATAATAAGTATTACTTTTAATACTTTTCTTTTTTTAGATTTTTGTTTTCTTTCTTTATTATCATTGCTATAACTTTTTTGGTTTCCTCTAGAATTATTATTCATTCTTCTAGTGTTACTCATTTTGTACCTCCTATGATTTAGGCTTTAGAATGTTTAATTAGTATGTTAGTATATTTTTTAAATAGTAATTATACTCGACCTTAATTCTATCATTATTATTTTCATTTGTAAATACAAAAATAAATTTTTATCAAAATAAGTCGATTAAATATTTTCAAATTTTGGATACTTTTTTCTCGATTTTTTTGTTTTATTACTATAAAAAGCTGAAAAAAAGAACCTTGGTTTTACCCAAAGTTCTTTTAAGTTGCAACTTTTTTATAATTTTTTATTAAACATTATATTTTCTTGATTTAATAAATGCAAATGCGCCAACAGCTATTGTAATAACTGCTATACCACCTACTATATAAACGTCTGTTTCACCAGTTTGTGGTATGTCTTTTTCTGCATCATTGATTTCATTTACTCTAGTAAGATTTTCTTTTTCTTCTGCATTATTTACAGGTCCTGCACCTGTGTTTGTGCTAGGTGTGTTAGTGTTTGCATTGTTAGCATTGTTATTTCCATTAGGATTAATAACAATTGATGAACCTGATGCATAAGATCTTACCATTGTAAATAATAAAACTACAAAAATCATAACTATTGAAATTGCAACATACTTCATTGAATTTTTCATAGTATTCTTCCTTTCTTCTTTTGACTATTATTATTATTTGCTTTTTTGAATGCAAATATAGCAAGAAAATTATTACATTTTCAACGCTATAATTATTATAAAACTTTTTTTATGAGCTCGTCAACATTTTTTTGAAAATTTTGTCGAATTTTTTGAAGTTAAATTTTTTTGCTTATATTTCAAAGTTTGCATTTTCTACAAATATTCTATCGGCACTATGTAATTTTTCTCATCTAAAGCATGTATATCTTTGCTTAGTGAAATTACAATACCATTTGGTGAATTCATTTCAAATTTATTTACTACATCAAAATTTTTAATTGCATCTTTTCCTGGATTAGCACTTTTTTTAATTTCAACAGGGTAAATGTTATCTTGGTCTATTATTAATAAGTCAATCTCCTTTTGATTATTATCTCTATAATAATATAAGTGCAATCTAGTATCTCTACCACTATTGTTATAAGATTTTATTATTTCTGACACAACGTATGTTTCAAAAATAGCACCAGCGTATGCACTTCTTTCCAATGTTCTTGCGTCTAAATATCCAGCTAAATAACAAGCTAGTCCCGTATCCATAAAATATATTTTTGGTCTTTTTACAGCTCGACTCGTCGTATTATTTGAATATGGCTGAAGAAGATATACTAAAAATGTATTTTTTAATATAGATAACCATTCATCTACTGTTTTTGCATCTATTCCTACATCATTAGCTATTTCACTTGCATTGTACTCCTGAGCCGTTCTAGCCGCAACTGCTGAAATAAATTTTAAAAATTTTATTTCATCTTTTACATTTATTAATTTTCTAATATCTCTTTCTATATATGTTTTAATATATGATGAATAAAAGTTTTCCAAATTGTTTTCTTGCCCATTATACAATGCCGGATAACTTCCTTTTAATATTCTGTCAAAAACTTTTTCTAATATTTCATATGGCATTTTTTCTTTTTGCTTTATTAAGTTTATATCTGGAATAAAGCATTCTTCACTTTTTCCGTAAATTTCTCTAGTAGATAAAGTATTTAGTTCTAAAATCCCAATTCTGCCGGCAAGTGATTCTGAAGCTTCTTTCATAGTTTGAAACACTTGTGAACCTGTTAAATAATACATTGTTCCTGTTTGCTTACCATCTCCAAACATTTCATTTTTTCTTGCTTCATCTACTTTTATTTTTATATATGATAATAAATTTGGAGCATATTGAAATTCATCAATTATTAGTGGTGCTTCATGGCTTCTTAAAAATGTTTCTGGATCTTCTATTGCATTTGCTCTTTCAATCATATCATCCAGTGTAACATAATTGATTTTGTTTTTACTAATTGTGTTTATATATTCTAGTAAAGTGCTTTTTCCTGTCTGTCTGGCTCCTGTAACTAAAATTACTGGAAATTTTCCTATCATTTTTTCAATTTCTTTTTCCAAATTTCTATTAATATATTTCATATAAGGCATCCACCCTTTCTTTTGACCTAAATACACTCTTAGTTATGAAACTAATTTCTAAGCTTTTATACAAATTAAGAATTGTATTCCGGATTTGTATAAATTATATCATAATTTAAGTTTAATTGCAATAATAATTTTTACACATTAAACTTAAATTCAACTATATCGCCATTTTGCATTACATATTCTTTGCCTTCTAACCTTACTAAGCCTGCTTCTTTTGCTTTTTGATATGAGCCAAGTCTTACTAAATCATCATAAGATACTATTTCTGCTTTTATAAAACCTCTTTCAAAATCTGTATGTATTTTTCCTGCAGCCTGAGGGGCTTTTGTTCCTTTTTTTATTGTCCAAGCTCTTACTTCTTTTTTACCTGCTGTTAAGAATGACATAAGTCCAAGTAAATCATAGCTTGCTTTTATAACTTTGTCTAAACCTGATTCATCAAGTCCCATAGCTTCTAGCATTTCTTGTTTTTCTTCGCCTTCTAAGCTTGATAGTTCTTCTTCTATTTTTACACATAATGTAACTACTTCTGAATTTTCTGCTTTTGCATATTCTTTAACTTTTGCTACATATTGATTTTCTTTGCCAATGTCTGATTCTGATACATTTGCTACATATAGTATTGGCTTCATTGTTAATAAAAATGCATCTTTTATGATTTCTTTTTCATCATCATTTAATTCAAGTGTTCTTGCTGGCCTTCCTGCTTCTAGGTGGTCTCTTATTTTTTTGAATAAATCTTCTTCTGCATAATATTTTTT
>CALXWM010000028.1 GCA_944392425.1 uncultured Clostridia bacterium
ATTAAGTGAGAGAACGGAAAGAAGCATGAGGTAAAGTTTACCTTATTCTACTATATATTTTTGAGTGTGCTATATATAAAATAATTTCAAAAAATACTTTACAAATTATTTAATTAGTGTTATATTAATTAAGTAGACTTTAAAAGTACATTGAATTTATTTAATATAAAGTATACAAAACTTTTCTGGTGATGATAACATAGAGGAAATACCCGTTCCCATCCCGAACACGGAAGTCAAGCTCTATCGTGCCGACGATACTTGCGAGTTACCTTGCTTGGAAAATAGGTCGTCGCCAGTTTTAATTAAATATTCCTCGTTAGCTCAGTTGGCAGAGCGCTCGGCTGTTAACCGATAGGTCGTTGGTTCGAGCCCAACACGAGGAGCCATAGAAAATAACAGGTAAGCAATTATCTGTTATTTTTTTTGTGTTTTGAAACCTAATATTGGAAAAAATAATTGTATTTATAGCAATTTTATGATATAAATAAGAAAATAACGATTTATAAGAAAGTAGGTAAATATGAGTTTGGAAAAAATAAACAATAATTCAATGATTATTAAATATCAAAATACAGATAATGTATTAGAAGATGTATGTTCTATTATTGAATCAGCAAGAGATTATGCTTATAAGTCTGTAAATATTGCTCTAGTAGAAAGAAATTGGCTAATTGGATATAGAGTTGCCGAAGAAGAACTAAAAGGGGAAATGATAGAGCAGATTATGGATTAGAAATAATAAAAAAACTATCTAAAGAATTAACAAAACAATATGGAAAAGGTTATGATTCAAGAAATTTATACTATTTTTTGAATTTTTATAAATTATTTCCAAACATTTTGAACGCATTGAGTTCAAAATCAAATACGATGCTATCTTGGACTCATTATAGAACTCTGTTACAAGTTTTTGATAAAAAAGCAAGAGATTGGTACGCAAAAGAAGCATTAGAACAAACGTGGAGTACAAGAACATTACAAAGAAACATTGATACACAGTATTATTATAGATTGTTAAAGTCACAAGTTAAAGAACCAGTAATTAAAGAAATGGAAGAAAACAACAAAGAAAATTATTTAATGAACAAATTAGAATTTGTTAAGAATCCAGTAATAGCAGAATTTTTAGGATATTCATTGGATAGTACTTTTACAGAAACAGAATTAGAAACTAGTATAATAAATAATTTACAAAAATTTTTAATGGAACTACGGTAAAGGTTATGCATTTGTTGCAAGACAACAACATATTCATACAGAAAAAGAAGATTACTTCATAGATTTAGTATTTTACAATTATATATTAAAATGCTTTGTGTTAATTGATTTGAAAACTAAAAAAATAACGCATCAAGATGTCGGACAAATGGATATGTATGTTAGAATGTATGATGAGTTAAAAAAATCAAAAGAAGACAATCCAACAATAGGAATTTTACTATGTTCAGAAACCGATGCAGATATAGCAAAATATTCTATTCTAAAAGGAAATGAACAACTATTTGCTAGTAAATATAAATTATATTTACCAACAGAAGAAGAATTAAAGGCTGAAATAGAAAGTCAAAAAGCAATATTTGAACTGCAACAACAGGAAAAAAAGCAAAATGATGAAGAATAGAAGTTATATTTATATCAAAATTGCAACATTATGTTGCAAAAATTAAGGAGGAGTAAACAATGAAAGTATTAATAGCTACTAAAAATCAAGGAAAAATAGAAGGTGCAAAAAAAGCATTAGAACATTATTTTAAAAATGTTGAAATAAAAGGAATACCAGTAAATCAGATGTATCAGACCAAACTGTAAACAAAGAAATTTATCAAGGAGCAAAAAACAGGGTAAAGAATTTAAAAAAATATGCCAAAGAAATTAACATTTCAGCAGATTTATTTTTAGGAATAGAAAGCGGAATAAATGATTTATTAGGAAGATGGATGATTACTAACATTACAGTAATTGAAGATAATAAAGACTTTGAAAGTTATGGTACAAGCCCATCATTTCCAGTTCCAGATAATTTAGTACAAAAAGTGCTAGATACAAATTTAAGTGAAGCGATGGATAGTGTTTTAGGAGAAGATAAAGAAAGACATAATCATAGTGGAGGTATTCAATTATTAACACATAATGAAATTTCAAGAATAGATTTAACAGAATATGCATTTATAATGGCATTAACAAAATATATTAATGGAGAAAAATGGAGATAAAAAATGGAATTATATTTATCATCATACAAACTATCAGATAGAACAAGGAGAGGAAAATAATATAAAAATTGTAAATTAATAGAGGAGATATATCATGGACTTTGAATTGGCAGAAAAAGAATTTCAAAAATACTTAGAAAACTATGATGCAAATGATGGAAGTATAGCATTAAAGATAAGACATACTTATGAAGTTGTAAGGAAAAGTGAATATATAGCTCAAGGGCTAAAATTAGATGATGAAAATATTAAACTTGCAAAGATAATAGCACTATTACATGATATAGGCAGATTTGAGCAAGTAAAAGAAACAGAAGATTTTAAAAATATATTTCCAAGTAAATATAATACTCAAACAATAAATTATGAGGCAGTATCTCCAAAGGTCTTTAATGATTTTATAAAACACAAATGTATAAAATTAGAAGATAGAAAAACAATAATTGATTATTGGGTATGTGTTATTGCATTCATATTTGACTTAAACTTTGATATTTCTTTAAAATATGTAAAAGAAAATAATTACATAGATATTTTAATAAATAGAATTGATTATAAAAATGCTGATACAAAAAAGAAGATGGAAGATATAAGAGAATGTGCAAAAAAATATATAGAAAATAGATGTAATAAAAATAGAGGAGAATCTAAATGAAAGAAAATAAAGTATTGAATTTTATTGGAAATGGTTCATGTTTTAATACTGCTTTTGGCAATAATTCTGCCTATTATTTTAATAATCAAAAACAATCTCTGTTATTGATTGACTGTGGTGAAACAGTTTTTGAAAGATTAATGAAACAGAAACTCTTAGAAAATATAAAGGCTATTGATATACTAATTACTCATATGCATACAGACCATATAGGAAGTTTATCTTCTTTATTATTTTATTGTGAACATGGTAAAGGAATTGTACCAACAGTTATATATCCTGAAAAAAGTACCATGCAACAATATTTATCACTAGTAGGAAATGAACCACAAGCATATAAACTTATTAATCCTACAGAATGTGAAAATTATAGAATAAAAGAAATTAAACAAGAGCATAGCAAATTTATTAATGCATATGGATATATTTTAGACTTGGAAGGAAGAAGAATTTATTACAGTGGTGATACAAAAACAATTCAAATGCCTATTATAGAAGCTTTAAAAAAAGGAGTTTTTGATGAGTTTTATCAAGATGTTAGTAGATTTGAGACTCCAGCACATTTAAATATAGAAACATTAAGCAATTTATTTAATAAAGAAGAAAGAAAAAAAATAACTTGTATGCATTTTGATGATGAAATAACAAAAACAAAAGCAGAAAGTATGGGATTTAGTATTGCAAAAGTAAAAAATAATAAAGATATAGAAAGATAAATTATTTGTAGGACTAATAATAAATGAAATAAAGATTGTATTTATGGTAATTATATGATATAAATATTATATAAAATACCAAAGAGGAGAGAAAAATGAACTCTGATGACTTAAGAAATAAATTATTAACTGCACAGGATAAATTTAGTTTGCTTTCAAACATGGAAGCATTAAGAGAATATAGTCTAACCGTGGGAGATTTCGGAAGACTAATAAACGAATTTTTAAGTGATAGTGAAAAAGCAAACTTATTACAAATAGACTCTTTTAAAAATGGAAATCCATATACTAAAAGATGCATATTAGATAATATAAAAGACGCAAGCCTTACTCAAAAATTACTATTAGAGCCAGGAATAATCGATAATATAGAACCATATTATGTTAAAGATATAATAAATAAATTACCCTCACAAGAAAAAATGCAATTAATTTGTAATAGGGATTTTATGTCAAAGTGTAACTTACAGTCTTATGATATACAACAAATGATTGTATCATTACCTGAGGAAAATCAATTAGCAATTTTAAGTAATAGTAGTTATGTTAAAGATACATTAAAAATTGAAGATTTTTATATAAGAGATATATTAGCTAATATGCAAAAAGATGAAAATAAATTAGCTTTAATTGGTAAATATTCTCTAGATAGCTCAGATTTAACCAAAATTGTATCAACATTAAATGACAAGAACAAAGAAACTTTTCTTCTAGGAAATAAAAAAATAGAAACTTTTAATATAAGAGAAATTTTAAAAAGCTTTGATGCAAATAATTTAATGAATTTTTTCATAAATAATGCTGAATATTGCAAAGATAAAAAAATAAAACCTCATGAAATCATATCAAAATTATCGGCAGATAAACAATTACAAATTGCACAAAATTTGATTACAAGTGGTTTTGATAAAGACACCAAAATAAAAATAGTTGCTACTTTGAGCAATGAAGTAAAAGATAAACTAAATAAAGAAAATTATCCAGCTGAATATCAAAAAGCATTAAGTTTGAAAAGCAAAGAAGGATATCTTGACATAGAACTAGATAGAAATCCAGAAGACTATAAAGGATTAGATGAGCTTATGGCAGTAAATCCTGAAAGGTTTTCAAGTGAGCAAAAAAATAGGTTGAAACAATTATGTGCTATTTGTCCAGAAATGGGAATAGCTAATACTATAAATGGTGTGTATTTTAGTTCTACAGGGAAAGAATTTTTAGAAGGTGAAAAATGGATAGAATCAGTTTTAAGTAGAATAAAACCAGAATATTCTAAAGCACAGAAAGTAGCAATTATAGATAATGCTATAGGGAGAAGAATAAGTTATAGCCCAGATTATGATGCAGAGACTTTTGTACCATGGGATAGTAGGGCTTTATGGAAAATTATTAGTACAGGATATGGAGTTTGTAATGGAATTTCTAGAATTGAACAATACATGTTAGAACAAGTGGGAATTCCAAGTAAAATAGTTAGCTCAGGAAAGCACGCATTTTTAAAACTTGAAGATATGGAATTTGAACTAGCAAATGGAGAAAAGGTAACAGGGACGACCTTAGTTGATCCAACATGGAATTTAGATCTCCAAAGATATGGTTGTAAACCAAATAATTTATTCTTAAGTTATGAAGATATCAGAAAGAAAGACATAATGGCAGATGGAACAGATAGGGAAAGCCACAAAAATGATGAAGCATTACAGGATGCCACTTTTACTTTAGACCAACAAAGCCTTAGAAATTTATGCATAAGTGTAGGATTAGCAAGACCAGATGGAAAATTTCCAGTAGTTGATTTTATTGAAAAAGCAAAACAAATTGATGAAATTTATGCAGATGATCCAGAAAAGAATATAGAAGCACAGTTAAAATTAGTACAAAGAGTATGTCCAGAATTTGCACAATGCCAAAATTCGACAATGCAGATGCTTAAATCTATATCATTTAACAATCCTAATTTGAAATTTAAAAAATGTGTTATTAATAGAGTATATGAAAAAGACGATGAAGATAAAAATCCTGTAATGTTTGTTTATTTTGACTCAGACAAATTGGGAAAAAAGTTTTACTATGCAGATAAAGAACAAGGACAGTTTATAGAATTACCAAGTAAAGAATTTGAAAAAAGATTTGAATGTTTTGAAAATGATATAGAGAAGAATAATGGACATAGATTTTGGGAAGATACAGAACAAAATATAAATATACAACATACAGAAGAAAAAGAAGTCGAGGGAGGAGACAGATGAGTATATTTAATAAAATAATTGATTTTTTTAAAAATCTATTTAAAAAAGACAAAACTAAAATGATAGAGGCTCCACAACAAAATGTTGAAATAAATCAAAATAATATACAACATAATGAAACAATATATAATAATCAAAACAATGCACAAAGTACAAATAGTCAAACTGGTTTTATTAATTCTCTTAAAGTTGATGTAAAAGATATTCATACAGAAGAAAAGGGAACTATTGAAACTCCAATTTGTGATGGAGATGGACTAGGTATAAAAAATGATGTTAGTTACTAGGGAAGGATTTATAAAACAATGAAAATAATATATGGAACAAGTAATAAAAATAAAGTCACAGCAATGGAGAAAATTTTAAAAGAAAATCATGTAAATTTTGAATTATATACATTAAAAGACATAGGATTTAATAAAGAAATAATAGAAGACGGAAAAACTTTCGAAGAAAACTCAAATATAAAAGCAATGGCAATAAAAGAATTTTGCAATGAAAATAATATAAACGACAAGATAATAGTTACAGATGACTCAGGGCTTTGTATAGATAAATTAAATGGAGAGCCAGGTGTTTATTCAGCAAGATATGCAGGACCTAATGCGACTCAAGTTCAGTCTCTTACAAAAGTATTAAAAAAAATGAAAAATTATCCTAATAAAGAAGATAGGATTTGTACTTTTGTAACAGTATTAACAGCTATTCTTCCAGATGGAGAAAAGATTGTGGCAAGAGGAGAATGTAAAGGAACAGTTGCAAAATCTATGGGAAAATTAGGAGGCCTAACTTACATACCAATTTTTATTCCAAATGGATTTGATAAGCCATTAAGTGATTTAGATAAAGAAACTTTTGAAGCAACACATAATCATAGAGATTTAGCAGTGAAACAATTGTTAGTAGAATTTGAGAAAAGGAGTATAGAATAGAGGTGCATTATGATAAAAATAAAATTTGAAGAAAACAAATCAGTAGCATGTGACGATGATAAGAAGATCGGTGAATGTGATTTTATAGAAGAAAATGATACGTGGAATATAATTCACACAGAAGTAGATAATACATATCAAGGGCAAGGTATCGCAAAAAAACTTGTGGAATGTGTTATTGAAAATGCTAAAAAACAAAACAAGAATATTATTGCTGATTGTTCATATGCAAAAAGGGTCTTAGAGAGCCAAAATTTGCAATAAATAGGTAAAAATTGTATAATTAATAACATAGTGAAATGTATAGTCTGCAAGCTATATATGACTTCAAGTAAAACGAGAGGAATGATTTTTTATGGAGAAATTTGAATTAGTAGACAAAGATGGAAAAAATACTGGAAAAATAGTAACTCTAGAAGAGTTAGAAGATGCGAATAGACGTAAATTTCCAGAAGGACATTACTTGCCAGTAGCAGGAATAGTAGTTTTAAATGAGAACAATGAAGTATTACTTGAAAAACGTAGTATGAAAAAGATAAGTGGTGCCGGCAAATGGGGAATTTGTGCAGGAAAAGTTGACTTCGGTGAAAGCGTAAAAGAAGCGGCAGTTAGAGAAGCATCAGAAGAAATTGGCATTAAATTTGATAAAGATACCCTAAAACCATTAGCAACTAGCATAATAAAAGATGGTAGATATTCAATTTATTATGTGAAAACAGATATTCCAATAAATAAATATAAAATCCAAGAAAGTGAACTGGAAGAGGTAAAATATTTTAAAATAGAAGAAATAGAAAAATTGGATAATAGCATATTTGATTGGACAGATAATGTGAAAGAATTGCTAAAAAATGAGGCATAAATTTTATTCGAATATCGTATTAGAAAGGAATTTATTATGGAAAAAATAACGTTACATTGGAGCAGACTATGTAATGCATGAAGCATTTTGCTTAGATGCAGAAGAAGAAAAATTTAAACCTTTTGAAAAACACCATTCAACCGTAAAAAGTGTATGTGTAGAAATGAATAAGTTAAATATTAAAAATCTTATTTTATATCATACGGAAGAAAGTCATAAAGATAAAAAAGAGTTGTACACAAAAGAGGCAAAACAATATTTTGACGGAAATGTAATAGTGCCAAATGATTTAGATGAAATAGTACTATAAAAAATGTAATGTGTGTCTCAAATAAATGTTGATTTTATGTAAAATATTTGGTAAAATATAAGTATTAAGGTCAACAAGAATAGCGTCATAATAATTATAATATAAGGAGATCTAATAAAATGAAAAGTGTAATATTATATTTTACAGATTTAGAGGGTACAATATTAAGAGAAAAAGATGGAAAATATGATCCTGGTGAATTACAAATTTTTTTGCAACAACTTTCAGATTTGCAAGAAAACCTAGACGCAAAAGTTAAAATAAATATTGTTTCTCCAGTTTTTATGGAGCATATGAAAAGGATAGTAAATAGATTTAACATAGAAATAGCAAAATTTAATAGAACAAATCGTAAGACAGACTTGGATTCAATAAACGCTGCAATGGCGTCTCTTGATAGTAATCAATATTTTGAACAAGATTATACATATGATGTAATTGAACCTTTTCCACATATTGAGTTAGATGGTGGAGAACAAGGAAAGTCTCAACACGTTAATAATTGGATAAAAGCAATACCTAATGCAAAATTATATATTTATGCCGGTAATGGTAGAAATGATATATTAGCTATGAAAAAAGTTTTAGAACAACCTAATGGAATTGTAATATGTCCAAAGAATAGTAGAACAGAAGTTAAGAACATTGCTACAGTCGTTTCAGATAAAGAAGATTTAGAAGGCATAATTAATAATTTGAAACTTGTTAATAAAAGTTTGAAAAAAACACATGAAGATCATGATGATGACGAAAGAGAATAATAATTATAAAAAAATGTATAAAAAGTAAATAATTTCAAAAAATAGAGATATGAAAAAGATTATCTCTATTTTTTTAATTGTAATTTTGCTATCAGCATTTTTGATTGTAAACATTTTGCAGTCAAGTTTTGCCGAGTCAAATAGATATGCTTATGATGGAAGCAATTTATATACAAGTAAATATCCAGGTTTTAAAGAAAAGCTAGATACATTAAAAGCAAATCATCCAAATTGGAATTTTATTATAATGGAAACAGGGCTAGACTTTGAACAAGTAATAAAAGCACAATACACAGGACATTTAGGTACTCCCAAAAATTTAATTCAAGGGAAAACTGGAGAATGGATTTGTTCAATATGTGGTGATAGAGTGTACGATACAGGAAATTGGAAATGTGCATCAGAACAAGCTATAAGATATTATATGGACACAAGAAACTGGCTTGTTGATAGCCCTTATTTATTTCAATTTTTAGCAACAGACTATTTAGAAACAACAGATGATAAAGTATATGGGTCGTTAAATGGTACATTTTTATATTCAAGAGAAAATGCATCAATAATAAATAGAGTATGTAGAGAGAAAAATGCCAATCCTTATTACATTATAGCAAGACTTCTTCAGGAGCAAGGAAATGCCGGTGGAGCTACATCAAAAATGGTGGACACAGATGGAACGGTATATTACAACTTATTTAATATTGGAGCAAGTGGAAACAGTCAGCAAGAAGTTTACAATAATGCATTAGCCAGAGCCAAAAGGGAAGGCTGGACAAGTATAGAAAAATGTTTATCTGACGGAATTACATTTCTATTTTCAGCATATATAAATAACAAACAAAACTCAATTTATTTGAATAAATTTGATGTCGAATCCTATGGAGGACTATATATTAGACAATATATGCAAAACATAGAAGCTCCAAAGTCAGAAGGAACATCAATGTATAATAAAATGAGAAGTGCGGGATTGCTAAATGAAAATTTGACTTTTATAATACCAGTTTATGAAAATATGTCATCTCTTTCGTCAAGCTCACCAGATAGTAGTATAGAGGCTTACCCTAAGAATATAAGAGTAAAAGTCGGACATTCAAATGTAATGATAAGAAGCGGAAGAAGTACAACGAGCACACCTGTTGGAAAAATAGCAGATAGTTCAGTTGTGGTATTATCTGTTGAAAGATATTCAGATGGATGGCATAAAGTTGTTTTAGAAGATGGAACAAATGGATATGTAAAGTTTAATCCAAGCTATTTGGAAGAAATTGATGATATTACAAATTGTTATGAAGAAGTAACTGTAACTAATAGTGATGTTATATTAAGAGTCGGACCTGGATACAATCAGCTTGAAATAACTCATTTAAACAAAGGACAAGTAATTCATAGAATAGATAATACGGGAAGATATTATATAGACGGCAAAATATGGGATAGAGTTATACTTTCAGATTCAAGACAGGGATTTGTGGCAAGAGATAATATTCATAAGATAGATTATAACGAAAGTTTTTATGTAAATGCAGAAGGTGGACTATATTTAAGAGAAACTCCAGCCGGAAATATTATAAGGAAACTTGAAAACGGAAGCATTGTTACAAGACTAGAAGCTGGAAGTAAAGTTGGAAATTACACTTGGGATAAAGTTATAACTGAGGATGGTGTTATAGGATATGTAGCAAGAGAATATTTAATAAAAGTAGATGGAGGTGAAGTACCAGATGAAACACCTGACGATTCAGGTGGAAATGAAGCCGATAACGAAATAAATAATGAAATAGTAGATAATGAGAATGATGCTTTAAATAATGAAGTGATAGACGATGAAAATAATGTTTTAAACAATGAAGTTATAGATGAGGATAATACTTTAAATAACGAGGTAATAGATGAAATAGAAAATTCTGTAATAGATAATGAGATTATTGGAGATAATACAGTTGAAGACGATAATGAAACAGAAGAAGAGCCAGATATTGGAGACAATGAACCAGATGATAGTGAAGATGATTTAGAAACAGAAAGAATAATAATAGTAGAATCTAGTGCAACAGCAAATTCATTATCAAATGCAACAATAACGAGAGGAGATAAATTAATTTCTGGTGAGCAAGTTATTGCAACAGGAGATATAGCAAATATGGGTGGTACAAAATATACAATTGTTAAAAAAGGAGATAGCACAGGAGATGGATATGTTAAAGCAAATGATTATCTAATAATAAAAGACTATATTATGGAAACAGGAACAGCAAAATTAGAAGGAGCATTTAAAATGGCTGCAGATGTTACAGGAGATAATCAAGTCAAAGCAAATGATTATTTAAAAATTAAAGACCATATTATGTATGGAGTTGAGATCTAAAATATCGAGAAGCATATTGCTGGCTTTTTACTAAATTATTTTAATAAAAGGACCGTCCCTAAAGTAAAAAAGGAGGAATTTCTAATGAAAATTAAAAAAATTTTATTAAGTTTAATGATTACACTTATATTATTCTCAAATTTTAATGTGAAAGCTACTAGCTATAGTTTTAACTTTACAGGACCAAGTGAGGCTACAAGTGGGCAAACAGTAACATTAACAATTACAGCGAATGGTTTAACAGGAAAAGTTAATTTGAGCAGTACAAATGCCAGTTTGAGTACTAATTCAGTCTGGGTAGAAAAAAACTCTGTAAATGTAACAGCTAGAATTACAGGTTTTCCTGCAAAAATAACAGCTACACCTAGTGAATTAACAGACAATGAATATAATATTGTAAGTATAGGTTCAAAAACTATAACAATAAATCAAAAGCAGACTACA
Source organism: uncultured Clostridia bacterium (assembly GCA_944392425.1). Lineage (GTDB taxonomy): Bacteria > Bacillota > Clostridia > TANB77 > CAG-508 > CAG-793. The sequence continues at coordinate 11,511 of CALXWM010000028.1, forward strand.
TCAGGTGGAAGCGGTTCCACAGGTGGAACTAACCAAGGAGGGAGCTCAGGTGGTTCAAGCGGAAGCGGATCAGGTAGTTCAGGAGGAAACACGGGCTCAAGCGGTGGTTCATCAAATTCAGGAGGCACTACTTCAGGCAGTGGTTCGTCAGGAGGAAGCTCATCAAATAGACCAAGTTCTGGAGGTAATTCAGGCTCAACAAGTAGACCACAAACTGGAACAAGTAGCACACAATCACCAGATGGAACATATGTGCCAAATGATAGTAATATAGATGACGGAAGTGTTAAATCAAGCAATAATTATTTATCTTCTATAACAATAAATGCAGGAAATTTATCACCAGAATTTTATAGAGAAACATTTGAATATACAGTAGAAAATTTACCAGAAGACATAGTAGAACTCGAAATAAATGCAACAGCAGAAGACGAAAGAGCACATATAAGTGGCTTAGGAGTTGTATCATTAAATCCAGGAGAAAATAGAATACAAATAAATGTAACAGCAGAAAATGAAAATGTAAGAGAATATATATTAATAGTTAATAGAAAACAAGAGTTAGTAGAATCAGATTTAAGATTAACAACATTAGAAATAAGCCAAATAAATAGAAATGGAGAGTTCAGCACTTTAGAAATCCCATTTGATAAAGAAACATTTGAATATAGTGTAGAAGTAGACAATGACATTGTAGACTTAGACGTAAATCCAACAGTAGAAAGGGAAGGGATAATAGTTGAAACAACTGGCGAGAAAAATTTAAAGGATGGAGAAAATATTGTATCAATAACATTAAAAGCACAAAATGATCAAAATATTCAAACTAGCTATGTGGTAAAGGTAAATAGAAAATCAGGAATGGAAGTGTCTGCTAATGTAGGGCAAAAAGATGAAACGTGGAAAATAGTAGTTATTGGAATCTCACTTTTAATTTTAGTAATTGAAATCATAGCATATATTTGGATGAGAAAACATAATAGAACACTGTAAATTTTTTCAGTTGGGGACGGTCCTTTTTGTAAAATATTTTACGTTTTGCACCGTCCCTAAAGTAAAATTTAATATTTTACGGAAAAATTGTAACAAAAATGTAATATAAAAGGGCTTGACTAAAAAACAAAGAAAATGTAAAATAAATATGATTAAATCTATTTTGTATAAATAGTAATAGTACATTGAAAATCTAATATTCAAAGAAAAAAGTATATGTATGAATACTATTTATAAAAATGGAAATAATTAAAACAAAAGCAAGAAAAGAAAAAGTAAGAAGCATAAAATAAATAGAATACAAAAGAAAGGAGAATTCTAATGGAGAACGGAAAGATAAGTTTGAATATTAGAAAAATAAAAAAGCAAGTAAAAGGTATTACCTTGATAGCGTTAGTCGTTACAGTCATAGTTTTATTAATTCTAGCAGGAGTAGCATTAAGCCTAACAGTAGGAGATAATGGATTATTTAGAAGAGCTGAAAATGCAGCAAACACATGGCAAATGGCAGAGATAAATGAACAAATAGAAATGGATAAAGCATCAAACTTCATAGAAGATTATATGAATGGAGGAAGTGGAAACAATACTCAAGGAGGAGAAAGTGGAGATGAAAGCGGAATTACATGGCATGAAGATGTACCAATTCCAGACAGATTTTACTATGTAGGAGGAGAAAAAGATACAGGATTAATTATATCAGATAGTCCAGACGATGCAAATAAAGGAGTAGACTACCCTACAACTTCATTTAAAGGGAACCAATTTGTATGGGTGCCAGTAGCAAATCCAGGAAATTATTTTATAGACGCAACAGCAACATTAAATACAAAGGCAACAGGTGCAGGAGAAGGAAATGAAGTGAAAACAAATGTATATAGTAATTTGACCATAAGAAGTGGAGACCAAAGCTCATATACTGAAGGAACACCAGGTGTAGAAGAAACAGAAGGTGGAGACGATGTTACACGAGAGCCAGATGTATTGAGTAATTATGATACAGAAGAACAATATCATAAAACAATCTTAGGATTTGCTAATACAAAAGCAATGGCAGAAAGTTTTGTAGCAGAATATAAAGCAATGAGTGATAGTATAAAAAAATACAAAGGATTTTATATAGGAAGATATGAGCTATCAGGAAGCGTAGAAGCTCCAACAGAAAAAGCAGGGGCATCTTTAACAAATCAAAACTGGTATAATTTATATAAAGCATGTCAAAATGTAGTAACAGGAAAAGAAAATGTAAAAAGTACAATGATATATGGAGTGCAATGGGATGCAACAATGGATTGGCTAAAAGCAACAAAATTTCAAACAGATACATCAAAAGTAGATGGAGATTCAAGTAGTTGGGGAAATTATAGCAGCGGTTCTAAAATAGATACAGGTTCAAACACAACATATGAAGCAAATGGAATATTTGACCTAGCAGGAAATTGTTACGAATGGACTCAAGAGGCGAGCTCTACTAGCAGCCGTGTTAAACGCGGAGGCTTCTACAACTATTCCGGTTCGTACTATCCAGCTTCAGACCGTAACGGCAACGTTCCGAACATTTCGGGCAGCTACAATTCTTCTCGAGCCACACTTTACATGCCGTAGCACTGTAAGCTGTATTGTCACTTAAAGTGACAATACAAATAGAATACTCAAAATAGTGCAAAATTAAAAAAATAAAGAAATAAACTAGGTAGGAAACGCTCTTATAGCGTAAGCTAAAGGTCGTTCCTACCGGACTAGTCCTACCGGACTAGTCCTTATTTTTTGAAAAAAAATAAGGCTAGTCTAAAAAAGAAAGGCAGGAAAGAGATATGAAATATATAGAAATAATACAAGAATTACAACAAAAAGAACCAAACAAAATAATATTGGTAAAATGTGGAGCATTTTTTGTGGCACTTGGAAAAGATGCTATAATGTTAAATAAATTATTAAAACTAAAAATAACATGTCAAAAAAATAATTTGTGTAAGGTAGGAATACCAGTAACAGCAATAATGAAATATGTTGATTTAATGGAAAAGGAAGGTTATAGTTTTTCAATATATGATTACACAAAAAATAACTCACAAATAGCGAAAGTATATAATTTTGTAGGTAAAGATAATAAAGAAAAACGTAATTGCCTAGATTGCACTAAATGCAAAAGTTATAACCCTTGGCGAAGCATGAAGGAAGATGATATATATAAAATATTAGCTGAAAGGAGCAAAGGTGGAAAAGGAACTGCAATTAATACCAAAATATGAAAAATATGTTGAATATATATTAAATTTGTTGCTGAAACTTCCTAGAACAGAAAAATTTAGCATTGGAAATGAATATAAATCATCAATGTATCAAACTTTAGAAAATATTTTATATATACAAAAATTAGAAAAAAGCAGAAAATTATACTATTTAAACAGTATTGATGCAAAAATAAATTGTCAAAGAGTTTACTTAAGAATAATGAAAAACAACAGATGGATTGATGAGAAAAAGTATAAAATAGCATTTGAATTATTACTAGAAATAGGAAGAATACTCGGAGGGTTAATAAAATATTATGCCAAAGACACTAAGAAATAAATGGAATTCATGTCTTACATATGACAAGTTAATGGAAGCACATAAATTTAGTAAAAAATCTAAGGGACATAGAAAAGAAATAATATTATTTAATTTAAAAGCAGAAGAATATATACTTAACTTGCTAGATGAGCTAAAGAATAAAACATATAAACCAAGTATGTATACATCTTTTTATGTTTATGAGCCAAAACTTCGAAAAATTGAAAAAGCAAAATATATTGACAGAATAGTTAATAGGTGGCTAGTAGATAATTTTATAAAACCATTATATATACCAAAATTTATAAATACATCATATGCTTGCATAGAAGGAAGAGGTATGCACCAAGCTTGCTTAGACTTACAAAATATGATGAAACATTGTAAAAGAATATGGAATAATTATTATATACTAAAAATGGATGTTAAAAAATTCTTTAATAGCATAGATAAAGAAATTTTACTAAACATTCTTAAAAGAAATATATTAGATAAAGATGTTATGAATTTAATTACACAAATTTTATATATACAAGAACGTAAAGTTGGCATAGAAATACGGTAATTACAGTTCACAGATGTTTGGAAACATATATCTGAATGAGATGGATTGGTATATAAAAAAAGAGCTACATATTAAATATTATAGTCGTTTCATGGATGATAGTATTATATTAGTAAAAACAAAGCCAGAAGCTATACAGGCATTAGAGAAAATACAAGAGTTTTTAAAGAAAAATTTACACTTAGAACTCAATAACAAAACACAAATATTTAAAAGCTCACAAGGAGTAAATTACTGTGGATATAAAATAAATGAGTATAGGTTAAAAATAAGAGACAAAGGCAAGAAAAAATTAAAAAAGAAAATAAAATACTTAAGATACGAAATAAAAAATGAAAGAATGACTAGCAAAGATGCCAAAAGATATTTAGCAGGACATTTAGGTTACTTAAAAATAGCAAATACAAAGAATTTAGAATTAAAATTATTTGAAATATAAAATATATTAAGAATTAAAAAGTATATTTATTAAATTTGAAATACGTATAGGGATAAACTATAAGGCGAACTCTACTAACAACCGTATTAAACGCGGAGGCAACTACAACAATTCCGGTTCGAACAATCCAGCTTCAGACCGTAACAACAACAATCCGAACAATTCGAACAGCAACAATTCTTCTCGAGCCACACTCTAATATTATTTCAGATTATATATTTTACGGAATATATACAGTAAAGTATTAGATATTAAAGAAGTTTATCCCTTCCTAATATAGGTAAACATGAATCAATAAGATTTATATTAGTAACTAAAATAGTGAATATATAAATCTTGTGCTATTTATTATCAAAGTATAAAATAGTTTTAGTAAAATTACTGATGAAAAAAGTTTAATAATATAAAATAGTTAAGCAAAGAAAGATAAGAAATGAATGAAGTTTTTATAATGGTTAAGGTAAAAAATTTCGAATATAGATTTTTATTAAAGAAAAAGAATAATGCGATTTGTAAAGTAGAAGGAATATTAGAAAATAGCTCAACTATAAAATTAATGGCTTATGATAATTTTGCAGATAAGTTATTAAGAAAATTAAAGATAAATGAGTTATATTTATTTCGAGGTAGACTAAATTCAAATATGGAAGTTATATTAAAAGATTTTTATAAAATTTAATAACAAAAAATGTCATTGACATTTTTATTTATTCGGTATAAAGTATAGGCAAGAAACCGTTTTTTATTCTAAACCTTACCTAAGGAGGAGGCACATATGATAAATAACAATGAAATTAGAGTTTTTACCAATACTCATCGGGTAAATGAAACTGAGAGTGGTCGAGAATTCAAAATAACTGTTACAATACCAAAAGACATTAAAGTAAACAACTTGAAAGTACTGTTTAACATGGAAGGAGAAAATCCTTCTGTGGTAAAGGAGATGACAAAAGAGCAAACTACAAGAGAAAATCTGGCATACGATTGTTATACGGCAATTGTTACTCTTGATAGAATTGGCAATTATTATTATTTCTTTTCATTTACTGATAATTATGGACACAATCAAGCCATTAAGCTCAGTAGAGAAACTAATAAGCCAATTTTTACTATGGGAGAAGCTCCTTATTTTCGAATTCTTGTAGTACAAAAAAACTTTAAAGTGCCGGAATTTGCAAAAGGAGCAATTTATTATCAACTTTTTGTTGATAGGTTTTATCACCCATCTGCAAACAAAAAGCAGAACGGAGAAATCATAAAAGAAGACATAATTAAAGGCAGAAACTATAGAAGATGGGGCAAAATGCCTAACTTCATGCGAAATGAAAAAGGCAAGTTTCACAATAACGATTTCTTTTGTGGAAATTTAAAGGGAATCGAAGAAAAACTTCCTTATTTCAAAAGCCTCTCCGTTAGTGTGCTTTATACTTCTCCTATCAACTTTAGTTTGCATAGGTATGACAGGTATGCTGCAACAAATCATATGATGATTGACCCAGATGTTGGTACTTTTGAAGATTTGGCAAGACTTCATAGAAAAGCCAATAAGATGGGCATTCATATTGTGCTAGACATAGCACTAAATCATTGTTCTAGCGATAATCCTATTTTTAAGGATGCAATTTCTAATCCAAATTCACCTTACAGAGATTGGTTTTACATTGATAAAAATGGAAACTATCGTTATTGGTATGGCGAATTTAAAGATATGCCAGTATTTAATCAGGCATCTCAAGGATATAGAGATTACGTTTATGGCGAAAATGGCATAATTGCTAAATTTGCGCCATTTGTTGACGGATTTCGTTTAGACGTTGCCGAAGAACTTTGGCCTGACGTTATTGAAGGAATTAGAAACAGGGCAAATGAACATAAAGCGCATGTCATTATTGCAGAATACTGGAATAGGGCACAAACCGGCTACTTTGGAAGATGCTTCGATGGTACCACAAATTACTTGTACACAAATGCAATGTATAAGTGGCTTATGGATGGTGAATCTAATTACTTTGCATCGCAAATAAAAGATTTGCTTGAAAATTATCCATATGAAGCTGTTTGCACTATGCTCAATTCTCTTGATACTCATGATATTGTAAGAGCACTTACAATTATTATGGGCAAATGGATGAGGCATGGATTGGATAGGAGATGGGATATTGATAAAGATCCTAGCCCGTGGCATAAAATTATTGATGGTATAAAAAGATTTCTGACAGATAAGTTTAGGCAGGATGAATTTAATAATGATAGACTTAGTCCAAGAGAGTATAGAAGAGCTAAAAAGCTACTCAAATCATTAATCATCTTGCAATATACTCTTCCAGGAAATCCATGTATCTATTATGGCACAGAAGTAGGGCTTCATGGATACAAAGATCCATTCAATCGAAAATGTTTTCCGTGGGATCACATTGACAAAGATTTGCTTCACTATTATAAGAGAATTGGCTCAATGTATAAGCAAAACTGTGAAATGCTTAAAGAACCTTTAAATTATAAACTTGTAAGATGTGACGATATTGTTTGCTATGAAAGAGGAAATCTTCTTATTGTGGTAAACAGGTCAAAATCTGCTCAAAATATCAATATTCCACAAGAGTTTTACAATGCAGAGATTATTTTTGCAAGTAATAACAAGCAAAAGCAAAATGCAAGAATTCTTAGTGAAACAGGTATGATTTTAAGGAGGAGATAATGTCTTAACTACCCAAATTAGAAAATTCTAGTTTGGGTAGTTTTTTCTATAAATTTACATGTGAATTTTTAGTAAAAATGTCCCAATTTTTTATTACATTTTTATGTAAAAATGTCTCGATTTTTTTCTACTTCA
>CALXWM010000029.1 GCA_944392425.1 uncultured Clostridia bacterium
CCTTCTCCACTTGGTCCAAAGCCTTCTCCCGGAGTTCCTACTACATTTGCTTTCTCAAGTAACATATCAAAGAAGTCCCAAGATTTCATATTATTTGGTGTTTTTAGCCATACATAAGGTGAGTTTACACCACCATATGCTTTTATTCCTATTTCTTTTAGTCCTTCTAATATTATTTTTGCATTTTCTTTGTAATAGTCTATATTTTCTTTTATTTCTTTCTGTCCCTCTTCTGTATAAATTGCTTCTGCACCTCTTTGTGTTATGTATGGGGTTCCATTGAATTTAGTACATTGTCTTCTATTCCATAGCTTATTTAATTCTACTTTTTTACCTTCATCATCATATCCATAAACAGTTTTAGGAATAACGGCGTATCCACATCTAACTCCTGTAAATCCAGCAGTTTTTGAATAACTTTTGAATTCTATTGCTACGTCTTTTGCACCTTCTACTTCATATATACTCTTTGGAATATTAGGCTCAGATATAAACGCGCAATATGCAGCATCAAAAAGAATAATACTTTTATTCTTTTTTGCATAATCTACCCAAACTTTTAGTTCATCCTTTGTAAGAACTGTACCAGTTGGGTTGTTTGGAAAGCATAAATAAATTATGTCTGGAACTTCTATAGGAAGCTCTGGTTTGAAATTATTTTCTTCTGTCATTGGCATATAAATTAAGCCTTCATATTTTCCATCTTTGTATTGTCCTGTTCTTCCTGACATTACGTTTGTGTCAACATATACAGGATAAACTGGATCTGTTACTGCTACCTTATTATTTACAGCAAATATATCTACTATATTTCCACAATCGCATTTTGCTCCATCTGATACAAATATTTCATCAGCTTCTATTCCTAATCCTTTATATTCATTTTCTACAATGGCATTTCTTAAAAAGTCATATCCTTGCTCTGGACCATATCCTCTAAATGTTGCAGCATCTCCCATTTCGTCTGCTGCTTTTTTCATAGCATTTATGCAAACTTTTGGAAGTGGTCTTGTTACATCTCCAATTCCTAATTTTATAATCTTTGCATTTGGGTTATTTTTTTGGAATTCAGCTACTTTTTTTGCAACAGTAGAAAAAAGGTAACTTGCTTGTATTTTTTCAAAATTTTCATTTATTTTTATCATACTAAAACCATTCCTTTCTCTCTTTAATTAAAGGCATATATATTTATTCAGATCTACGTCTTTCAAATTCGCCTTCAAAAACTGTTGTGGCAGGTCCAGTCATATACACGTGATTATTTTCTTTATTCCACTCAATATCTAGTTTACCACCAAGAAGTTCTACAGTAACATTTCTTGCTGTATATCCATTAAGTATACTTGCAACAACAGATGCACAAGCTCCCGTACCACAAGCAAGAGTTTCTCCAACTCCTCTTTCCCAAACTCTCATTTTTATATTATTTTTATCTATTATTTCAACGAACTCTGCATTTACTTTATTAGGAAAATGAGAATCTCTCTCTATAAGAGTTCCAACTTCTTTTATATTGAGTTTATCTATATTGTTTGAGAACTCTACTCCATGAGGATTTCCCATTGATACACATGTAAGTTCTTTTAAATCATAATTCATATTTATATTGACTTTATAGAATTTTATTCCATCTTTAGATTTATATATTTTTCCATCTTTTACCGGAATTAATTTGTAATCAAGTATTGGTTCTCCCATATCAACCTTAACACTTTTAACTCTTTCATCTTCAATATTTAATTTAAGTTCCTTTATGCCCGCAAGCGTTTCAATCTTTAAAGTCGTTTTATTGGTTAAACCTCTGTCATAAACAAACTTTCCAACACATCTAATTCCATTTCCACACATTTCAGCTTCTGAGCCATCTGGGTTAAATATTTGCATTTTAAAATCTGCTTTTTTACTTTGTTCTATAAGTATTAGCCCATCTGAGCCTACTCCAAAATGCCTATCACTTAATACTCTAGCTAATTCTGACTTATTCTTTAGTTCTTTTTGGGTACAATCTATATAAATATAGTCATTCCCTATTCCTTCCATTTTTACAAATTTTATCATAAATTCACCTCTTATAGGTATTAATATTCATAGAACTATAATTATATTTCTATTCATTGATAAATTTTATACTGTTATTTGAATTTTGTCAATCCGTAAAGCTACAAAAATTCCTAATTTAAGTTACTATAGGTCACTAAAAGCTCCATTACATATTGCAACTTTACCAAAAAAGCAAATTAGCTGTGAACTCTAATTAATTTATACTAAAAATCTCAGCCAGCTCCTTAAGAAAGGAACCGGCTGAAATTAAGTTAGACTTTTGCGAGTTTTACTATTTTTCTTGAGAGCAGTATTTCTACCACACCTGCAAGGACAAACATCCACATTATGTAGTACAAATCAACTTTCAAAAGCAGTAACGAAATTGCTAAATTCATTGCTACCTTTCCTACTTTGACAAGTACCTCCATATTTGTGAACAGTTCTTGTTGTTCCTCCTTCTTAGAATGTGAAAGAACAACATCTTCGATGTAGATTATAAAAGTGTCTCGCATTGGGATTATAAGGTCAAATCCCAATGTCATAAACAATACTTTTATAATGTTACTTGCAGGAAGTACTGCCCCAAGTATTATTGCCAAGAACCCCGCGACAAGCATTCCGGACAATACGATTGGAACTTGATTGCTGAATCTTTGATAGAACCGGTTGAATAGCATATTCAAGACAATTCTAGAAAGTCTTGAAGATGCAACAATCAATGTCAGCAAAGTCGCTGTTGTTGTTATTCCATACCAGTCTGTTAGCTGATATTGAATAAACAATTTGCTATCTTGCTGTCCAACAAATACAATGTTGATAAACAAGGCATTTGAAATCAAAGCAAGAAGCAAGATTTTGCTTAATTTGTTATTTTTGCTTTCTTTTTTCTCCTTGCACTCTTGAGGTTTGTTTTTTGTTTCTAGATTACCCTCTTTATCTTTTACTTCATAAAATGTAAAAGACAAGCCAAATGTTATCATACAAAACAAAATACATAACCACATTGGTAGGTAGGGACTAACATTAAACATTGGTCCTGCCACAATCGCTATAATAAATGTAGCTGAAGCATAAACTGTGTTTGAAGCCCCTCGAATTTTCATATACTGGTTTGATTTTTCCTTATGCTCAAGATTCTTTTTGAGAGTAATACTTTCCATACTCTTCAAAACGAATGCAGATTCATATATAACCCGTCCAATTGAAATAGTAAAGAAAGTTGTACCAAAAGTAATCAATACTGCTGAGCTGAGAAGCATGAACGTTCCAACCCTTGAGGATTGCACATTACCAAGCTTTTTCACGGCTTTTAGCAAAACCGGCTTTAATAGTACACACACAAGTGTAGGTACAAAGCCCAGTAATGAGATTTGAACTGCAGTAAACCCCTTTGCTACAGTTAAGAACAAAGTATCAATCGCTATATAAAATAGCAAGTCTTTGCTCAAACCATCATAAAGTGGATAGAGTTTATTGCTTAGGTTTATCCGCTCTTCTTGAGAAATTAGTTTTGTCATAAAAAAGTCTCCTCACTTTGTCTAAATTGTTATTTGCCTATGTGGGCAAATTTAATGTTTAAAAATCGAACAACCTATTAGTATTATATCAAAGTACAGTAATTATGTCAATTTGTAATTATTTTTCAATATCTAAATACTCAGATTGTAATAAATCTAAATCTGGTACCATATCTTTTTCCATAACATTGTTGCTTGGTTTAATATGAAGGATATTTCCATTTATACCTTCAAAATTCATTTGGTTAAAAGCACTAACCATTCCTAATGAATCATTGCTTGGTAATCCAAAAATTCTTCCTATTCCATCTTCTTTTGCTAAAAGTTCTTGCATATTTAGCTTACAAAATCTATGACTTCTAAAGAATTCTTGCATATATTTAGTAAATTCATTAACACTCATGTCATTTTGTAGTGGATGAATGCTAGTAATTCTTGTCATTTTGCCATCAATATTACTTGGATGAGGGAAAAATTGTTCATTTGAATAGCTTACTTTCATGCGTTTTTGGCCATTTTTTAAAAAAAACAATTCATCGCAATTTTCGTCAATATGTAAAGTATAACTTTCTACATTTTCTCCAGAGTCTTTAACATCTCCCAAAAAAGTCATTTCACCATTAACACTTTTATATCCTAATTTCTCATACATTCTTAATGCTGCTTCGCTTCCTTCTATTGTTAGTAAGCCTTTGTCTGCTAATTCTTCTCTTCTTTCCAAAACTCCTTGCATAAGTTTTTTATTAACTTGCATAGCAAGTCCATTTTGGCGATATGTAGGATTTGTCCAAACTCCGCATAAATATGGTATTCTTCTATCATTACCAAAACTAATTAGATTAAAAAATGCTATTGAAACAATATTATCTCCTAAAAAAGCCCCTGCACCTATTAATCTATTTGTATTAAGTAAGTTCAACACTCCTTTTTTATATTCTTCAATATATTCTTTTGTTGCTCCATTACCATTTTCATTTTCTTGTGCTATTCTTGCAATAGCAACTTGATTAATATCTTCTTCTCTTACTGGTCTGATAGTAAATTGATTTACTTTTCCATTTTTTACTTTTACATAATTATAACTATCTTTAAACACTTTTATATCCTCCTTTATTATTCAGGTACATCCCTATTATCTGTATTCTTTTCTTTTAAAGCTTCTAATAGCCTTTTTCTTAATTTTTTAACTTTAAGAGCTTTGCTATTTTCGTAATTTATGCTACCTTTATAAGTTCTTCCAGTTGATTTTTTTACGTACTTTATTCTTTTTAATTCATTTTCATCATATGCCAATTGCTCTCTTAAAATATCTGCTGTTTCTTCTTGTGATACTGATAAATGTTCTGGATTATAACCGTATAATACCGCAATTTTCTTTTTCATATTTTCCAAATATTTCTTATAGTCTTCTCTTTTTACTCTACAAATGTGAACTTCTCTATTTCTTCCGTCTCTTCTTTTTACATATAAACTATCTGTAAGTCCAAAGAATTCTGAAACATATTTTGAAGATAAATTATCTCTATGAAGAGTTGAGCATAGGAATATATCATTGTCAGATTTATTTTCAAAATGTTCTTTCATATGTTTTTCTATCCCTGCAAGGACTAAAATTTTTGCCAAGCCCACTTGTCTTGCTTCTGGATCTGTTATATATGTATCAAGTTCTATTGAGTTTCCAGTGTTTGCTGAATAATATTTTTCAATATTAAATTTTGGTTCTTCATAAATAACAAGGCTTCCTTCATGTAATAATTTTAGATATTCAATGTCATCTTTTTGCCATTTAATATATTTATCTAACAATCTACTATCTTGATTTTGATTTATCCCACTTTTACCAAACTCTCTAAATATATCATCTGCTGTTGTCCAGTAAAACATTTCATACCTTTGCTCCAAACCTGGATTTTGTGCAGATTTTTCATGAACATACTCTGACATATAAGCATTTAGCAATTCTCTTAGTTCACTCTTTTCGTGAAAGTGATTATGCTCTTCTTGTAATTCATGTTCAAGAAATTTTAGTATATCTCCTTCATATTGAGGATATTGTTCTAATATTTTTTTCTTTGCGTATTTAAATGCTTCGATTTTTATTTTGTATGTTGTGAGCATATCTTTTTCATAATCTTTTTCAGTCCTATATAGAGATTTTACATATTCTTGATATCTTTCTCCATATTTGAAATATTTTGTTATATCATTATATGTAAATGGTTTTTGCCCTTGTGTGATATATGATGCTGCTAATACTCTATCGTTTTCATCTACTACTAACAAAACTGTATTTTCTTTTGAATGTGCATATTCAGATATATCATCTTTTCCTGTTATAAATAATTGACCTACTTGTCCGTTTGCCTCCATAGTGCTTAAAACTTTTTGCTCTAGGTCAGCTGTTTGCTGTAGATATTTATCTTCATTATCTTTAGTAAGTTCTACTATTTTTAATTGCATTTATATCAACCCTCCACTTTTTATTAACATAATAACATTATAACACGTTTTGTTCTGTTTTGCAAGCTATAAATAGCTTGGCATATTAGACGAAATATCCTATATTTGTGTAACAGTAATGTCATATAAGTTGTAATCAATGTAGTAAATAACGTAGTAATATATGTTGTAAATATGCTATTATGAGTAATTTACAAGGGAGTGATATTTATGGAATTTGAAAAAGCAAAAATAATGGAGCTTAAAGAAAAATTTGATTCTATTATTAACACAGAAGAAAAAGTAGAATTTTGGTATGCTAGAGATTTAATGGTTCAATTAGGTTACACACAATGGAGAAATTTTTTAGAAGTAATTAAAAAAGCTATGGTATCTTGTGAAAGTGCTGGCATAAGTGTAACTGATCATTTTGCTAAGGTCAGCAAAATGATCAAACTCGCTAAAGGAGCCCAAAGGAAGGTTAAGGATTATATGTTAACTAGATATGCCTGTTATTTAATAGCACAAAATGCTGACCCTAAAAAAGAAGAAATTGCATTTGCTCAAACATATTTTGCAGTACAAACTAGGAAACAAGAAATTATTGAAGATAGGCTTAAATTAATGTCTAGGATCTATCTATTGCATAAAAGCCTCCAATATGCTATTATATATGCATATTCTTTTGAATCTCCTGTTCTAATTTAGGACAGTTTACATATATACATCATATACACAAATTAGAATGCCACTTGGCAAGGAGGAATAATAGTAAATATGAAAGACCATTTACGCCAGGAAAATTTAAAACACGTTTTAAAGACTCTTCAAAAGCCAACAAAAGGAGGCAAAACTGTTGTAAAAATTGGATTATCTCCTGCTTACATTAGAAAACTTGATGATCAAATTTCTTATGATGTAAAAAGTCTAAGAGATACATCAGATGATGACTACTAGTTCAAGTGAAGCAAGACATTTTGAAGGAGGCTTGACTTATGTATCCGACAGCAAAAGAGATGAATGCACGCACTGTGAAGAATATTAATAGCATAAAAAATATTTTTGATGCAATAGAACACGCCAGCAACAATTGAAATTTTAGTTGCATGATATGCGATGATTGTTTAACTGAACCTGTAAAAGATCTTTTGACAAAACTCGGTTACCGGCTTTCGGAATACCAAACTGGTTATAATATTTCTTGGGAATAATCTTTAGTCGCAGTCTCACCACCTCTTGGTGGGGAGCTTTTTTAATGATAAGTTGATTTTTTCCAATTGTATAAAATCTTACACCTCAATCTCCGGCTTATATGTTTCAAGCCACATAAAAATAAAAACGTCTTAAAACCGATTTTTGTTATTAATAAATTTCAAAAATGCGTTTAAAACTAATATTTTTCAGTTCTAAACGCATTTTTCTATTAAAAGTTCCGTTTATGAAAGGCTGCCTTTACACCACCTTTTAAATTCAGAATCACAATACCAATACTTACCCTTGTCACCCTTTTCCTCAATAACACCAATCCTTTCTGCCTTAGATTTACTCCAATCAATAAGTGTAAAACATGAATCTTCTTCTCCATAACATAAAGTTACATCATATCCCAAGATTGAGAGTGCCTCAGCAACTTTATGTGAAACAACAATTTTGTACCAATAACACTTTAGTTCACCTTCGTTTTTACTTTTATCAATTCTTTTAATCGCTTCCTTATAATGACTCCAATCTAAATTCGCTAAATACGTTGTGTTAGCGCCTAATACATACTTTACTTTTTCTTTAAGCGTTAATATCTTCGTATCTTTATAAGTAATAATCCCTTTTCTTCCTTCTTGAAAATGTTCCCATGAAACTTCATCAGGATTTTTATCACGGTAAATAGTAATATCAAAGCCGTTTTCAATTAACATTTCTCGAACTTCAGGAAGAATATTAAAATGCGTGATTTTTTTTTCAGAAGGTTCCCATTCGCCACCTTCCGGAAATATGGGGTAACCTGTAAGGTAAGTATAATTTTCCTTTGGAGAACTCATAAAATCCTTTCTGTCCTTAATTTTTTTCATAATCAGATCAAATTGAGGCGTAATCGTGTCCTCTTTCACTGTAGAAGCTGGGGCAAAGTAGTCCATCATAATTTTTTCTCCTTTGTGTTGTGCAATAAGACGAAAAGAACTTTTAATTTTAAATCGATTCTCTCATAATAGTAATTATACCTCCTTATGATAATAGTATTTAAATCGATTACTAAAAAACCAACTTGCTTATATTATTATTTTAACATTATTCCTATGTTTTGTCAATTTTTTAAATTTTAGAAGTTTCTATATTTATTTAAGACAAAAGATCATTTTCGTGAGGATACGAAAATGATCAAACCAGCAAAATTAACCCCACTTCGGTCCTAATTTTTAAGACAACCAATAGGTACAACCATTACACCACTATCCATATTGTATGCCATCTCTGTTCCTGTAATAATCATCATAAAGGCAGGTGCCCCAATTCTAGGTTCATTTTCAAGAATTAGATTTTTTAAAGTTATTAAATGTTCTTCTGCTTCCTTTATTTTAGTTCCGCCAAGTTTAACTTCTACTAAAGCATATCTTCCATCTTCAAAATGTATAACATTATCACACTCCAAATTATATCTATCCCTATAATGATTTAATGTTCCTCCAATTGAGTTAGCATATACACTCAAGTCTCTATTTACTAAGTTTTCAAATAACAGACCATAAGTTTTTATATCTAGCATAATTTCTTTAGGTGAACATCCAAGTGCTGCAACTGCTAAAGACGGATCGATCATGCTCTTTTTTGGTGATGTTCTAATTGCTGTTTTACTTCTTATATTAGGATTCCATGCTTCTATTTCTTGTATTATATATAGTTTTTTTAGTACATCTAAATAATCAATTATAGTTCTTTCACTAATATCTGCATAATTTGCTTTTACATCTTCAAATAACGATTGATCTGAGTCAATTGTAGAAACTTGCCTAGCATATGCTTTTAAAATATTTCTGGCAAGTGTTGGGTTTCTTTTTATTCCATCTACCTTAGATATATCAGATTCGCACAATACATCTATATAATTTTTAGCTATTTCTAATGCTTCCTTCTCTGGCAAATTTATAGAAGCTGGCCAACCTCCCCTACAAAGCACATACGCAATTTTTTCATAGTCTAAATCAGTTTTTATGCCATCTATGTTTCTATCTCCATCTAAAATAGCTTTTAATGAAATTTTTCCGTTTGAGTCGCCACTTTCGAATAATGTCATAGGCTTCATTGTTACAAAAGCAAACCTTCCAACACCACTATGCATATTGTCATCCTCTTTTGGAGTTGCTGATCCTGTAAGAATGTATTGTCCTGCCGTCCCCGCTTCATCTACAGCATATCTAACAGCATTCCATAGCTTAGGTGCTATTTGCCATTCGTCAATCAATCTAGGCTTTTCTCCTTCTAATAGCAATGATGGCTTTGTATTTGCAAGTTCTACATAATTATCTTGTAAATCTGGATTTTGCATTTCCAATATGCTTTTTGCTACTCTCTTAGCACTGGTTGTTTTTCCGCACCATTTAGGGCCTTTTATAACAACTGCTCCCACAATTGATAACTTCTCTTCTATTTGCTTATCTACAATTCTATTAATGTATTTCATAAAACCTCCTCAAATCTGCTTATAAATTTCTAGTTTTATTATAACATATTGTTAAATTTATTTCAATATTTTGTGGCATTTCATTTCAAAGATTTGTGGTATTTTGTTGCAAAGATTTGTGGTGCTTTGTTGCAAAGATTTGCGGTGAGCTAAATTTCAATCTCCGGCTTATATGTTTCAAGCCACATATTTACTTGACAAAGATATGCCATAAGCTGTGGTCCAGTCATAAGTTGCCCAAACCAAGGTCTTGAGAAGGACTTGCCATCTGTATTTAATATTTCTAATATGTCATCTTTATTTAATAAACTTGTTATAGGCGATTCAGGATTTTGCATTATTTCTGTTAACATTCCTTTCACCTTTTTCAAATATGTTGGGTTCCAAGTTTTAGGATATGGGCTCTTCTTTCTATCTACTATTTCTTTTGGAAGTTCATCTTTCATAATGTATCTAAGTAGTCCTTTTTCTCTGCCGTGCAGAGCCTTAATCTCCCAAGGTATATTCCATACATATTCTGCTAGCCTATAATCACAAAATGGCACTCTTAGTTCAAATCCATTATACATTCCCATTCTATCTGTTCTACTTAATAATGTCTGCATAAACCAATTCATTGTCAAATATGTTATTTTTCTCTTTTCTTTTGTTTCTTTTGAGTCTACATTTAACAATTCTACTTCATTTAAACTCTCATTATATCTATAATCTATATATTCTTTTAAATCTATTTTCTCCTGTAATTCAGGATTTAGCAAATGCTGTCTTCCAGATATGTTTATAGACCAGGGGAATGTTCCACTAGACAATGCATCTTCTCTGAAAAACCATGGATATCCTCCAAATATTTCGTCTGCACATTCTCCCATTATTGATACTGTTGCTTCTTTTTTTACTTCTTTACAAAACAATAAAAGTGATGAATCTACATCTGCCATGCCGGGCAAATCTCTTGCAAGCATAGCTTCTTTTAAGCTATCTGCTAACTCTGGTGTATCTAGGTAAATTGTATGATGCTTCGTTCCTAATTTATTTGTTATTAAGTTTATATAATCACTGTCGGAATTAGGCTGAAAATCTGTTTTTTGAAAGTTTTTATCATTGTCTACATAGTCTACTGAATAGGTATTAATCATTGGCAAATCGTGCTTTCTACAATAATTTGCACTATACAAAGTTATTATGCTTGAGTCTAATCCACCTGATAAAAATGTACAAAGTGGCACATCTGATACAAGTTGCCTCTCTATTGCGTCAGTCAATAGTTCTTTTACTGTACAGCATGTTGTAGCAAAATCATCAGTATGCATTCTACTTTTTAATTTCCAATATTCTTTTATCCTCATTCCACTTCTATTAAAAACTAAGTAATTAGCAGGTTTTAATTCTTCTATTCCTTTAAATACTCCTACCCCAGGTGTATGTGCTGGACCAATCCCAAATAATTCTGCAATTCCCTGTCCATCTATTTTTGGATAAATACTAGGATATTCAAATAAAGCTTTTATTTCTGAGGCGAAGATTAATTGATTATCTTTTATTGAATAAAACAATGGCTTTACTCCAAAATGGTCTCTTGCTAAAAATAGTTCTTTCTTTCCTTCATTCCATATTGCAAATGCAAAAATACCATTAAGATGATTTACTACATTATATCCATAATATATAAATGCTTTTAAAAGTACTTCTGTATCACAATGTCCTTCAAAAGTAAAGCCACTTTCCTCAAGTGTTTTTCTGAGTTCTTTAGTATTATATATTTGCCCATTATATGTAATAACATAAGTGTTGCCTAAATACTTGCATATCATTGGCTGTTTACCACCTTCTGGGTCTATTACAATTAATCTCCTATGAGCTATGCAAATATCTTCTTTGATATATATTCCATTCTCATCAGGTCCTCTTTTGCTTAAAGTATTATTCATATTTGAAAGCACCCTCCCAGCTTCCTCATTTTTCATATTTCCATCATAATTTGTAAATCCAACAATTCCACACATAAAAAAATTCCTCCCATATATTATATGTGGAGTCACTCTCATTAATGACAACACATTAGAAACTGCAACTTATTTTACCAGTTTCTACCTCATCTATTTTTTTCTTTAATTTTGTAATTTCTTCTTGATATTTATTATATTAAAAAATAAATTCTTTTTCTTATAAAATATCCTAAGTTATTTTTTCATTTTTATCAATTCTTATTGGACTTGCTCTTTTTATATATGCTATAATAACTTATATAAATAATAGGAAAAAAGGTGATACGATGTTAACTTTATTTTTTATAATAACTTTTATAGAATTATCTACTATACTTTATAATCTAATTAAATTTTTTATATATAAAATTAAATATAAATCCAATTTAAAAATTACAAATTTTCAATATGATGATGATTTCCATATAAATGTTCTAATTCCGTGTTATAAAGAAACAAGAGTAATACGTAAAACATTAGAGCATTTTAAAAAAATGTTAAAAAATATAAAAAATATAGATGTTTATGTTATTACTACTGAAAAAGAAAAATATGAAAATGCTGCAGCTCAATCTACGTATGAATATCTTTTAAAGCTAGAACTTTTTAATGACTCTCGTTTTCATATACTTAATTACCCTAAAACGACTGGAGTAATGGCTAATCAATTAAACTATGCTATTGATGAAATATTAAAGTTACAGAAGTTATCAAAAGATAAAATCTATTTTTCAATTTATAATGCAGATAGTCGTCCTGACAGCTCTACTTTTATAGAACTTTTTCAAAAAATTAGACAAAATAACTTTCCAAAAATTATTCAACAATATAGTAATTATTTTGTTAATTATACTTCTTTAAGTTTTATAATGAAGGGCTTTTCCATATATCAAACTGCATTTGAATTCAGAAATGGTTTAATAAATAATAATATATCTAATTTCTTATATTCTCACGTTGTAGGACATGGATTAACTATTAGAGCTGATTATATTACAAGTATAGGTAAGTTTAATTCCAAGTTTTGGTGTGAAGATATATATCTTACAGGTTTAATACATAATAATAATGAAAAAATATTATCCTTAAACTCATTAGATAATGCAGAAACTCCAAATAGCTTAAAACTTCAAATTATCCAAAATGCGGTATGGTTTAAGACTGCATCTCATCATTTTAGTATTTTAAAAAATATAAAAACACATTATGGTATATCTTTAAACGGTTTTATTTGGCTATTTCATGAACTAAGGGCAACTTTAGTTTGGATTTTTATGCCAATGTTTATAATTTTTACTTTTATATATCCATTACTAATACAAAATTATGTTTTTTTCTTTTTATCAATATGTTTGTACTTAGTATTTATTTTTGTAAACTACTTTTTAAATTTACTTATTGTGGATAAAAAAAGATTTTATCAATATGTCAAAAATTATTTTTCAACATGTATTGCAGTTCTTTTTACTTGTATTGGGCCATTATATTCTCTCTTTTTAAAGCAAAAAGTTAAAACAGAAAGATAGAATTTTTATAATTGATATGTCTGCCACGCAAAAATAAAAGAATGCCACGCTCTGGCATTCTTTTATTTTTTAAATGTTCCATTGCTTTATTATTTCTTTATTAATATTTAGATTACCATATCCTATTCCCAATTTTCTTTCTTTTTTTCTTTCTCCATGGCAATCCGAACCTCCAGACATTAAAAGTCCATTGTTTGCACAATATTTTTCCAGAATTTTTATCTGTTCATTTGTAAACGAACTATGATAGACTTCTACCCCATCTATTAAATTTTTTTCAACTATTTTATCTAAATATGATATATAATCACCTAATTGATACTTATATAGGTGTGCTAAAAATATTTTTCCATTATATTTATGGATGAATTGATTAAAAAACTCTAAGGTTGGCATTTGCTTACTAAAATCTCTATATAAAATAAAATTTTTATCCACCGTACAAGTTCTAAAAAATAATCCCTTATCTTTCCATTGTTCATCTGTAAAAAATTTCTTATTTTCTTCGAACTTAACTATACTATAATAAATTACATCTACTGGATATTCTTTATCCGGATTGTAGTGTAAATTATTTTCAATTCTTATCTTTTTATTATTACAAATATTTACCAAATCATTAAATTCTTCTATTAGCCTATTTCTATTCTTTTCTGTTGTATAATAGCTTTCTAACCATTCATTAACTGGATGTAAGTCAAAATTATAAGCTAATATTTCAATTTTTATTCCATCAAAGACACAGTTTAATTCTACTCCTTTAATTAAGTCCCCTTTAAATATAGATTGAAGTTCTTTGCTTTGTTCGATTTCTAAATATGATTTTACAGTATCATGATCTGTTATAGAAAATGCTTCTAAGCCTAAGTTCTCTGCCTTAGTTAGTAATTCTTTTGTACTCCATGTTCCATCCGAATTTGTTGTATGTGAATGTAAATCAATCATCATCTCTCTCCTTATCATGTTTCTTTAATTTTAATAAATCACAAACCGATTCTGATACTTCATATTTTGTCATATTATTAGTATCAACTAAGTATATCTTATCTGAGTTTTCAGGTACACTCATTCTTTTAAAAAATTCTATCTGTTTATTTATTAAATTTGCCTCAATCCAATTATCTTCAGATAATAACTGTCCTCTTTCCTTCTGTCTCAATTTGTTCCTTCTTTTAATTTCTTCATAATTAGCTTGTAACCATATATATTTATTAGGCAAACATATTCCCATTTTACTAGCATAAGCAATAAATTTTTCATAAAGTTCTCTAGAATTTTTGTAAATTCCATTCCAGCCTTTTATACTTTCAAAAGAATATGCTACAGATAAAATTTCTAATACACTTCCATCCATAACAACGTCTTTTCCTTGTTTTGCTATTTTATTTGCTTCGATTAACCTATCTAATTCTACCATGAAAAAGAATTTCTGATTTTCTTTTTCTTCTTCTATGCTTATAGGAATTAACGGATTTTGGGGATATTTTTCTTGATGCATTTTTGCAAAAATATTTGCTCCTGGAATTGTAGCAATATTTGCAATATTTCTTTTTATATATTCACATAATGTTGTCTTTCCAGCATTTGATGTCCCATCAATAACAATTATATTTCTCATATATTCTCCTAAATTTCATTTAACATATTCTCTAATTCTTCTAAACTTCTTGCTATTTTAAAATTCATGCATCCTTCTATCATTAAATTATCATCTCC
This sequence comes from uncultured Clostridia bacterium, assembly GCA_944392425.1. GTDB lineage: Bacteria > Bacillota > Clostridia > TANB77 > CAG-508 > CAG-793. Next base: position 14,900 of record CALXWM010000029.1, read on the forward strand.
TGTAAAATCTAATGCCCTTGTATCTGTTTTAAATCCAATTGCTTTTATCCCCCATGCAAATGCCATTCCTAATTCTACACATCCGCCTTCATCTGGAACTCTTCCATTTAAGTCAAAAATTAATAAGTCAGATTTTTTTATACATTCTACATCACCATTAAAAATTTTTTTATTAATTTCTAATTTATTAGATTCGTTTATCATATCATATGCAAGTCCTGATTCATCTTGGGGTAAATATACTTCATATCCTTTGCTCTCCAACCATTTTTTCATTTCTTTGTTTTTCTTTAGTTCCATATCATTAAATAATGGTGCTGCATAATAAATTTTCATAAACATAATCCTTTCTATAAGATTCTATACTTTAATCCCTTATCGTAAGTATCTATCTTTTCTTTTTTCTTTATAAATTTAATAACCTTATATGTAATTGGTGTTAAAATTATTTCTAAAGATACTTTTAAAATATAGGTATCAATAACTAAAAATATCATAGTTTGTAAATCTAAATTGTTTATAAACACAATTGGTATAAATATTAATGTGTCTAAGCCTTCTCCAATTAAAGTTGAGCCTATAGTCCTTAACGCTAAATACTTTCCTTCTGTTTTTACTTTCATTTTTGACATTACTATTGAATTGGCAAAATTTCCAACTAAGAATGATATAAATGATGCAATAAGAATTCTTGGGGTACTTCCTAGAATTTTTACTAATTCCTCTTGCATTTCAAAAGACTCACTTGATGGTAATAAAATTGTAATTTTAAAAATTATAATCATTAAAAGATTGCAAAAAAACGAAGTCCATATTATAAGTTTCGACTTATCAAATCCATAAACTTCTGTAAACACATCATTTAATATATATGTAAATGGAAAAAGAATATCTCCTGCTGTAAAAATCAACCCCCATATATTTATAGTTTTTATTGTAATTATATTTGATATTAGTAAACATGTAATATTTATAGCACATAAAATAATAAAAATTTTTGAATACTCTTCTTTTTTCATAACACCCTCTTAATTATCTCTTTATCAATTATTCTAGCATACTCTTGATTAAACCCTCGATTAATAAAAAAATCTTTTCCATAATTTACATCAAGCAAATCAAATATTGCAAATTGTATTTTTAAATTTAAATATAAAGCTATTGATAGTCTATGTGCCCCATCTATTATTTCACCATTTTTAGTTATTGGGATAATTGTTTTATATATTCCCTCATTTTTTACACTATCAATTAAGTTGTTAAAATTTTTTATAAAATCATTTGGATTATTTTTTCTTCCATCTGGTTCTATAAAATTATTAAAACTTTTTATATGATCTAAGTAAACTTTTTTTGCAAATTTGAAATTACTATTAGTGATATATGCCTGTACATAGTAATATTTGATAAATACATCATATCTATATTGGCTCACTAAATTAACAGGGATTGTTTCATAAATTCTTATTTTACTTCTTTTGGGCAATAATGAAAATATATAATTGTTATCTATTAATTTATATAATTGTTTATAATTAATAGTTGTTAAATATTTACTATTTTTTATTGGAATTCCTTTAGAATTTTTATTTTTGTCTTTTAATTTTTCAAATTTTATTTTTCCCATTCCTTTTATTTCAATTTTATTGCTCATATTTGATCTATTCTTTCTTATCTCATAATATTCATATTTTACAATAAATTACAATCATTTTTTATATTTTGACATATACCTATGTAACAATGTTTCTAATTTAGACTTAATCTAATATTTTATATTATTCTACTTTTTCCCCCCGTTCCAACGTCATCTGCCCTAATTTGAAGTGCTCCAAAGCATATATATAGATGCCATAAAAATGATAGTACTTTAAAATTCAATTTTTTCTTTTATATAATTTTCTACTTCATCTATTGGAATTCTAACTTGCTCCATTGTATCTCTATCTCTTATTGTAACTTGATTATCTTCTAAAGTATCAAAGTCAACTGTTAAGCAGTATGGTGTACCAATTTCGTCTTCTCTTCTATATCTTTTACCAATTGAACCTGCTTCATCATAATCACAACTAAAGCTCTTAGATAATTTGTCAAATATTTCATTTGCTTTATCTCCAAGCTTTTTAGATAAAGGTAAGATTGCTACTTTGTATGGAGCTAAGGCTGGATGCAAGTGAAGTACAACTCTTGAGTCTCCTTCTCCTAAATCTTCTACATCATATGCGTTGCATAAAAATGCTAAAGTTACTCTATCTGCACCAAGTGATGGCTCAATAACATATGGTACATATCTTTCATTTGTTTCTGGGTCTAGGTAGCTTAAATCTTGTTTTGAATGATTCATATGTTGAGTTAAATCATAATCTGTTCTATCTGCTATACCCCATAATTCGCCCCAACCAAATGGGAAATTGAATTCTATGTCTGTTGTAGCTTTACTATAAAATACAAGTTCTTCTTTTGAATGGTCTCTAAGTCTAATGTTTTCCTTTTTCATTCCTAAGCTTAATAACCAATTTTCGCAAAATTCTTTCCAGTATTTAAACCATTCTAAATCAGTACCAGGTTTGCAGAAAAATTCTAGCTCCATTTGTTCAAATTCACGAGTTCTAAAAGTAAAGTTTCCTGGTGTTATTTCATTTCTAAAAGCTTTACCAATTTGTGCAATACCCATTGGCATTTTCTTTCTTGTAGTTCTTAAAACATTTTTAAAATCTACAAATATACCTTGGGCTGTTTCTGGTCTTAAATATACTGTCGCTGTGCTATCTTCAGTAACGCCTTGGAATGTTTTAAACATTAAATTAAATTTACGAATGTTTGTAAAATTAGTTTTTCCACAGTTTGGGCAAGGTATTTTATTATCCTCAATAAATTTTACCATTTGCTCATCTGTCCAACCATCTGCAATTATATCTTGTTTATTTTCATGAGCCCATTCTTCAATTAGCTTATCTGCTCTATGTCTTGTTTTACATTCTTTGCAGTCAATTAGTGGATCTGAAAATCCTGATAAGTGTCCTGATGCAACCCATGTTTCAGGATTCATAAGAATAGCTGCATCTAATCCTACTATATCTTTCTTTTCTTGTATAAACTTTTTTCTCCAAAGTTCTTTTACATTGTTTTTTAGCTCAACACCTAAAGGACCATAATCCCAAGTATTTGCTAAGCCTCCATAAATTTCCGAACCAGGATATATATATCCTCTCGATTTGCAAAGGTTAACTATTGTTTCCATGTCTTTTACCATAAAAATTCCTCCCTTTCTTGCCTTTTAGGCTTAAGCTAGAGATAAAAAAAACAGCTTTCACCTCTAACTATATAAAATAGTTAGGGACGAAAGCTTATATATGCTTACGCGGTTCCACCCTAATTGACTTTAATTAGTCCACCTTAATTACTATTTAATTTACTCCAGAGCTCCCCATGTATATTTGTTGTAAGCATTCCACCATCGCTTACTCTCTATAAACATTTTTACATTTTTTCTCTTTCAACGCAACCTTATTTTATAACTTTTGCATTTATTTGTCAAGAGCTGTATTTACATTTAAGTTTCGGGATTTTTTAAAAATTTAGAAAAAAGTTATCCACAGAATTATTACATTTCTGTTAAAATGAAGAAAAAAC
>CALXWM010000030.1 GCA_944392425.1 uncultured Clostridia bacterium
AACATTGTACCATAAGTTTTAATTATGTGTCTTTTTATTTTTTTCAAAACGGTAATTTAATTTTACCATTTATATAAGTCGATCTGATTGTATATCTTTTCCTTCATATTGTACTCTTTATTGCATTTATAAACCATTAACCATAAATAAATTATTACTAATAATATTGCAAGATTCTTATAATACAGTATTAAAATACTAGCAATAGCTGTAAGTAAAATAACATTTATATTTGAAACAGTTTTAACATATGAATAACTTTCTCTTAGTCCTATAAATATATGTATTAGTCCTTGCATTATTCTCCCGCCATCCAATGGATAAATTGGTATTAAATTGAATAGTATTATAAGAATATTTGCATAAATAGCATTTTGAAATTCCTCTATGTTTATCTGATTAGTTGTATTTTGAATTAATATTAGTATTAAAATACATATGGCATTTGTAAGTGGTCCAGCTAAAGCAATTAATATTTTCTTTACTGTAAGTTTACTACCTTTTTTGACTTTTATATTATAGTCATCACATTTCACTTTAAATCCTAGCTTGAATCCAAATGGAATTATGCTTATACTTGCAGGTTTAAATCCAAGTAGCAAACCACATAATAAATGTCCTAGTTCATGTATTAAAGCAAAAAACATTAAAATAGCATATATTCCTATATTTCTAGTAATTAAAAATATTAATATAATAATAAAAATTTTAAAATCTATTCTTATTTGCATAACCTTTTTTGTATAAATTTTTTTATACAAATCTCCTTCCTTTTGTTTTTAGTTCAACTTTCTATTAGTTATGAAAATTTAATTTTGACTTACTTTCTTAAGCCTTGTTATTAGGCTTTTAACATACAATAAGAATTAAACTTTTAGATTTGTATTATGGCTTGAGGATCCACTGTTCTACCGCTTCTTGCTATTTCAAAATGCAAATGTGGACCTGTTGTTCTTCCTGTATTTCCAACTGTTGCAATTACTTGACCTTGACTAATATAATCCCCTTGATTTACATATATGTCTTTGCAATGTGCATACATTGTGCTTACTTCTCCGTTTGTTATTTTTACATGATTTCCATAGTCTCCATAGCTTGATACAAGTTCTACAGTACCTTCCATCGCTGCAACAATTTCTGTTCCTTCATTTGCACCTATATCAAGTCCTGCATGATTTGCTGAAATAATATCTGTAGGAGTTCTAGGTCCATAGCCTGATGTTACCGTTCCATATACTGGTACAATTATTGATACATTTTCTTTTATATATGCTATGTCTTGTTCATCTTGACTTAAAGTAATATTTTCATCACTGCCACCTATTCCACCAGTTTCAGCCGTTACTCCTTCTTCTGAAGTAGCATTTCCAATTTCATTAGTAGTGCCTTCTTTCGAAATGGCATTTTCAGTTTCATTTGATGTTTCTCCACTCGCTTCTCCCTGAACATTTTGGTTATCAATATTATTTGTAATATCCTGCTCATTTTGTTCCGCATCAGCTACTAAACCGTTATACCAATCTGTAACAGATTTAAAGCTATTGCTTAATCCATTATATATTTGTCCTATATTTACGTCTGCACTTAGCACAATTCTTACACTATCCATAAAAGGATAATTGTTCTGCGACATAAAGTATGCCAATCCAAATATACACATACTCGCCACAGTTTGTATAAATACTTTCGTAAGCATAGGCATCTTCTTTTTACTACGCTCAACATTTATATCTCTTGCTGAAATAGTGCCTCTTCTTCTTCCAGCAATCTCTTCCGCTCGTCTTATTCTATCTTGCTCACTTATTATTCTTTCCATAGACTTCTTCCCTTGCATATGATTTAGGTTTTTTGGCTTACCTATAACCTTAATTTTTTAGAGTAAATGCTTTGACTTGATTCTATCTTCAACAAAAAAACTTTTTAACTAGTCTTTTAAAATATATGACTAATTAAAAAGTTTTATACTTAATTTATGTGTAATAAAAAGAAATATATGTGTCGATATGATAAATAAATTACAATACAATTATTAGAGCAGTAACTGTAACTAAAGCTAATAGAATCTTCCAAGCCCAATTATATCTTTTCAGCTTTTTGCATTCAATCTCAAGTTCTCTTATTTTTCGCTTGCTTTTACTTTCATCTTTATATTTTTCTTCGCATTTTTCTAAGATTTTCTCAGCCTTGTTTATTATATACTTTTTGTTTAAATCTCCCATAATTTTATCTCCTTTGTTTTTTACAATCTTTTATAATAGCAAACTTGCCTAAACTTATCTTTATACGATTGTTAAATAATTTATTTGATAAAATTATTTCCACTTATGGTAGATTTATACATAAAAAGTAATTAAATTATTTTTACCTTTAAAACTTTATCTTCCATACCTTCTATTTTTATTTGCTTATCTAAAAGTTCTTGTGGAGTATCTTCACTCATTCCATTGTACACTTCTTTATCTCCATCTAAAACTGAAATATGTAATAATTTAAATTCTTTTATTGTCATTTTTTTTATCCTTTTCCTCAACACCTGTAGCTACAACTGTAACTATTACCTCGTCTCCAAGGTCTTCATCTATAACAGTTCCGAAAATAACATTTGCATCAGGGCTAACCTTTTCTCCAATTAAACTTGCACTTTTGTTAATATCTTCTAGACTTATGTCTTCACTACCTTTAATATTAAATATAACGCCTTTTGCACCTTCAATACCTGTTTCTGTTAAAGGATTGTTTAGTGCATCTAAAGTAGCATCTACTATTTTATTTTCACCTGTAGATTTACCTATTCCCATGTACGAAAATCCTTGATAACTTAAAATTGTTTGAACATCTGCAAAGTCTACATTTATTGTTCCTACTGAATTTATAATATCTGTAATTGATTGAATTCCTTGTCTTAGTATGTCATCTGTCATTTTAAATGCATTAAGTATTGATACGTTTGTTTCTGTGTTCTGTAACAATTTATCATTTGAAATCACAATAAGTGCATTTACATTTGGCTTAAGCTTGTCTATTCCAAGGTTTGCCCTAACACTTCTAAGTTTTCCTTCAAATGCAAATGGCTTTGTTACTATTCCTATTGTCATTATTCCTTTTTTCTTTGCTTCTTCTGCAATAACTGGTATAGCACCTGTTCCAGTACCTCCACCCATACCTGCTGTAACAAATAAAAGGTCTGTTCCATCTAATATTTTATCTATATCATCTATACTTTCTCTAGCAGCTTTTTCTCCAACCTCTGGATTTGCTCCTGCTCCCAATCCTTGAGCAACTTCTTTTCCAATTTGTAAAGTTTTGCAACCATTAGTATTTGCTCTTTCTAATATTCCTTTTTCTGTGTTTACTAATATATATTCTACTCCATCAACATCTGATACTATCATTTGGTTTACTGCGTTGTTTCCGCCTCCACCAACACCGATTACTTTTATTTTTATTAAGTCCTTAGTTCTTTTTACTGGTTCGTAGTCTATCACTGTTTTTTCCTCCTTGTTATTTTAGAACTTCTTTTATATTGAAAATTTCTAATTTATTTTTATTTTAAAAATGTAAGTATATTATACTATATTTCTAGTATTTTTCAAGTATTAGTAATATAAAAATTGCAGTCTAGTAAAATTTTTGTTACTACTCACAGCCAATTTGTTATATAGAATTGCAAAAATGTATATTGCTGACTTAGACTAAATAATAAGATGTGAATAATAATAAATTTTACTAACTGCAATTTTTTTACTAATAAATTAGCATTTACAACTTTCTTCTGCAAAACATACTATTAATCTGTATAAAGATAGTAATACCCATACTGCAAAGAAGCCAAATAAACCAATTATTATAGCATATACCAAAGATGTTGCTAAAGTTATAGATAATCCTATAATAGATAATATTATTGCTCCAACAGTAGCTATAGCAATGCATCTACCATTTTTGCACAAGCATTTTCTATTTAATAATGATAAAATTATTGTTAAAATTGCTATACCAAGAATTATCCAAAGAACTGGAATTATACCTGTAATAACTCCTGTTGAATATACTAATCCTATAACAATTCCTAGTGCTAAACTTATAATAACATCGATTATACAATTACATTTACACATATAGAAAACATTTCCTTTCTAAGGTATTAATAGTTTATTACTATTTATCCTTCTTATATATCTTATGATTAATTATATATATTTGTTCTTGTCTTAAGTATTTTTTAGTTTACTATTCTTAAATAGCTTTTACTTAATAAATTTTTTCTATATCAATCCTTGCTCTATCGAAAATTATATCCTCAACAGTAATAGTACCCAACTGTAAAGTATCTCCTGCATTTAAACGTAAAATTACAGTACTAGTTTTAGTCATTCTATTTATTACATTATCTTTTAATATAGGGGTTTCATTTTGTGTATCATCTAAAACCACTCCATTAACTAAAATAACTGCATTAAAGTTGTATGTTCCAAAAGTTTGTCTTTCGCCAAAAATTTGATAAGAAATTTGATATATTCCAGATTCATTTATATTTATTGTATCACTTCCTACTGTATGAGTCATTGCTGTTCCTATTTCTATTTCATTTTTACTAAATTTTATTATTGTTGTTCCAACAGTTGTATTATCTCCTGGAACAGCTATTAATGATAATATACTTTTTTGTTCTTGTGGATTATTGTTTGTTATTATAATTGTAATTATTAAAATCAATATCGATAAAATTACAGGTAAAATATTACATATATTACATTTAATTTTCATTATAAATTTCATTCCTTTCCGAAGGACACATAGTTTTTCAACCAAATTACATTTCTTTTGGTTGTACACATAGTAAAATTGTGTGCAATGTTTTTGTTAAATAGGAAAAACTTGTTTTTTCCTATTCAATATGTTTTTTATTGGATAGAAAAGTTTAATTTTTTCTATTCAATAAAAAAACCTCCTACTATATTTTATGAGTAGAAGATTTTTTTGATAAAATTTATTATTAAATAATTATGCAGATTTTAATTCTAATCGTAGTTTATCTGCAATCATTGCTATAAATTCGCTATTTGTCGGCTTTCCTTTATCTGCAGAAACAGTGTAGCCAAAAATACTCTCTGTGATTTTTGGATCTCCCCTTCCCCAAGCAACCTCTATTGCATGTCTGATAGCTCTTTCAACTCTTGAAGGGGTTGTACCATATTTGTTTGCAATATCTGGATATAGCAATTTTGTAACTTGATTTATCATTTCTACATTTTTCACTGCCATAATAATTGCTTCTCTTAAAAATTGATATCCCTTAATATGTGCAGGTACACCGACTTCATGAATAATATTTGTAACAGCTGCTTCTAAATCATTTTTGTTACTTTCTTCATATTTTTTAATTGATATATATGGTGATTTTATTTCATGATTTATTATTATATCTTTTAAACTTTCTGGGTCATCATTTTTTATTTCTTTTATTCTTTGTGTTAATAGTTCTATGTCAAAAGGTTTTACTATGTAGTAGTCTGCTCCTAATGCTATTGCCTTTTGTGTTATTTTATCTTGACCAACTGCTGAAACCATTATTTTTATTGGATTCTTTTCTAATTTTGCTTTATTAAGTTTTTCTAAAACTCCTATACCATCTAAGTGTGGCATTATTACGTCTAGTAAAAGTACATCAGGCTTTAGCCTTAGTACACCAGAATAAGCCTCTTCTCCATCTCTAGCTATTCCCACAATTTCCATTTCTTCATCATTTACCAAGTAATTTTTTAAAGTCATTCCAAATTCATAGTTATCATCTGCTATTAGCACCTTAATTTTGTCACTCACTACCTTTTACCTCCTAATTCATTCTTTTGTAAAATTTTACAACTTCATTATATACATTTTTCCAAAATAGTGCAATAGTTTTTACCATAATTTTTCAGTTTTTTCAAAAAAATTGTTACAATTCACAGCTTAATGTTTGTTTTTATGCTACAATATATGTTCCGGAGCTTTTAGCGAGCGAGCTGATAAGGAGCAATAGCCCAATGTCTTTATCTTAGAAGCGCAGTCGGAGCGTGCGAGAGCTTTCGCGAATAGCGAAACCTCGAAGTAAATGCGGAGGAATGTATATTGGAGCTTTGATATAATACAATTAGCTGTGAATTGTAACAAATAATTGTTTTATTTCTCTTTGACTTAATATTTTATCACTTTTTTCTAATTCTTTTTTTGCTTCAAATGTTGATTCCAAAATTAATTTTACATTTTCCTGATACTCTATTTTTATAATACTTATGTCTAAATTTTTACAAATGAATTGTATTTCTTTTAAATTATTATAGCTTATTTCTATTTCAAATTGTACTCCATAATCTTTGCATACAATTTTTGCATTTTCTATGGCATTTTTTGCAGACTCTGTGTATGCTCTAACTAAACCTCCTGTACCAAGAAGTATGCCCCCAAAATATCTTGTAACTATTATTATTACATTTTTTAGATTTGCAGATTTCAATAGTGCCAAAAGTGGTGCTCCTGCTGTGCCAGACGGCTCACCATCATCACTACATTTTTCTATTTTTTCAATAATATACGCATAGCAATGATGCTTTGCATCAAAATATTTTTTTCTTACATTTTGCAAAATTTTTTCCGCTTCATCTTTGCTATTTGCTTCATATAAAGTTGCAATAAATTTAGACTTTTTTACTATTATTTCTGCAATTGATTCATTTTCTATTGATTGAAACATATTAATCACATTCCTTCTATACAATTTTCAATATATGCTCTCGATATTTCAGTTAAGTTATTGTATGTCTATTCCTGCCGTATATCCCGTTGAATAAGCTATTTGCAAATTAAATCCTCCTGTATAAGCATCTACATCAATTATCTCTCCAGCAAAATATAATCCTGTAACTAATTTAGATTCCATTGTCTTAGGATTTATTTCTTTTATATTCACTCCACCTGCGGTAACAATAGCCTCTTCTACTGGTCTAAATCCTTCAATTGCTATATTAAAATTTTTTAATAATTTAACTAGTTTGTGCCTTTCTTCTTTTGTGATTGAATTTACTTTTTTATTTGATATATTATCCTTTTCATCTATCTTAAAATCTTCATTTGTAATTTTATTCATTATATCTACAACTACTGGTATTAGCTTTTGTGGTAATAATTTATCCAAACTATTTTTAAATTCTTTATTCTTTCCTTCTGAAAAATCTCTTAAAATTCTCTCATCAAGTTTTGCTTCATCTAATGCTGGTTTTAAGTCTATACTAATATACACATTTTCCATACTACCTCTTACTAAATGAGCTGATCCACTTAAAATTATTGGACCAGATACGCCAAAATGTGTAAATAACATTTCTCCAAAATCTTCATAAACTAATTTATTATCTCTATAAATTTTTAATCCCACATTTTTCAAGCTTAAACCTTGTAACCTTTGGCAAATATCTCCTTTTGCCTTAAGAGCAACTAGTGATGGGCGTATTTCAGTTATAGTATGACCAAGTTTTTTTGCCATTTCATAGCCGTCACCTGTTGAACCAGTTAGTGGATAACTTTTTCCTCCAGTTGCTAAAATTACTTTGTCTGCCCCTATAAATTGCAAGTTTGAATTTAGTATGTAATATACACCTGTAACTTTTCCATTTTTAACTTCTATTTCTTCTACTTTTGCATCAGTAATGGTTTTTACATTTTTCTTTTTTAGAACTCGAATTAGAGCATCTCGTACATCAGATGCTCTATCAGTTACTGGAAATACCCTATTTCCTCTTTCTACTTTTGTTTTTAAACCTTCCTGTTCTAAAAGGTTTATAATATCTTTATTTGTAAAATTTTTAAAAGCACTATATAAAAACTTACCATTACCAGGTATGTTTTTGATAAATTCATCTATTGGTAAACTACTGGTTATATTGCATCTGCCTTTTCCTGTTATGCAAAGTTTTTTACCTAAAGTATTCATCTTCTCAAGAATAGTTACTTGATTACCTTGCTCGCTTGCGCTAATTCCTGCAAGTATACCAGCAGGTCCACCACCAATTACAACTACATTCATAATATCCTCTATTTTATATTTTCTACAGCTTTCATTAATCCCAATTTACCATACTCATATGTAAGTCCACCTTGTTGAAATGCTAAATATGGTGGTCTTAATGGTGCATCACAGCTAAGTTCTATTGATGAGCCTTGTGTAAATGCTCCTGCTGCCATTATTACTTGATCTTCATACCCTGGCATATCTCCGGGTACTGGAATTGAGTTTGAGTCAACTGGTGACCCCATTTGTATTCCTTGACAATATTTTATTAATTTTTCTCTATCGTTAAATTCTATGGTTTGAACTATATCTGTTCTACATTCATTAAACTTAGGCTGTACTTTATATCCTAAATTTTCCATTACTTTACTTGTAAGCACAGCTGTTTTTAAACTACTAGATACAACACTTGGTGCAAAGAATAATCCTTGTAGAATTTTTTTATTCATTCCAAGAGTTGGCCCTACATCTTTTCCTTCACCTGGTAATGTTAATCTTTCACCAACTAAATGTATTAAATCTTTTCTTCCGACAACATAGGCTCCATTTGGCGAAATACCTCCACCTAGATTTTTTATTAGTGAACCTACACATACATCTGCACCAAAATTTGATGGTTCTTCTTTATTTGTAAATTCTCCATAACAGTTGTCCACCATAATTATAACATTTGGGTCTACATCTTTTATTAATTTTATAACTTTTTTAATTTTATCTAAAGTTATACTATTTCTTAAAGCATATCCTCTAGAACGTTGTATTTCTACTAATTTTATATTTTTTTGACTAATTCTATTTTTTATGTGCTCATAATCAAAATCATTATCTATTAAATCTATTTGTTCATATTTAACGCCAAATGATTTAAGTGAACTTGCATTTTCTCTAATGCCTATTACCTCATCAAGAGTGTCATAAGGCTTGCCACATATGCTAAGCATAGTGTCGCCTGGCCTTAAAATACCGAATAATGTTACATTTAAAGCATGTGAGGCAGAAATGAATTGGCCTCTAACTAAACTATCTTCTGTGCCAAAGATTTGACTATATATTTTTTCAATAGTTTCTCTTCCTATATCATCATAGCCATATCCAGTTGTTTCGTTAAAATGCACTTCTGATAGGTTATTGTCATGAAATGCTTTTAATACCTTTAGCGAATTGTATTCGCAAATTTCACTTATCTTATCAAATTCTTCTTTTACTTCTTTTTCGCATTTATTTACTAAATTAAATGTCTCTTCACTAATTCCATATTCTTTGTACATATTTTACCTCTTTTTTTATTATTTTTTAAGCTAAAGCGATTAGCGACCCGCAAAGTGAAATGCGGAAGATTATATATTGAAACTTTCATAATAACTATAATAATTAATTTTGCACAGTTCCACTATATACTGTTCCATTAGTTGAATTATTTACTTTATAATAACCACCTAAAAATGTTACATCAAGCCAAGATAGATTAAATTGACCATCACTTACAATTTGTCCATTTGTGTCTACGACTTGCCAAACTCCATCCTTTTTTACTCCTGCCACGTTGCCATTTTGTTCTGTTACCATGTCATATTCATATGGCACTACTACTGTTCCTTTGTTATTAACTAATCCCCATTTTCCATCACTTTGGCTAGCATATAGATTATTATTTGGGAATAAAGATTTGTATGTTATTTCATTTCCTGAAAAATCATAGTATTTCATTTCTGTTTCTGAAAATACTTTTATATAATTATCCTTTTTCAAAACATTTGCATTTACAATTCCTTCATGAATGTTCATATTGCTATCTATAATATCTGTTCTATTATCATCAGTTTTTATTGCTTGAAGTACATTCGTACCATCTATCTCTTGAATTGCATCATATTCTAAATTAATCACTACATTTCCATTACCATCTATAACGCCTGTTTTGTTACCTTTTGTAACAATAAAGTAATTGTTGTTAAAATATTCTATATAAGTGTAATTTTCACGTAATTTTTTATTACCCGATGCATCCACTATATTGTAATTATTATTCTTATCAATTACTATCGCTAAATCACTTACTTGGTTATAGCTTATAATATCTGTATCTAAATTATTTCCCTCAGCGTCAAAAACTACAGTTTCTTCACCTTTTTGTGCATCAATATATTTACCACCTATTATAATACTGTCATAGTCAATAGGTACAATATTGTTTCCTTCTAAGTTTACAACACCTTGTGCTTGGTCTTTTTGTACTATTAACAAATTATTATTTGGATCAAAGCTTATATTTGTGTATTCATTTGCTAATATTTCTTTGTTATTTTTATATAATCCATATCTTCCATTTGATGATGTTACTAAATATACATCTTCTCCTTCTATCTCTGTTAAACGGCTTATTTCATTGTATAATGTATCTAATATTATTTTACCTTTTTTATCTGCATATCCAAATCTGTAGCCATCGTCTGTTACAATTCTTAGCACAAAACCTGCATTTTCGTATTTTGTTTCTTCATCATAATAACCATCTGCCATTATAGCATCATATTCAGGCTCTAATATAGTAGTGCCTTTAATATTTATAACACCATAGTTCCCATTTTGCTCTACTCTAAGATTACCTTCTTTGTAGTCAATATTTGTAATTGAGTTATATATGTTTTCTGTAATTTTATTTCCATCAAAGTCCATTATTCCATAAAGACCACCTAATTTATATTTAAGTACAGTTTTTTCATATGGAATATTGCTTGTTATGCTATTAATAGAAATTGCCTCAACACTATCGTAGTCAGTAAATAGTGGGCTTCCATTTGTGTCTACTGCAGAATAGTTTTGTCCATCATCTGATTTAATAAATACAGCTTTTGTAGGGTTAGGGATATCTATGGATGCATATGTTGGCTGTAAAACTACTGTTCCGTTTTTATCTATTACTCCATATTTACCATCTTGTTCTAATTTATAGTATTGAATTTCACTATCTTGTATAGTTGATAATTCGTATTTATATTTTAAATTATTTAAATATATTGAAACACCAACAATACCAGCTACTATTAAAATTAAAATTATAACAAAAATGATTATATTTCTTTTTTTATTCATGAAAATCTTTTCCTTTCTCGCTTCGCTCAAAGGCACACTCAGTAATGAAAGAATTTCTTTCAAACTAAACCTTTTTTTATTGATTAGCAACTATTTACTATTCATAATTTACATAGTATTATTATATATTTTTAAATGCTATAAGTCAATTATTTTTGCCATTACAACTTAGCTTTCTATCTTCCATATATCTTTCCTTTATAAAAATGCCTTTCAATTGAGAAAGACATTTTATTTACTATAATGAAACTCGTGGCAAGGCGAACATAGTTGTTGTTGTTCACATTGTTGTTGTTGATGTTGTCGTTGTTGAAGTTCGCGTTATAAGCGTTGTTCGTATTGTTATTCAAATCTTCTTGTATAAAAACTAAACCCTTGGCTATACCTCTTCTAGTTATTTTATCATTTATTAATATTGCTAAATCGTCCATTTTTAGATGAATGGGAGCTTGCCTATTTCTTTTATAGATTTCTTGATTTATCTTTTTGGTTGCTTCATCTACTTTTGATTGTGTCCAGTGATTCTTTTTTGGTTTATTTTGCTTTTCAATTTATTTTTACTCTTTCATTTTTAAATTTTTTTACAAAAATTAGAAAGTCGTGGCTAAGCGAACGTAGTTGCCGCTGCGCACACTGCCGCCGTAGATATTGCCGTTGCCGAAGTCCGCGTAATAAGCGGTGTACGTACTGTTCTGCGAAGAAGACCAGTAGTAGTGGCTAAGTCCATATTTGCTTGAATAATTGCTACTTGTAATATCAAAAGCTTTTGCAAATGCTGCCCATTCTGATTTTGATGGTACAAACCAGCCGTCTGCTATTTCTTCCTGTATTACTTCCCACATATCATCATAGCTTGAATTAGCATTATGTGCTCCCCATGGCAAACTTGGATCATTCCATTTATTGTTTACATATTCTGTGTTTTCTCTTCCTTGTCCAAAATCATTTTCTGAACTTCCTACAGTTTTATTTAGTTTTCCATATGCTGCATCATACCAGCAATAATATGTCCCTGGGTTTATATCTTCTAATGCCATTACATAAAATCTGTCATTTCCACTTGTTCCTTCTACTGGCGCTATTACTTTTCCCGTTCCAAAGTGTTCGTCTGTATATTCTCCTTTTATATAATATTGTTCAAGTCCTATTTCCGATGGAATTGTATATGTTCCACCAGAATCTCCGCCATTGCCCGCTTTCTTCTGCTCCTGCTAAATCTGCAAATATTACTCCGTCTACTGTTATTTCTCCACTACTATCTAAATCTGCATAATATACATCTTGTAAATTTAGTACTGAATCTTCGTCAATTCTTGTTCCTACTATTCTTTCTCCTCTTGCATATGCTACTTTTCCATAAGCGATATCTTCTGCATAGGCTGTGGCATCATTTGTATCAAGTGTTTCTAGCGTTCCTGTTATTCCTCCTATGGTTATTCCTTTTTTTATGTAACTTGCAACTAAACTTGACCCTGCATTTGCAGTTGTGGCTAAATATTCCTCTTGGTTTGCTATTTGATTATTATTACTTGTTATATTTGTAGTAATTACTATTGCTAATATTACTGCTACTAATATAATTGCTATAAATCCTACTAACTTTTGCTTTTTGCTTAGTTTCTTCATAAGCTTCTCTTCTCCCTTCATGCTTTCTTTTCTTAAGCTTTTTCTTTCATATTAATTTATATCACAAGTAATATTATTTTGCAATTATCTTTAATTGCATATTTTAATTTTCTTGTTTTTTTATTGTAATTATTTCCAAATTTGTATTTTTTATACATACACAAAAAAACTACATATTTTAAACGATTTTTATGTTCGTCTAAAATACATAGCTTTCATTCTATGTTTTAATATAGTTTCATTTACAAAATTACATATGGTCGAATTGATAGATTTTTTGTTGAGTAAAAGTATACTCTCTCTCTCTCTCTCTCTCTCTCTCTCTCAACAGCCGCAAGGCTTTCACGGTTTCTCATGTTTATTTTATCCTTCTTTCTTGATTTTTTGTTTACCTTATATCATTTTTATACATTTAATTTTTTTATTTGTCAATCGCTAACGTAAAAGTTTTTCAATTTTTTTCCGCCACAACACACCTAAGATTGTTAGGCATGTCTTTTACATATGTAATTAAAATTAATATATCATTTTTACTTTGGTCATTTTCTGTTTTAGTATCTTCATTATCTATACTATTACCTTTTATATTATTTAGTATTTGAGTAAATTCATCTACTTCGCTTAAGCTTTCGCTACATTCAATAATCTTATTCAAAGTAACTTTGTATGTGCTTTGATTTTCATTTACTGTGTATTTTATCTCATCACCTATTTGGAGTTCTTTTAGATTTGCAAAATAATTGTTACCTTCGCCAATATTGTATGCTTTTAAAGCAATTATTCCGCTTAAAATATTTGAGTTAGTATAATGCCCTACCTTGTTGCTTATTACATCACTACTTGTTCCTTCTGCAATATTAGTAGTAAGATTTAGTTTTTCGATTTCAATTTGCCAGTTAGTTACTTGTGCTACAGGCAAATCTGCTAACTTATTAGAATTTGTTTGGTCAAAATTTTGTTCATTTGCACTAACTATATTTGTACTTGCTATTGGAAGTTCATTATTAGCACTACTCTCATCGCTTGGCATTATGTATGAATACTCTTGATTTGTATTTTGATTTGTAATTAATCTTATGATAAATACAATGATTATAAAAATAATTAAAGATACCAAAAATGATATAATGTTTAGATTCTTTCTATTAAAATTAATTTTCATAGAAACATTATATCATCTTTGGTAATTTATGTAAATAGGTTTGTTAATATTCTTTTTATTTTCCTTTGGGGACGGAAAATTTTACGCTTTTTTATTTATATCACAATAAAATTCAACACCATTTTCTAAGTTTCTCACACCATATTCATTATTGTAATTATTCATTATGGCTTTAACTAAAGCGAGTCCAATTCCTGTGCCACCAGTATTTCTATTTCTTGAAGAGTCTACTTTATAGAATCTTCCCCATATTTTATTAATATATTCTTTTGGTATATTTTCTCCTGTGTTATAAACAAATAGTCTAACTTTGTCTTTTCTATTTTCTGTTCTAATAATTATTTTCTTTTCGCTATTTTTTTCTTCAGCATGTTTTATAGCATTTGTTAAATAATTGCTTACAACTTGTTCTATATATTCTTGGTCTGCAAATACTTTTATTTTTTTCTTATCTTCAAACTCTATTTTTATATTATTTTCTTTTATTACAACTGTATTTCTTCTTAGTTCTTCTTTTATTAGCTCTGTTAAATCAAATTCTGTATCATTAAATTTTCTTTCTTGGTATTCCAGTTTCATTAGCTCTAGTAATCTTTTTACCATTGTATCCATTTTATTTGACTCATCTAAGATTACTTCTGCATAAAATTTTCTTGATTCTTCATCAGAATTTACATTTTCTATTAAACCTTCTGCATATCCTTGAATAAGTGCTATTGGCGTTTTTAATTCGTGTGATACATCTGAAATAAACTGTTTTCTCATTTCGTCTATTTTAGATTTTTCTTCTATATTTTGTTCCAATTTTGAATTATTGCTTTGTAATCTATTTATTGTTAACTCTAGCTTATCAGACATTTCATTTATATTTCTTCCGAGCATATTTATTTCATCTTCTGTGTCAGATATTCTATATCTTTGGCTAAAGTCTAAATTTGCCATTCTTTTTGTTATTCTATTTAGTTGTAAAATTGGTTTTGTAAATTTATTTGCTATAATAGAAGCTATTACAGCTGCAATTATAATCATAAGAACACCTATTATTAAAAGTAAATCGTTAGATATTCTTACTGTTTCTTTTATTGGCTGTATTTGAATTTTTATATAATTTATATATCCATTATCTAAATATGCTCTTAATAATAAATATTGATTATTTTTACTTTCTTCTACTTTTTGTATCAACATATTATTTTGAGAATATATTAAATTGCTTCTTATATTATATACAGAATTTAATATATTTACACTGTCTATAATCTCTTGATTACTACAATATACAACATTAAAGCTTTCATCTAAAATTAATATATCTATATTATTTTTTCTTTCTTGTTCTCTTAATCTATCATTTATATTATATGTAAAAACGCCATTATAATAATCGTTAATACCTTCACTTATATTAACTGCGGTTGTTGTTTTAGAATATAAATAAAATGTTTCTAAAACAACATTATTTATGATTATAAGGCAAAATATAATTAACACTATGCTAATACATAGTGTTCCAAATAGTCTGAATCTAATTGATTTAAAAGTATTATTTAACTTCAAACTTATATCCAACTCCTCTGATAGTTTTAATGTACTTACCTTTTTTACCTAGTTTATGTCTTATCTTTTTTATGTGACTATCTATTGTTCTAGAATCTCCATAATAGTCATAGTTCCATACATTATTCAATATTTTATCCCTTGATAATGCTACATTTTCATTATCCAATAAATATTTTAAGAGCTCATACTCTCTCAAACTTAATTCTACTAACTTTCCATCAACTGTTACAGTTCTTCCTTCTGTATTTATTTCAATACCACCATAGTTTTTATTTTCTTTTTGTTTATCCTCTGTTCTATTTAATATTGCCTTAATTCTTGCAACAAGTATTTTAGGACTGAATGGTTTTGAAATATATTCATCAACTCCTAACTCAAACCCAAATAACTCGTCCTGTTCTTCTCCTCTTGCAGTAAGCATTATAACTGGAACTTTTGATTCTTGTCTAATTTGCCTTAAAACTGACCATCCATCAAGTTTTGGCATCATTACATCTAATAATATTAAATTAATTTTCTCTTTATTTTCATCAAAAATTTTTATTGCCTCTTCTCCATCGCCCGCTTCTAATACAGTAAAATCTTCTTTTTGTAAAAAGTCTTTTACTAATTTTCTCATTCTAAATTCATCATCTACAACTAATATAGTAACGCCTTTCATTTATACCTTCTTCCCTTTTACAAGATAACAACAAAAAATATTCTATCTTAATTTGAATATAATTACAAAAGTTATTTTGCTGTGACTTGTAACTTTATTTTTCTATAAGATAATTGTACTACAATATTATGTCTATTATGTGAATTTTTGTTAACTATTAAGAATTTTAATTAATTTCCGTTTTATTTTTTGACTCTTTTATTTTGTGTGGTCTACTATGTTTAACTATTGCTGTATTTTGTTCCGGTTCTGACTTTATGTATATGTTTTGTCCTGGATAAGCAAGCTTAATTCCCTGTGTTTCTAGTATATTAAGCAAAGTCAAATTTAGTTTATTGCAAAAATCTTGATATTCCCCATATGCTGTAATATTTGTTTCTAGATAAATATTAATATTTATGCCGTCATCTTTGATCTCGTTAAAATGTACACTTACTGAATTTTTTATAATATCTTTGTTATATCTTAAAATAAATCTAATTCTGTTTAATGCTTTTTCAACTGTTACTTCTTCTGTTTCAAGAGGAAGTTTTAGATTTGCTTTATATATTCTTTTCTTAATAACACCCCAGTTAACTATGTTTTGTGAACTTATTGCAGAATTTTGTAGAGTAATTATTGTATCCTCTGTTGTTCTTAATTTTGTACTTCTAAAACTTATATTTTCTACTGTTCCAGATACATTGCCAATTTCTACCCAATCTCCTATTGCAAATGGTTTGTCCCAGAATATAGAAAGTCCTGAAAATACATCTTTAAAAGTATCTTGTGCAGCTAACGCTATAATAGCAGTGCTTAGACCTAGGCCTGTCAAGATACCTCCCAAGTCATAATTAAATTCCTTAAGTGTTAAATATGCTGCTAATATGTATAAAACAACTTTTATAGTTTTATTAATTATATTTATCATTGGGTCATTTGCTTTGTCTTTAAATTTTGATGCAAAGAATTTTCCTTTTGAAAATACATCCGAAACAGTTTTTGCAATTACCCAAACAATTGCTATTCTATATAGTTTATCAACGAAATTACTTATTTCTTCATTTAGACCTAATATTCTAATTGACCATAGTATGCCTGTAGCCATAAGAAAATATTTTAGTGCATTATATATAATGCCATTTTTTAATTCTTTTTTAGTTTTTTTCCAGCCAAATATTTTTGCAATTGCTAAGCTTATAAATGGGCTAATTATGACAGTAAATATGATTGCAACTATGCAAATAATTACATTTATGACTTGTGAAAGTTCTATTGACTGTATCCATGCGACTAATTCATTAATTTTATCCATTGAAATTTCCTTTCGAATTTTTTATCCATTATATTATATAATATTTTTTCATAAATTTCTATTAATTTTAAAAGATTTTATTAACTTTTTGTTGTAATTTCAAGCCAAAATCTGTGAATTTTTAGTAAAAATGTCCCGTTTTTGTTTTTGAATTTTTAGTAAAAATGTCTCATGTTTTATTGGTAGA
>CALXWM010000031.1 GCA_944392425.1 uncultured Clostridia bacterium
ACAGAAGAAAATAAATTAAAAAAAGAAATTGAAAATATTAAAAAACAAATAATAAAGGAGAAATATTATGGAGTTAGTTAACAATTTAAGCAATAATTTATTGACATCTTCAGAAGTAACATTAGATGAGCAAAAAGGATTTTTAGACACAACACTTGGTAAAGTAATAAATACAGGATTAGACACAGGAATAAGATTTTTATTACCAGATTTAATTGAAGAACAAGTTATAGACGTAAAAGATGCTTTATTAAACAATGGATTTAAAGCAGGAGTTGAAGAAGCTATATCATCAGCAGTAGATTTTGGCAAAAGTGTAGTAGGAATCTTTACAGGAAAATTTGAAAGTGTAACACAAGCAGAAAATGCTGTAAAAAGTGGTGGGATAATTGATGGTATTTCTGACGCCTTAGATTATGCATTAAACTTTTGCTCTAAATTTGGAAAAATACCAAGCGCAATATGTTCAGTAATAAAAGGTGGAAAGGACGCAATCCTTGATACCATAAGTAATAACATAGAAGAAGAATTTAAAAATCAAGTATCATCAGTAGAAAAAATAAATAAATATGCAGAAAATTGGAAAGACTGCTATAACAATCAAGACTTTAATGGAATGGAAAAAGCATATAACAAATTAGAAGATGAATTAGACAAAACTTTACCATTAGAAAATACTTTAAAAGAAGCAAGAAACATAGAAAACATACATATTTTAATAAAAAACAAGGGAGGAGATTTTAATTTAAGTCAAGAGGAATTAGAGTTGGCACAAAAATTGGTGGTGTGAAATTTAAAGAAATATTATTTTAAAAAGAGCAATTTTATGATATACTATTAATAGTATTAAAAAAGAGAGGTGTCTTGATATGCAAAAAATAAAAGAATTGGAAACAGCTGTAAGCAAAAATAATAATGTAATAGTTATGAGTAAAGAAGAATTAAAGAATGACATAGAAGAACATTTATTAAGGGCTGAAGATGATATAAGAAATGGAAGAGTAAGAGACGCTAGAGAAGTTTTCCAAGAATGGAAAGAAAAATATGGAATATAGAGTCAAATTAACCGATCAATTTTTGGAAGAATTTGATGAAATGATTGATTACATTTCTAGTCAATTAAAAAATATAGATGCTTCAAATAGGTTAAGGGAAAAAGTAACGAACAATATTCTTTTATTAGAAAATTCACCAAGAATGTGTACAGGGATAGAAAAGACAGATAGAACAGAACGACAATATAGAAGGATGATTGTAAATAATTATGTTATTTTATATACCATAGATGAACTAAAAAAGATGGTGTATATTGCTCATGCATATTATGGTGGAAAAAATTATTTAGATGGAGGGCTATTATAAAGTAGAACCTCCATTTTTACTTGAAAAAAATAATAATCAAATATATAATTAAGAAAAAATGAGGAGCACAAAATAATGACTAAAATCGCTGAAAGCCTTGAGGCTGTATATATATATATATATATATCGTAAGATTTAATAAAAGAAGTTTATGTGAACATAGAGGAAAAACTATGCTTTTTAGACGTATAAAAAATGTCTAATTGGCATAGTTTTTTATGCTTAAGAAGAAAGGAAGGAGAATTTTAAAAATGAAAAAACTAAGTAAAAAGCAAAAGCTAATAGGAGGAATAGCAATATTGATAGTTGCAGTTATTGTAGCCATAGTTATAACTACAAGCGTAATAAAAAACAATAATCAAGTTGCAAGTGAAGGATATTCAGTGGCAACAGCAAATGCAAGCTCAAGTCTAATATCTAATTATATTCTAAATGGAATAACCATAGGTGGAATAACCGGAAAGATGGAAGTATTAGACACATCAGATGCAACAGCTACAGCGGAAGACATTGTGTGGGGAAAAACTGGATATGTAAATGGAGAAAAGATAACAGGAACATATGATAATTCCACATTGGCACAATTGAAAAGATCAGGACAAACGGTAACAGAAAATACAATTGTAGAAGATAGGTATGATAATCAAATAAAAGTACCAGAGGGATTTAAAATAGCAGAAGATTCACCTGTAACGATAGCAGAAGGAGTAGTAATAGAAGACTCAACAGCAGGAGATGAAAACACAAAAGGAAGTCAATTCGTATGGATACCAGTAGGAGATATATATACTAGTGCGGATCATACAGAAGAAAATAAGGTAACAATAACACTAGGAAGATATACATTTGATTCAACAGCAGGAGAAAAATATGGAAAAGCAACATTAGTCCAATCAGCCGAAAATTGGGAAGATACATCAAGTAGTGTTGCTATATCAACATATTATAAGGAACTTGCAAGTAGCACTTATGGAAATGAAATAGCTAAGAATTTAGAGGACTTTATAACAAAGGCAACAACAAGTCATGGATATTATATAGGACGATACGAAGCAGGAGACGCAACAGCAACAAACTCAGCAAGAACAAGTAGTACAATAGATACAAACCCAATAGTATGTAAAACAGGAGTATATCCATATAATTGGATAACACAGCCACAAGCATCGAGTCTATGCCAAAATATGTATAGTAGTGATAATTTCCAAAGTGATTTAATAAATAGTTATGCATGGGATACAGCAATAGTTTTTATACAAGAATTTAGCGGAGATACAAATTATTCACAGCAAAGGGGAAGAAATACAGCAAGAGCCCTTCAAAAATGTGGAGGAAGTATATTAGATTACAATCTAGACGAAGGAGACGTAGCTCAAGACATAAGATGTAATATATATGATATGGCAGGAAACACTTGGGAATGGAGTACCGAGACGTGCTCCTACCCTCACGCTCCTTGCGTCACTCGTGGAGGCTACTACAACAACAGTACCACCGACTACACGAGCGTTCGTGGCTACGGCGGTACCACCAACAGTGGCTACGGCTACGGTTCGTGTAGGCCCACTTTATATTTGTAATCCTGAGCGCTTGTCAGAGACTAGCCCTTGTCAGCGATACAGTGAGAGTGTAAATATTTTTGTGTAAAACGATTTTACCTTTTATGAAACTTAATAACTATTTTTATTATAACATATAAAGCAAAAGTTGTAACTGTTTCTTATGATTTTTGCTTTATATTCCTCCTTTATATGTTATTTCTAACTCTCTTAATACTTCTCCCCAGCCTGGAACTTTGCTTGTCCAGTTCTTTGTTGCTTTCCTTGTTGATAAGTATAATACTTTCATTAATGACTCTTTTGTTGGATACACATTTCTTGCTTTATTTAATCTTCTATAACTACTATTTAAGCTCTCTATACTATTTGTTGTATATATCATTTTTCTTATCTTTTGACTAAATTTGAAAAATGGACTTATTATTCCCCAATTTTCTTCCCATCTATCCATCGCTGTTGGATATTTACTTTTCCATCTTTCTGCTACTTCATACATTAATTTCTTTCCTATTTCTTCATCTGATGCTGTATATATTGCTTTCAAATCTTGTGCAAATTTATACTTATCTTTGTGTGATACATATTTTAATGTATTTCTTGTTAAATGTACTATACATGTTTGATGTTCTGTTTTAGGAAATGCTACTGCTATTGCTTCTTTTATTCCTGTTAATCCGTCTGATGATAATATTAATATATCTTTTATTCCTCTGTTTTTTAAGTTATTAAATACTGTCATCCAAAATTTTGAACTCTCATTTTCTCCTATATATATTCCTAATACTTCTTTTATTCCATTTATGCTTATTCCCATTGCTACATATGCTGCCTTTTTTCCTATTACTCCATTTTCTTTTACATTAAAATGGATTGCATCTATGTATATAAATGGGTATATTTCTTCTAATCTTCTACTTTTCCATTCTTCCATTTCTGGTATTATTTTATCTGTTATATTACTTACCATTTCTGCTGATACACTAAAGCCATACATTTCTTCTATATATTCACTTATTTCTCTTGTACTTGTTCCTATACTGTACAAATTTATAATTTGATTTTCTATGTTTGATATATCCCTACTATGTTTTGGCACTATTATTGGCTCAAATTCTCCTTTTCTATCTCTAGGAACATTTAATTCTATTTCTCCAAAGTTACTTTTTACTTTCTTTGATGTTGTTCCATTTCTATAGTTATCTTTATTTTCTTTTGTATATTCATATTTTTCATGTCCTAAATGTTCTTTCATTTCTTCTTCTAGCATACTTTGAATTACTTTTCCAAATGATTGCTTTAATTTTGTTTCTACATCAAATACTGTTTTTACATCTCCGTTTTTTAATATTTCCTTTACCAACTTATTCATTGCCTCTTCTTCTACTAATTGTTTTTCCTTTTCACTCATGAAAATTACCTCCTGATATATTTTTATTATACCATAAAAGGTTTTTCAGTTTACACAGAATTTTTTACAGACCCGATACAGTTATGAAACAACGAACTTGGAGGATTTTAGGTAGTTTTATGTTTATATCAATAAATATATTAAAGCACGCGTAATAAAACAACTAAAAACCTACACATCAAAACAACTTAAAAATGCACAACTGATTTACCAAAAAGTGCACAATAAAAATACTAAAATTTGCACAATAATATTGCAAAAATAAAAAACATATGCTATTATATAATAAATAAACACATAGAAAGAAAGGAATTAATCAATTGAATAGATAAATGTTTATATATAATTGATTATATGGAAACAAATATGAGTTTAACAAAAAAAGGATATAGGCAAAGGCTAATAGACCCAATAATAGAAGAAAACCTTAAAATATTTGGTGCAATTAGCATAGAAGGTCCAAAATGGTGTGGTAAAACTTGGACTGCTTTAAATCATGCAAACAGTGTAACATATTTAAATAATACTGCAGACAATTATAGAGAACGAGAATTAGCAAAAATGGATGTTAATTTAGTTTTGGACAAAACTAAACCAGAATTATTGGACGAATGGCAAGAAGTGCCAGCACTTTGGGATGCAGTTAGATTTAAATGTGACCAAGATAAAGAAAAGGGCAAATATATTTTAACTGGCTCTGCTACTCCGGTAAGTGATAAAATACATCATTCAGGAGCTGGAAGAATATGCAAAATGAAAATGTACACAATGTCATTATATGAGTCAGGAGATTCAACAGGAGAAGTATCATTAAAAGATTTGTTTGATGATAAAGTGCAAAATAAATTAATAGAAAAAACAGAACTTAAAAGATTAGCTGAACTTATTGTAAAAGGAGGATGGCCTGAAACAGTTAACTCTAGTGTAGATGCGGCAAGAAAGGTTACAAAAAGTTATCTACAAGCATTATTAGATAAAGATATTAGTGAAATTGATGGTGTAAAAAGAGATAGAAATAAAATGGAAATGTTATTAAGGTCATTAGCTAGAAATGAAAGTACTATTTCCTCTAATTCCACTTTAATAAATGATATAAGTGACAACGTAACAAGTAGTGATTTAGAAGTGAGTAGAAATACTGTAGCAGATTACTTAGATGTATTAAATAAATTGCATATAATAGAAAATCAACCATCATATATGTATAAAATACGTTCAAAATCAAATGTGGGAAAAAATGCAAAAAGACACTTTACTGATCCATCACTTGGGTGTGCAGCATTAAATATAACACCTGAAAAGTTAATGAATGATTTAAATACATTTGGCTTCTATTTTGAGGCTCTATGTGAAAGAGATTTAAGAATATATGCAGAATCAATAGATGCCAAATTATTTCATTATAGAGATAATATAACAGGTTTAGAAGTTGATAGTATAATAGAAATAGCAGATGGTGAATATGGAGCAATAGAAATTAAATTAGGTGCAAATCAAGAAGAAGAAGCAGCCAATAATTTAAAAAGATTTTATAATTCAGTAGAGATAAAACCTAAATTTATGTGCATAATTTGTGGATTATATAATGCAGTTGTAAAAAGACCTGATGGAATTTATATACTACCAATTACAGCATTAAAAAATTAATAATGTGGAAATTGGATAATAAAAATAATTGAAATTATACTGTAAAAAATATATAATTAAGAAAAATTAAAGGAGTACAAAAGAATGACAAAAATCGCTGAAAGCCTTGGGGATGTATATATATATATATCGTAAGATTTAATAAAATAAATTTATGTGAACATGGCAGAAAAACTATGTATTTTAGGCGTATTTAAATGCACTTAAAATACATAGTTTTTTGTGCATTAAAGCAAGCAAATATAATGTCGAATAAAAATTTTTAAGTATGACATAAAAAAATATTTAAACATGATAACTAACAAATGAAAGGAGAATTTAAAAAATGAATTTAGTGGAGAAGAGACAAAAAAATACAAACTTAAAGAGACACAAAATTATAATTAAAAAACTAAAAAAGCAAGTAAGAGGTATAACGCTTATAGCCTTAGTAGTCACTATAATAGTTCTTTTAATCCTTGCTGGAGTAGCACTAAGTCTAACAGTTGGAGATAACGGATTGTTTAGAAGAGCTGAACAGGCAACTAACACATGGAGAAATGCCGAAACAAATGAACAGTTGGCAATGGAAGAAGTATCGGATTGGATGGATGGTTACCTAAATGGAGATGGTGAAGACAATGCTCTAAAGGAAATAACTGGAAATGAAACTGAGAACACAATAACACAAGATAAGTTGGGAAATCCAATAACAATACCAGCAGGTTTTAAAGTAGTAAACCCAGAGGATGATGTAACAAAAGGAATAATAATAGAAGATGTATCAGCACCGGGAAAAACAAGTGATACCAAAGGAAGTCAATTCGTATGGATACCAGTAGGAGATGTATATACCAGTGCGGATCATACAGAAGAAAATAAGGTAACAATAACACTAGGAAGATACAGTTTTGCTAGTGATGGAACTCCAAGTCATTATTCTGATTCTTCATATAGAGAAGATACAGCTGAAAGTCATAATTCAAAATATGGAAATGCTATTGCCAAAGATATAAATGATTTTATAGAAAAAGCTAATTCAAGTGGCGGATATTATATAGGACGATATGAAGCAGGAGACGCAACTGCAACAAGTTCAGAAAGAACAGGTAGTTCAAGTGATACAAACCCATTAGTAAGTAAATCAGGAGTATATCCATATAATTATATAACACAAACACAAGCATCAAATTTATGTCAAAGTATGTATACTAGTTCTAATTTTGAAAGTGATTTAATAAATAGTTACGCATGGACTACAGCAATAGTATTTATACAAGAATTTAGTGGAGATACAAATTATTCAATGCAAGCAGGAAGAAACACAGCTAGAACAGAACAAAAATGCGGGGAAAGTATATTAGATAGTAGCTATGTAGACGAAGGAGATATAGCACAAGATGTGAGATGTAATATCTACGATATGGCAGGAAATGTGCGAGAATGGAGTACCGAGACGCTCCTCATGGCCGCCCTTCCTTGCACCGCTCGTGGAGGCAACTGGCTCAACACCAGAGACTGCCCGAGCTCTAGATTCAATGATACTACGACCGGAAACAGCAACGAATTTTCGGCTCGACCCATTTTATACTTGTAGCCCGGAACGCTTGTCAGCGATACACTTATGAAGATGGTTGCTTTGGTAACGAAAGAAAAACAGAGATAAGAAATATAGGCTTCAAGCTAAGTTTATCTTAGTATGAAGTCTATATTTCTGTTGCTTTTAAATTGTAATTTTTCTCTAAAAATCTCCATTTTTTCCTTGCAAATTAAGTCTTGTTTTAGTATAATAAGTACAGAAAAATAGCAGAAAAGAGGTAAACAAATGGACAAAAAAGAAGAACCAGAATTCAAAGAAGGCAAAATTATTGAACGTGACATCGAGTCAGAAATGAGGACTGCCTATATAGACTATGCAATGAGTGTTATAGTACAAAGAGCTCTTCCAGATGTAAGAGATGGTATGAAGCCAGTTCATAGAAGAATACTTTATACAATGTATGAAGATGGTTTAACAGCAGACAAGCCATACAGAAAATCTGCTACAACCGTCGGTGACGTTTTAGGTAGATATCATCCACATGGTGACTCATCAGTTTATGATGCAATGGTTAGAATGGCACAAGACTTTTCACTTAGATATCCACTTATTGATGGTCATGGAAACTTTGGCTCAATAGATGGTGATGGAGCTGCTGCTTACCGTTACACAGAAGCTAGAATGTCAAAAATAGCTGAAACAATGCTTACAGACATTGAAAAAGATACAGTAGACTTTATGCCAAACTTTGATGGTATAAGACAAGAGCCTACAGTACTTCCAACAAGGCTTCCAGCACTTTTGGTTAACGGCTCATCAGGTATAGCAGTTGGTATGGCTACAAATATACCACCACACAATTTAACAGAAATATTAAATGCCATTATTAAAATAATTGAATCTGATGAAGATTTACCAGATGAAGAATTATTTAAAATAGTAAAAGGACCAGATTTCCCAACTGGTGGTTTAATTCTTGGTAGAGAAGGCATAAAACAAGCATATTCTACTGGTAGAGGAAAAATAACTTTAAGAGCAGAAGCTGAAATAGAGGAAATGAGTGGAAACAAACAAAGAATAATTGTTACATCACTTCCATACCAAGTAAACAAGGCTAAATTAATTGTAGATATTAGCCAATTAGTTAGAGATAAAAAGATTGAAGGAATCTCAGAAGTTAGAGATGAATCAGATAGAGAAGAAAAGGTTAGAGTTGTTATTGAGCTTAAAAGAGACGCAAATGCAAAAGTAATCTTAAATCAGTTATACAAATACACTCAAATGCAAGATTCTTTTGGCGTTATAATGCTTGCCTTAGTTAACAACGAACCTAAAATACTTACTTTAAGACAATGTCTAGATCATTTTATAGAGCATAGAAAAACAGTAGTATTAAGAAGAACAAAGTTTGACTTAGACAAAGCATTAGCTAGAGCTCACATACTAGAAGGCTTAAGAATAGCAATAGACAACATTGATGAAGTAATCAAAATAATTCGTGAATCTTATGATGATGCAAAAGAAAGATTAATGGAACGTTTTGGTTTAGATGACATTCAAGCACAAGCTATACTAGATATGAGATTAAGAACTCTTCAAGGTTTGCAAAGAGAAAAAATTGAAGAAGAATATGCAGAGTTAATGAAATTAATAGCACATTTAAGAGAAATATTAGCAAGTGAAAAACTTGTATACGACATTATAAAAGAAGAATGTTTAGAATTGAAAGAAAAATATGGTGATGAAAGACTAACAAAAATAGTTGCAGCAGAAGGTGAATTCAACGAAGAAGATTTAATTACTGAAGAAAATTCTATTATTGCATTAACACACTTTGGATATATCAAGAGAATGCCTCAAGATACATATAAGAGCCAAAGAAGAGGTGGAAAAGGCATTACAGGAATGACAACAAGAGAAGATGATTTTGTAAAACAGATATTCAAAGCTTCAACACATGACTTAATATTATTCTTTAGTAATAGAGGTAAGTTATATAGATTAAGAGGATTTGAAATACCAGAAGCAGGTAGAACTGCAAAGGGTACAGCAATAGTTAACTTACTTGCACTAGAAGCAGGAGAAAAAATATCTGCAGTTATTCCAATTAAGAATTTTGAAGATGGTAAATTCTTACTTATGGCAACAAAATCAGGCTTAATTAAAAAGACTCCACTTAAAGACTATGACTCAGCTAGAAAAACAGGATTACTTGCAATAAACCTAAAAGAAGATGACGAACTAATAGATGTAAGACTAACAGACGGCGAAGACAATGTAGTATTAGTAACTCAAAAAGGTATGTGTATCACATTTAGTGAAAAAGATGTAAGACCTGTTGGCAGAACGGCACAAGGTGTTATAGGAATTAGACTAGATAAAGATGACGTAGTTATAGGAATGGAATCAATAGTATCAAATAAAAATGAAACACTACTTGCAATAACTGAAAACGGCTTTGGAAAGAGAACAGAACTTGATGAATATAGAGTACAAACTAGAGGTGGAAAAGGTGTAATAACATACAAAATAACCTCTAAAACAGGAAACATAGTAGGAATCAGAATTGCAAACGAAGATGAAGATGTAATGATGATAACCGACACAGGCACAGTAATAAGAATAAAAGCAAAAGAAATAAGTGTACTTGGAAGAAATACCCAAGGTGTTACTCTAATGAGAACAAACGACGGTGGAAAAGTAGTAAGCATTGAAACAATA
The DNA here is from genome assembly GCA_944392425.1 of uncultured Clostridia bacterium. GTDB lineage: Bacteria > Bacillota > Clostridia > TANB77 > CAG-508 > CAG-793. The sequence continues at coordinate 10,217 of CALXWM010000031.1, forward strand.
GATGAAGATCCAGAAGGATTAGAAGAAAATTAAAGAAAATGGCTAATGTATAGCCATTTTCTTTTTTATACGTATATCATCTCCAAAAAAGTAGCAAGCTTCATAATTACCAATAATTCTAGATAGTATTCTCTCATCATAATTATTATATAATTCTTGTAAAGACAAATTAGTTGAAATAATTGTTTTAGTAATAGTATTATTTTGGTTTAATAACCTAGAATTTATTATATTAAATAATTCTGTAATTTTAAGATTATTCTTAGTTTCAGTTCCTAAATCATCAATAATTAATAAATCAGCCGAATTTATTGTAGAAACTATGTTATTATTTGATTTTCCGAATTTATAATCTATAATATTATCAAGCATAACAGGAGCTGTTTGGTAAAGAACGGTTTTACCTTTTTTAATCATTTCATTTGCTATGCAAGATGATAAAAATGTTTTTCCTAAGCCTGAATTTCCACAGAAAAGTAAATTATTCTCATTTGGGTCATCAAAATTTTCGATGAATTTATCACATATTTTTCTTATTTTTTCTATATTTTCTTTTGGAGACAATTTCGATTTATACTTTTCAGTATCGGGTTTATCTGAATAATAATTAATATTAAATTTAGAAAAATTTTGATTTTCTAAATCATAAATATTTGAATTATTATATTGTATATTGTATAATCTTTGCTTTATACAAGGGCAAAGTGTAACACCATCTTCAGTTTGAATATATCCCGTATCTTGACAATTAGGACATTCAAAATGTGGTGCTAAGTCTTCTTCTGTTTTTCCATACTTTTGTAACAGCTCAATTTTTTGCTTTTTTAAATTACTTAAATCAGTTTTTAATTTTTGTGGAGCTTTTGGATCTTTTTGTGTTAGAACTGATTTTATTGCATAAATTGAAACTGTATTTATATCATTATCTATTTTTTCTAGACCGAGGTATTTCTGAATACATTTTAAGTTTTTTAGATTCTGCATCAGATATTGCTCTAGAACGTTTTTGATCGTACTCAACTAGCAAGGTTTGCAAATTTTTTGCGTTCAAATTTTATCACCTCCCATTATTATTAAGTATAAATATATAACTTTAAATTTTAGCTTAATGTTTTAAATATTGAAATACTGAAACAAGTAATAAGTAAAGTAGTACAAAATGTCTACTAATACAAAATTATATGTTTGAGTAAAAATTATTCAAATCAGTATATTGTCTTTGCGAAAAATTAGCCTTTGTTTCTTTAGTTTCTTTCTTTTGTACAGGCTTATTCTTTTGATTTTCCAAAAGTTTGTTTATTTCATCAGGGGTTTTTAAACCTCTTTCATGCCAATCACTAATCATTTTATCCATATATTCAAAACTATAGGTAGATTTACCAGCCATTTTCTTTAAAGCAATATCTATAATATCTAAACCATAGCCATATGTAATATTCCATTTTTCGACATAAGCTTCTTCATAAATATTAAGATTTCTGTTAAGTCTAAGTTTTTTACGAATGCTATTTTCAAGAGTTTTAACTTTTTGCTCTTTTTCAAAATATGAGTCTAAATCAGCAAAAGTTTTAATTTTATTTTTATTCCATGCTTCTGCAACTGTAGCAACATAGCTCCTATGTAAAGCGGATTTATTAAAGCAGTATCTAAATAAGGCAATCATAACTTCTTCATCAAAAGCATACTTTTTAAACCATAAATCAATATCTCCATACCAAGAAGGAGACATTACACCTTGGAAAAATTCATTGTTTATAGTATCAATTGCTTTAGCTCTATATTTGTTTTCTGCCACTTTAGCTAAGTCAGTTGATGAAATAGTTATTTTAGGTTTATATAATTTGTTTAATTCTATTTCTTGCAAATTTGCTACAATAAAGCCTTGATTTTTACGTATAAGTAAGCCTTCATCTTCCCAATACTTTACAGCATCTTGTATTGTTTTAAGTGGTAATTCTAGCTTTTTAGATAAATCGTTTATTTTAACTTCTTTATTGTATTTTGACAAAAAATATAAATACAAATATACCTTAACAAAATCTCCACTTGCCTGAGATAAATACTCAGTAAAAAAAACATCGGGAATTGAAGTGGTTGAAAAAATAAGTGAAGAATCATTTTGCTCTAACTTCATATTTACCTCCTGCAATTTGCTTTAATCTTACTATGTCGAATTATATCATTTTTTGTAACTGTTTACAACATAAAATAATTTTTTCTAATTAAAAAAATATAATAAAAATTTCTATGAAAATTTTTAAAACAGAAATATATTTATTTGTATAAATATATCTTCGGCTTAAAAAAATATTTTAACATATACCAAATAAAATACAATATGTTTTCATGGTTAAAATCTATAACACTAAGCAAAAATACCGGTAAATACAAAAATATAATTATAATTATTTTGGCTGTAAGATTAGGCACAAGTAAATTACAAAAAAACCATATTATAAAAAAGTAAATGACATTGAAAATTGCAGTAGGGTAGTCAATTATACCTAATAATTTATTTTTAAAATTAAAGTTTTGTGGAAAAATAAATTTCATATAAACTCCTTTTGTTATAATTCAAAACTTTATTTTTAGCTTCAATTACTAAAAGTTTTAAAAAATATATTAAAACTTTTAAAAAACGAAATCGTTGTAAATTTTAACTCATATTTAAGTTTTAAAAGAAGCCATAACAGACGAAATATTACTTGAAACATCAACACTAACTCCACCTAAAATTTCTCTCATAAAAGTATTTGCTCTCATCAAGGCATAAATAGCTCCAATCAAAAGCAATTTATTTGAGTCATCTAAAGCAAGCATAACAATTAATATTAAAGCAACAAATGATTGAAGCAAAAGAAGTGAGAAAAAAGCCTTAGCCCATGATTTAAATATCCAGTAGCTTGATGTATTTATTAAAGAAAGTATTGCAAGTGGAGTAGTTAATACAAAAACCTGTATTATTATATATCTTAAAGAGTACGAAAATAGAATATTTAATAGTCCCACAGATATAAATCCTTTTATAATGCCATCAAAAGAAAACAAATCAAAGTTATTATCTCCAACTGATATAACCGAATTTAAACTTTGTATTAAACTTGAAAAAGTAATATCTTTGCCCACAACACTTTCACCAATATCTTGTATACTACCAGAAATTAAATAATTAATATTAAGCACTTGCTCACATAAAAAGTACGAGCTGTTAACAAATATTCCTACAATAACCATTTTAAATACAAATTGAGTAGGCTTTTCCACATTATTTCCGGTAAATGTGGAATATGAATATCTTATTGCATAATAAATAATAATAGCCAAAAGCAAAGCATCTGTTAAATATAAAATACCATTTTTGCCATTAGCTCCAAGTAGTTTTTCAAAAAATGAATTGTTTATAATGCTACTGTCTATAAAAGTAAAAGTATCTAAATATGAATAAACATTATTATCTATTGAAGAAAATAGGTTGCTAAATATGGAGTTAATTGTTTCAATAATTAAGTTTACTATTTCTGTTTGTTCCAATGTAAAATTCCTTTCTTCCTAAATATTGGATTTGATTTAAATCCCAATATATGTTCTGAAAAATGTATATTGGAATTTATTGGTTAAATAGTGAAATAAATAATTTATCCAATTAAAGATTCAATTGCAGATAAAACAAGATTAATTGCCAATACAAAACCATAAGCAAATAAAGAGCCTCGAATAACTTTTTTAGCAGTTCTCATTTTTTCTTCATCACCAAAACTAAACTTTTTCATAAAAAGTCCTACGCCCACAGCAACTGCAGCTGCAGGTGTTGCAAGCTTTAAAATCCAATCTTCTATATCTTCAAATGCATCAGTTAAAGTTTTAACAAGCTTTGGAGTTGCGGCATATGTATTTGAGGAGATGCATATAAATAAAAATGCTAAAACTAAGCAAAATAATATAAAAAATAATTTCTTTTTTAATTTCTTCATAAAAAATCACATCCTTTCTAAGGCACACATAGTTATGAAAGTAATGTCTTTCAAACTAACACATCCTTTCATTATTAATTAAATTTTTAGCGCCTGGTAAATTATTAGTTTAACATTTGTAAAAAATTTTAATAATATTAATTACTTTTAAAGTAGGGTATCATATTTATCTTTTGGGGTTTTATAATTTTATTACCATTAGACAAAAACGCTAAACTAGTAAAAGTCTCTAATTCTTGGGTAAAAAAATTATAGTCATAAGAATAATCAAACTGAAAGTAAGTATTAATACTTTCGGATAAATTAGAATCAATTGAAGAAAAGCGTTTAATTAAATAATTATAGTTACTCTCTTTGGAATTTTCAGAAATAGTCCTAGAAGACTTTTCCTTATCTTCTTTACCGATTTGCTTTTGAGCATCTTCAATTGTAAAAATATCATCTGTTCTAAACCAGAGCTTATTAACCAAATTTTGAACAATTACTTTTACAGAATATTGATTATTTAAAGTGTGAAGCAAAGAAGTATAGCTTTGAGTCGCTACAATATTAATACATTTTGCTTCTCTACTTTGAGCAAAAAATTCTGCATCTGAACTTGTTACATACTCTTGGTACTCATCAGAAATAAAAACCATAGGTCTTTTGATATAAGAAGAAAGCTGTGTAATAACATCCGTTTGAAAATCTAGCTTTAAATATGCTGCAATTATTTTAGATAAATTTTTATACTTACCAATATTTAAGTTTAATACAACAATTTTACCATTTTCTATTGTATCCTCAAAACCGTAGAAATTCTCCTTTTGTTTTGTCGGACAAAATGTCTTTAAAACTTCATAATCAGAAACAAAACAATTAGTAATTCTAGTAATTTCAGACTTTAATATATTAAAAGTTCTGTCATCTAAACTGTAAAAATCCTTTTCAATAAATCTTATACAAGAAAGCAAGTCATAAATATCAGAATCGCTTAAAACACCGGATAAAAATACTTTTCGAACCTCGTGAAGCTTTTTTAAGTAATATTTTTTATCTGTAATTAATTTATGCAATTCTTCGAAGGTAACATATCCATTATTGTACATTCTACAAAAAGTAATAAAATTTTCAATGACTTGCTCAGACTTATCAAGCCAGTAAGATTCGGAATTATTTGGCGAAAACAAAAGTAAAATAGTTTTAATTCTATTTGCTAATATAGATGCCTTTAAATTAGGCTTGTCCAAAGGATTATAGGTATATTCTCCATTTAATTCAATAACTATAACATCATTTTGCCTGTGGTATTCTTCAGCAAATTCCTTAACTTTTGAATAATAATTACCTTTAACATCTAGTATAAGAAAACCTAGCTTTTCTTTGGGGTTATCATATTTATATTTAATTAGTTGTTTAGTAAAAGGATACATTGCAGATGCTGTTTTACCAGTACCAATTCCTCCAGTAATAAGCATATTTTGGTATAAACTTTTTTCAGGTATGTAAATTGGTTTATTTTCTTGAGAGTTTCCAATAAGGAGATTAAGCTCATTAGGATTTATGAATTTTTCTTGTGTGTGATGAGTACGGATAATAATATTCGATAAAAACTTTGAATAAATAATATTAGAAATAACTATGGAATTAAATAATAGAGTAATAATATAAAGTATTTTAAAATTATGCCACAAAGAAAGGTCTTCTAATATAAAATCAAATATTTTTAAATTGCTAACTAGTGAATTAGCAGAGGTAAATAATATTGGTTTGAACAATATTAGTGAAAAAATTAAGGTAAAAAATGTGAATAATGCACAAATAATAAATCTAATAATCATCACCTCTTTTTAATTTAATTTGTAGTTTTGAGCCTTGAGCTGAGTGGGTAAATTTGAATTGGAAAAAAGTATAAATAATGTAAATTGCTATAAATAAATTTAAAATAGAAAAAATAAAAAATAAATCTACTAAAGTAATCATAAAGCACTCCTTCCAACTGTTGGCAATTATATAACAAATTTTTCGCTTTGTCTATACTTTTTCGAAAAAATGTGTTAAAATATACGAGAAAGGAGAAAATTATGAAGTTTAGTAAAGATACAAAAATAGGTGAAATAATTGAAAAAGCACCAGAAAAGGTTGATTTATTATTACAAGTGGGAATGCATTGCATTGGTTGCCCAGCATCACAAGGAGAAACTTTAGAAGAAGCTTGTATGATACATGGAATTGATGTAAATGACGTTGTTGACGAATTAAACGAAGAAGATGAAGAATAGATAAATAGAAAAAAGACGCATAATTAAGGCGTCTTTTTTGAAATAAAAATAAATATTAGTAACTAGTTTTACCATTTAACAAATCATCATTTTCAATCCAATCAGCAACATTTATTACTTCATAATTAGATTTATCAATTCTAACATAAACGTGTTTAATTCCAGAATTAATTATAAGTTTTCTACACATTTGACAAGGAGAGGCACCTTCCTCATAATTGCCAGTATCTTTTCTAACACCAACTAAATATAAATCACTATTTATCATATCTTTTCTTGAGGCACTTAGCATAGCATTTTGTTCAGCATGAACACTCCTGCAAGCATCATATCCACTGTGCCTTACATCAGGAAAAATTTTTTTCTTTGTACAGTAACCTAAATCAATACAATTTTTTCTTCCTCTAGGTGCACCTGTATAGCCAGTAGCAATTATTTCATCATTTTTAACAATAATTGCACCAAAGTTTTTACGAAGACAAGTACCTCTTTCTGAAATTGTTTCTGCTATATCTAAATAGTAATTAATTTTATCAACACGTTCCATAAACTTACTCCTTTAGCAGATTATAATATTTTGTTATGTATATTGCAAGGCTTTTATTCTAAAAATAATGTAAATTTTACGTTACTGTTTAATACTTTTTTGAATAAAATCAGCTAAAAGCCTACAGCTGTAATAAATTTGTTACTAAAATGTAAA
>CALXWM010000032.1 GCA_944392425.1 uncultured Clostridia bacterium
AAAGTGAAATTTAATTTTGAAGATTTAAAACAATCAAAATGGCTATCAATGTATATGGCTTTAAGAGCAAAAATAATAAAAGATATAGACAAAGTGAAAATAATATTATAAAATGATTGGCATAGGAAATGAGAATAAGCAGATGTGGTTTGCCTCCTACATGAGGAGGTGAGGCGTATGGTAGAAATACAAGCACTAATATTAACGATATACATATTATACTTTTCATTAATAGGTGTAACTATCATTACGTTTGCCTTAATTATTACATTAGTAGTAATTATTAGCAAACAAAAATAATAAAAAAACACATCTGTAAAACTTTGCCGAGTTTGATGTGTTTTTCATATCATTTTCGAGGCAAACCACTTTGTGGTTTCTCCATTTCCTATATTTATTATAATTCATATAGACTTATAAAGTCAAGTAATTTATTATATTGCTCATTGTAGAAAAGAAAAAAATATGACACAAGCAGAACTTGCAGAAAAATTAAATATAACTGATAGAGCAATATCTAAATGGGAAACGGGCAAAGGTATGCCTGATTCATCAATAATGCTTGACTTGGAAAAATTATGAAGAAATATTAAAAGGAAACAATATAGTTGCTAAGTTGGATTTAGTTTATCCTATAAAAAATGGAATAGAAGCTGCAAAAGAGAAAACTAATGAATGGATTAAAAATAATTTAAAATAATAAATTAGAATTTTTTGAATTACTTTATATGAAAATATATAATAATTCTTAATTAATTAGTAGTTTATAGAGGTGAATGATGAAAGTTATTTTCTTAGACATTGATGGTGTTTTAAATTCAGATGAATATATGAATAAAGTAAAAAAACTACATTTACAAGGGATAGAAAGTGAAGTAGATATTAATAAAATAAAACTATTAAAGGAAGCAGTAGATAAGACTAAAGCAAAAGTTGTACTAATTTCATCATGGAGATATACGCGAAAAGCCCAATTTGTGAAAGATTTATTAGCAAACTATGGAATTCATGCAGATTCTACTCCTTTCATTAATCATAAACGAGGATTAGAGATAAAAAAATGGTTATTAGATAATCCTGATGTAGATGATTATGTTATACTGGATGATGAAATATTTGATTCTTATGATGGAGAATTAATGAGTAAATTGATAAAAATATCAAATGGGAATGGTCATACTTTTGGAGCAGGATTACTTCCTAAAGATGTAGACAAAATTATTAAAAGGTTAGGAAGAGGATTAGAAGTCACGAAAGAAGAATTCGAGCGTTAAATTATAATTTATAATATACTATGTCAATTACAGGAACAGCCAAAGCTATTTTAGTATTTAAAAAAGCTAACTAAGCAATAGAAATAATTATATAATAAGGAAGGCTAAAATTATGGTAGATAAAATAGAAATAAAAGGTGCAAAAGTTCATAATTTAAAAAATATAGATGTAGATATTCCACTCAATAGAATTGTAGCTATATCAGGAGTATCTGGAAGCGGTAAATCATCTTTGGCATTGGGAGTGCTTTATGCAGAAGGTTCAAGAAGGTATTTAGAAGCACTATCTACATACACTAGAAGAAGAATTTCACAAGGAGAAAAAGCACATTTTTTATAGACCTAAAAATGGAGACACAGCTATAGCTACAGAAATGGATTTTACTTATTATAGTGCTAAGGCAACAGTTTTAAATGCTTTGAAAAAAGTAAAAGATGAAAAAAGCATGAGCAGAGTTTCAAAATTTTTAAAACAAGATGTTTGTCCTGAATGTCAAGGCTTTAGAATAAATAAAAGGGCTAATTCTACTTTGTTGGGTGGTAAAAACTTAACTGAGGTTTGCCATATGAGCCTTAGAGATTTAAACTCATGGCTCCCAAAAGTTGTAGATGAATTAAATGATGAAGTGTAGATGGATTAATTAATTTGATGAGCCAAGTATAGGTTTGCATCCTCAAGATGTAAAAACATTATTAAATGTATTCCAAAAATTGATTGATAATGGTGCTACAATAATTGTAATTGAACACGATTTAGATGTAATTAAAAATTCTGATTATATTATAGATATGGGACCAGAAGGCGGATACCTTGGAGGTGAGGTTGTTGCCTCAGGAACTTTGCAAGATATAAAGGAAAATAAGAAAAGCATTACGGGAAGGTATTTGAAGAAATGGTATCATCAGGAGTTGTAGATAGAGTAAGAGCTGAATTTTCTTTAGATGTTTTTGGGGATACCTCCCAAAAACATCATTAATTATATTTTGACTTATCATAAAATTTACCCTGCCACAAATCTTTCTCTTTCAATAACTTTTCAAAACCGTTTAATATCCACTTTTTATGCAAGTTCCATTTAGGAGCTACAAGTAAATCTTTTGGCGCATCTCCAGAAATCCTATGAATTATAATATCAGGTCTTAAATGAGTTATAACATAAGCCAAATTTTCCAAATAATAATCTAAAGTAATTGGAATATATTTATATTCATAATACATATTTGCCAAAACAGTATCCTTAACAACATAAGTAGAATGTATCTTAATCCCTTGAATATCATGTGAATTTATAAAATTAACAGTATTTTTTATATCTTCAAAAGTTTCAGTAGGAAGCCCAATCATTATATGAGCTATTACTTCAATATTATGCTTTCTTAAAATGTTAACAGCATTTGTGAATTGTGTACTTGAATAACAGCGATTAATCAAATCTCCAATTGTATCATTAGAAGTCTGCAAGCCAAGTTCAACGGAAACATTATATTTATCAGAATATGAGTCAAGTAAATTAGCAATTTCTTCATTAATACAATCAGGTCTAGTTGCAACAGACAAGCCAATAATTCTATTGTCAATTAAAGCTGCATCATATTTTTTCTTTAGATTTGAAATAGAATTATATGTATTCGTAAAGTTTTGAAAGTATACAATAAATTTATTTGCACGTTTTCCTCTATAACTATTTAAGAAATTTTGAACTTGCTTAGTAATGTTTAAATTAGAAAATTTTATTAACTCTCCTGAACCTTTTTGGCTACAAAATATACAACCTTTACTACTTAATGTGCCATCACGATTTGGACAAGTAAAACCTGCATCAATACAGATTTTTAATGTCCTTTCACCAAATTTATTTTTATAGTATGTATTTAAGTGATTATATCTTTCTTTATTTTCCATAATACATTAATTATATCAGATATGTCGAGAAACAGCAAATATATTTTTTTATATGTTTTTCAGAAAAATCTAGAATAATCTTTATTTATATGATATAGTTAGATAAATAGTAAGCTAAAAAGTAAACTAATCCCAAAAATAAGTATATGGAGGTAATATACATGGTAGATTTAAAAAAATTGCAAAAAGAAATTTATCAAAATAAAGTTAATAAAGGATTTAACGTAACAGATATAAATAAAGAATTTTGTTTGACTTATGGCGAAGTTGCTGAAGCATATGAAGCATGGAGAAAAAAGAAAAATGATTTAGGTGAAGAATTGGCAGATGTTGCTATATATTTATTAGGATTATCAGAAATATTAGGAATAGATTTAGAAGATGAAATACAGAAAAAAGTATGCAAAAATGCCAAAAGGGAGTATAAAATTATTGACGGAGTAAATACAAGAGTTAAAGAGTCTGATGGAGAAAATGAAAGGTAAAAGTCATATATATTATAATTTTACGAACACATAGAAACAAACACATTAAGAAAAGGACAAATGTAGTAAGGAGACTGACTATGAAAGATGATAAAAAAGCTCTAGTACTATTTTTGGGAGGAAAAGATTCGTTAATTGTTACTTTAAGGTTATTAGATAGTAATTATAAAGTTTATTTAGTAACTTATGAAAATGGTTGCGGGCTAAAAACAGAAAATGTAAACAATACAATAGAAAGGCTTGTAAAAAAATAGAAGATTTAGATATACCCGTTATAGGTATTAATAGGAAATATATTAATAAATCATTAAAAGAGTTAGAAAAGGTTGTAGGAAAATAGTAATGGCAACAAATGAAAATAAGCTATTTGGTGGAAGAATAGGAAAACCAAAAGTAGCAATTTGCCCTAAATGCGGAGAAGTTTCTATTTATGTAGAAGATATTGAAAAATAGAAGAGGTAAGAGAGAAAATGACTGAGGAAGAAAAAATGTTAGCAGGAGAAATATATGATGCTAACAATGATAAAGGTTTAATAGAAAAAAGAATGATTGCAAAGGAATTATGCAAGAAATATAATGAATTGCATGTAAGAGATATTATAGGCAAAAAAGAGGTAATAGAAAAATTATTGCTAAAAGAAGTAAAACAATTCACGATTGAACCAAATTTCTTTTGCGATTATGGTTTTAATATTAGTTTTGGAGAAAACTTTTATTCAAATCACAATTTAGTTATATTAGACGCAAATAAGGTTGAATTTGGAGACAATGTATTTATAGGACCTAATTGTGGATTTTATACATCAGGACATCCCATTGATTTTGAAACAAGGAATAAGGGCTTAGAATATGCAAGACCAATTAAAGTAGGAGATAATGTTTGGATTGGCGGAAATGTTTGTGTTATGCCTGGAGTGACTATTGGAAGTAATGTAGTTATAGGCGCTGGAAGTGTTGTTACAAAAGATATTCCAGACAATTGTGTAGCATATGGAAACCCATGTAAGGTTGCTAAAAGTTTATGATAAATAGGATATGAATTTTAATAGATAAAAAGCTGTTTGGGGAAAGTATTCCTAGAAACAGCTTTTTAAATTTTATAAAAACTATTGACAACTGTATATAAACAGTATATACTGTACATATACAGCATAACACTAAATCAATAATATTTAGATTATTAAACGAAAGGAGTGTGGCGAAAATTGGACATTATAATTAGTAATTCAGTAGATACACCTTTATACGAGCAAGTTAAAGAGCAAATAAAAAATAAAATAGTTGCCAATGAATTAAAGGCTGGAGAATTATTGCCTTCTATAAGAAGTCTGGCAAAAGATTTACGAATAAGTGTTATTACTACTAAAAATGCTTATGATGAATTAGAAAAAGAAGGCTATGTCGAAACTATTCCGGGAAAAGGTACATATGTTGCAAACAAAAATACAGAGCTTATAAAAGAAGAGCAACTGCAAAAAGTTGAAGGATTAATAGACACAGCGGTATCAATTGCTAAAATAAGTGGAATATCCAAAGATGAGATTAAAGAAATGCTTGATATTTTATATGGAGAAGAGAATGAAAATAAGCAAAACAAATAAAAGGGAGGAAAATATAGAGATGGCTAATAAAGAAAAAGACGAAAATATTTTAGAGGTTAGAAACCTAAATAAAGATTATAAAGGTTTTAAACTAAAAGACATTAACTTAACATTACCAAAAGGAATGATAATGGGATTAATAGGAGAAAACGGAGCAGGAAAAACTACAACTATTAAATCAATATTAAATTTAACAAAAGTAGATAGTGGAGAAGTAAAAATATTTGGATTAAACATTAAAGAAGATGAAAAGAAAATAAAAGAAGATATTGGAGTTGTTTTAGATGATAGTTTCTTTTCAGAACATTTGACCGCAGAAGATATAAATCAAATAATGAAAAATATTTATGAAAACTGGGATGAAAATTTATTTAACAAATATTTAGTAGAATTCAAATTGCCATTAAAACAAGAATCTAAAGAATTTTCAAGTGGTATGAAAATGAAATTGAAAATAGCGATTGCATTATCTCATTATCCTAAACTACTAGTACTAGATGAACCAACATCAGGTTTAGACCCAGTCGCAAGAAGTGAAATATTAGATATTTTTCAAGATTTTATTAAAGATGGAGATAGCTCTATATTAGTATCTAGCCATATAACATCAGATTTAGAGCATATTGCAGATTACATTACATTTATAGATGAAGGAAAAATTTTGCTTTCAAAAACTAGAGACGAATTAATGGATAACTATGGAATTGTAAGATGCTCAAAAGAACAGTTTGAAAAAATAGATAAAAACGATTATGAAAAATACAAAGTAAATAAATACGAATATGATGTTTTAGTTGCAGATAAAAAACAATTTAAGAAAAAATATGATTTTAAAGTTATAGATAAGCCAACTTTAGACGATATAATGGTAATTTATATAAAGGGTGAAAAATAATTGATTTTATGGCTGATTGAAACAAAGAAAGGAAGAAGTTAATATGAATATAATAAAAGGTTTAATTTTAAAAGATTTATTACAATTAAAAAGTTATTGGAAAACATTAATTATTTATACAGTAATATTTATTTTGGCTGGTGCGGTTCAGGAAACCGAAAAAGGTATTAATGTGATGATTATTTTTATGCTAACATTTGGCTTTGGAATGTTTGCAATGGCTAGTTTTAATTATGATGAGCAAGCAAAAGCAGATAGTTATTTACTATCTTTCCCTTTAAGCAAAGAGCAAATTGTATTAGCTAGATATATTTTAGTAATATTGGCCACTATAATTGGAGCAATAGTGGGAGTTATATTTTGCATAGTAATTAATTTAGTAACAAATTCCCAAGTCGTTTTCCCTGATATGACAGAGCTAGCATATACTGCAATTGGAGGAATATTTGGAGTTAGCATAGTAGAAGCTATTCAAATACCTTGTGCGTATAAATGGGGAGCTGAAAAAGGTAGAATTTATTTGTTTATAGTTGCAGCCGCTATAATTCTTATGGGAATAGGATTACTTACAATTGCTCAAAATAGTAATTTGAATTTTCCAATTAGCGAAATTGCATACTTAATGGGTAGTTTCTTACCTATATTTTTAATAGTTTTAACTGCATTGATTTATTATACATCATATAAATTTTCTTATAAAATATATGAAAATAAAGAATAAATAATAATATGTTAATCATAAGTTGGTAATAAAAAGTTATTATAAATTGATAATCCTTAGTAAAAAGAAAATTATTTTATACTGATATAGTGTGGAATAATTTTCTTTTTTATGGTATTATATGTTTGTACTAGAGAGATTTAAAAAAGTTCATAAGATAAATTTAAAACACAGGAGGAGTAATGTCACTAATAAGTTTAAATAATTTAACATTTAGGTATGACGGTAGCTTGGACAATGTATTTGAAAATGTATCATTTAATATAGATACTAATTGGAAAATTGGATTAATTGGAAGAAACGGAAAAGGAAAAACGACCTTCTTAAAATTATTACTTGGTGAATACGAATATAATGGCACAATTTCTAAAAGTGTTCAATTTGACTATTTTCCCTTTGAAGTAAGAAATAAAGATAGGATGGCAATAGAAATTGTAAATGAAATAACACCACTTACTGAGGATTGGCAAATTATTAAAGAGTTGAATTTATTAAATACAGATGCAGAAATTCTTTACAGAAATTTTAATTTGCTTAGTGGTGGAGAGCAAATGAAGATTTTATTAATAAGTTTATTTTTAAAAGGAGATAATTTCTTATTAATAGATGAGCCAACAAATCATTTGGATATAGAAACGAGAAATAATTTAACTAATTATTTAAAAAGAAAGAAAGGATTTATTGTTGTTTCTCATGATAGAGATTTTTTAGATAAAGTTGTAGACCATATTATTTCTATAAATAACACTAATATTGATATTGAGCAAGGAAATTTCTCAACGTGGCAAGAAAATAAGGACAGGCAAGACAATTTTGAACGTATGCAAAATGAAAAGCTTAAAAAGGATATAGATAGGCTTGAAATTGCATCTCAAAATACTGCAAAATGGTCGGATAAAGTTGAAAAAACGAAATATAATACTACTAATTCAGGCTCAAAAGTTGATAGAGGATATATTGGACATCAAGCTGCTAAAATGATGAAAAAGTCAAAAGTAATGGAAAAAAGAATTGAAAAAGCAATTGATGAAAAGGCAAGTTTGCTTAACAATATAGATAGAAATGATAGCTTGAAAATTGTTACTCTAGAGAATAGAAAAAATCCATTAGTTCTAGCAGAAAAGTTGCAGATAAAATATGATAATAAAGCAATATTATATAGATATTTTAACAAGAATGCAAATAGAAGAGGCTATTTTGAAGTATAAGCCAACATTAATTTTTGTTGAGCATGATGAAACTTTCATAAAGAAAATTGCAACAAAAACAGTTTACTTAGAGTGAGCCAGAAAGTAGTCAAAAAGCTATGAAAATGGAAAAATAAGCATTATAGGTGGGATTGACAAATAAAAAATGAAAATCTTTACTTAATTTATATGTTTTGATATAATTAAATCATTAGTACGAAATTATAAGAGGAGAGAAAATTTTATGGAAGACAATGTAATGCAAAAACAAGCGGACATGGACGAGCTACGTAAAATGTTAGATACTGTTGCAAATCAAGATAAAGACGCTATATCTAAAGGAAAAGAAGAGTTGGTGGACGTTCGCAAATACAATCAAATATCTTACGAAGTAGAACAAAATGGTCAAAAAGTTACATTAACAAAAAATATATTTGAAGTACTTGTAACAAAAGACGGAGAGACTTGGCATGAATTTTATGATGACCAAGGAACACTGATGGCTAGAATATCAGATGAAAATTATCTAAATTTTAAATCTGCAATTGAAGCAGGAAATATAGATGTGGACAAAGGATCTTTAGAATATAATATTTTATCTGAGAAGCCTGAAAAAAGTTTGCTAGAATTAGAAGACGAGCAAAAGGAACAAGTTGCAGAAAGCTTAGGTATGGATAAAGAAACAATACAAACGCTTGGTATTATGCCAGTTGATGGAAAGCAAAAGCCATTAAATGAACAGAGGCAAGAGGTTCAAGAAAAATTAAAACAATATATGGCTTTGGGAATGGAGATTGATACAAGAGAGCTTGCAACATCTGACGATACAATTAAAGAAATGTTACAAGTAGATAGCGATAAACTTCTTATTGTACAAATAAATGGAGACTGGAGAGCACTAGAAGTTCATGATGATGGAACAATGCATTTGGCAAAGAACTTAGAAATAGTAGACAATAATCAAGCATTTAATACAATTGGTGATGATGGTAGAACCGAAAGTAGAATTCCAGAAATTGAATTCAGAAGAAGAGATAATCCAGATATTTCCTTAGCAGTAGATTCAAATAATAGAGAAAATCAACCACAATTATTTATTGTTGCTGGAAATAGTCGTAGCGGTACAGAAATAGAAACAAATTATGAAGTTTCACCATATGCTGACGCTAAAAATAATGAATTAGTTCAAAAGGCTCAAGAAAATCCTGATGATGAAAGAATTGTTGAACCAAAAGATAAGGAAGATGAAGATCTAGATGATGATAGAAATCCACACGAACCAAGTGAAAGAATCTTAGGTGAAAACGATAACTAATAAAAGTTGCTAATTATAATTCAAAGAAAATAAAGCACCAATATATATTCTGAAGCTTTTAGCGACCTGAGGTAGCGTGACTATTTTTGATTTTAACTAAGTAGAACTACCGAAGTGAGCGTGCAAGCGTTTTCGCTTATGCGAAAACGTGAGGCAAATGCGTAAGAATATATATTGGTGCTTTTATTATAATTTGAAGAGTAACTTTAATCTTTATAATTTTCTAATTCTTTAATTTTATCTCTAACTTCTGCTGCTTTTTCGAACTCTAAGTTTTGAGCATATTTAAGCATTTCATCAGTTAATCTATTAATTACTTCTTCAATAGTTTCGCCAGGTTTAATATCTTTTGAAACAGGCGTATCAGCCTCATAAGTTGCTTTAATAGTTTCTCTAATGGCTTTACTAATAGTTTTTGGAGTAATATTATGTTCTTTATTATATGCTTCTTGGATTTTTCTTCTTCTATTAGTCTCACTAATCGCTTTTTCCATTGAAGGAGTAAGCTCATCTGCATACATTATAACTTTTCCATCGGTATTTCTAGCTGCACGTCCTATTGTTTGTATTAAAGAACGTTCTGAACGTAAAAAGCCTTCTTTGTCTGCATCAAGAATGGCGACTAATGAAACTTCTGGGATATCTAATCCTTCTCTTAAAAGGTTAATTCCAACTAATACATCGAATTTACCTAAACGTAAATCTCTTATAATTTCCATTCTTTCTAGAGCTTTTATATCTGAATGCATATATCTAACTTTTATATCTAATCCTTCTAAATATGAAGTTAAATCTTCTGCCATTTTTTTAGTAAGTGTAGTAACTAAAACTCTTTCATTTTTCTCAGTTCTTTCTCGTATTTGTTCTATCAAATCATCTACTTGATTTGTAACAGGTTTAACATCAATTTTAGGGTCCAATAGGCCAGTTGGTCTTATAATTTGTTCTACAACTCTATCTTTTGAATGTTCGAGTTCATAATCTCCAGGTGTAGCACTTACAAATACTGCTTGATTAATTCTTTCTTCAAATTCATTAAATTTTAGTGGTCTATTATCAAAAGCAGAAGGCAATCTAAAGCCATAATTAACTAAAGTTTCTTTTCTAGCTCTATCACCATTATACATTGCTCTAACTTGAGGTAGAGTTGCATGAGATTCATCAACAAGAAGCAAAAAGTCCTTTGGAAAATAATCAAATAGGGTGAATGGGGGACTGTCTGCTTCTCTACCACTAATGTGCCTAGAATAGTTTTCAATACCTTGGCAAAAGCCAGTCTCTTTCATCATTTCTATATCAAAATTTGTTCTTTCCTCGATTCTTTGTGCTTCTAGTAATTTACCATTATCTTTGAAATATTTTATTCTTTCTTCTAATTCTTCTTGAATTGTTTGAATTGCTCTTTCCATTTTATCACTAGTTGTAACATAGTGTGAGTTAGGGAATATCATTATGTGGTTACGTGATGCTTCAACTTTCCCAGTAAGAGGGTTAATAACATCAATTTTTTCAACTTCATCGCCCCAAAAACTAACTCTAACAGCTGTTTCGCTTTCGTCAGATGGATATATTTCAACAACGTCACCCTTGGCTCTAAAAGTACCTCTTTTGAAATCTAGTTCATTCCTAGTATACTGCATATTGATTAATTTTTTTAACACAGTATTTCTTTCAACTTGCATACCTGGTCTTAAAGATATAATCATGTGCTCGTAATCAATAGGGTCACCTAAACCATATATACATGAAACAGATGCAACTATTATTACATCTCTTGTTTCAAAAAGCGATGCAGTTGCAGAGTGTCTTAGCTTATCTATTTCATCATTTACAGATGCGTCTTTTTCAATATATGTATCTGATGATGGAACATAAGCTTCAGGTTGGTAATAATCGTAATATGATACAAAGTATTCAACATTATTTTCTGGGAAGAATTCTTTAAATTCTGAATATAACTGTCCTGCTAAAGTTTTGTTATGAGCTAAAACTAAGGTAGGCTTTTGAACATTCTGTATTATATTAGCCATGGTAAATGTTTTTCCAGAGCCAGTTACACCTAGCAAAGTCTGAAATTTCTTTCCATCTCTTATTCCATTAGATAAATATTCTATTGCCTGAGGCTGGTCGCCTGTTGGTTTATAATCTGAAACTAGCTTGAACATAATTTCTCCTTGATAAATCTTTAATTTTAATGTTAATATTATATCAATTTTTGGCATAAAATACAACAATTTCGTGAATACTAATTTAAATAAAAGGAGACTTTTTATGCAAAAATTGTATGGCAAAGAACTTCTTGAAAAAGAACTAAAAGGAAGTTATTTATTTTTTATAAGAGAAAATAATTTTAGTGACAAAGGTTATGGTTTAATTCATGATGAATCTGTCCATAAGCAAAATATTACAAGCATAGCATCAGTTGGCTATGGCTTTTGTGCATTAATTGTTGGTGTTGTACATGGATATTTAAAATATGATGAAGCCAAAAGAATAGCAACAAAAACATTGGATACTATACTTAATGAATTAAAAAATGAAAATGGATTTTATTATCATTTTATAAGGATTAACTCAAAAGCTTCATATGAAAATTATGAAGTTTCAATAATAGATACAGCTATTTTGCTGTGTGGAGCAATTTTAGCAGGAGAATTTTTTGAAGGAGAAATAAAAGAAAAAGCAACAAAAATATATGAAAAAGTTAATTGGAGATGGTTTTTAGATAAGGAAACAAATCAATTTTATGTGGGTTACTCAAAAGATAAGGGATTTGAAGAAAGGTGGGAAACATATGCAGAACAACTTATGATATATATTTTAGCAATTGCCTCACCGACATTTAATGTAGATAAAGATGTATACGATTACTTTGATAAGCCCAAAGCAGACTATGGTGATATAAAAGATATTGTATACAGCCACTGCGGTTCTTTGTTTACTTATCAGTATTCTCACGCATTTTTCGACTTTAGAAATAAAGTAGATAAAAATGGAATAGATTGGTTTGAAAATTCCGTTAAAGCAACTTTGGCAAATAGGCAATATTGTATTGACAATATGAATAAATACAAGACTTTTGGCGAAAATGCTTGGGGACTTACTGCTTGTTTGACTCCAGAAGGATATAAAGCAGGCATTGGTTCAAAGCCTTGTAGTTCGAATTTGGAAGTAGAAAATGATGGTACAGTTGCTACGTCAGGAGCTATTGGCTCAATTGTATTTACTCCTGAATATTCAATAAAAGCTATGGAAAATTATTATAACAATTTCCAAAAACTTTGGTCAGATTATGGTTTTAATAATAGTTTTAACTTTGAAGGAGAAAAAACTTGGTTTGCGCATGAGAACTTGGGGATAGATAAGGGCATTGGTTTATGTATGATAGAAAATTATTTGAACGGCTCTATTTGGAAGTATTTTATGAAAAATGAGTTTGTGCAAAAAGGTATGGGAGAGATTTTTGAAGAAAAAATATTATATAAAAGATCATAAATTATTTAAAAATATTGAATTTTTATTAAAACTATGATAAAATTATGATAATGTTTGAAAGGAGAATTGAATTATGATAAATATTAGACCAGTATCTGACTTGAGAAACAAATATCCTGAAATTGAAGAATTAGTATTAAAAGAAGATGAACCTGTGTACCTAACTAAAAATGGCTATGGCTCAATGGTTGTAATGAGTCTAGAAAAATATTCCGAATTAATAACTGAGAAAGAATATGATGAATATGTTGAAAACGCTTTGGACGAAGCAGACAAAGAAGCAGAAAGCCATAATACTAGATATTATAGCCATGAAGAAGTATTTGGGAAAATAAGGAGTAAATTAAATGAAGAAGAAATATATAATTAGATATTTACCTTTGTTTTATAGAGACTTAGAGAATTATTATAGATTATATTAAATATGATTTACAAAATGATACTTTATTCAAGAAGGAATTTTGATAAATTAATTTAAAGAGAATTAAACGACAGAGGCAGCCCTGATACATCAGGACTGCCTTGCCATTTGTTAGCGGAAACTATTAAAACTTTGTGATTAGAAAATCATCTTCTCTTCATAATTCTAATAATAGTTAAGAGAAATACAATCAATGCTATTCCAGATATTATCATCATCATAACTGCATAAACAGCTAAAAAACCATAAGTTAAATAGTCTGAAACATATTTAAAACAGTACACCATAAAAATTATTGTCATTATGGATTCGATTAAGACCATGATACCTAAAGCAAAATTTTCAATGTTCCACTTCATATCAATTCCTCCTTAAATTATTAACGAAGTGAAGTATGCGAAACGATATACTATCTTATTATACTACTTCTTTACATAATTATCAATATATAATGGAGCAAAAAAAGTTCGTTAAATTTGACAACTAAAGAAAAGAATGTTAAAATAATTATGTAACTGTTTGTTATATCATTAGAAAGAAAAATTAATCTTTCTAATCAAAATATTTATATAAGGAGGTAAAAGATTAACTAAGCATCTGAATTACTGGCACTAAAATAAATTTTTTACTTGTACGAAAGGAGCTTAAAGAAAAAATGAAAAACTTGACAATTGAAAATATGGCAAACTTCTGTAAACAGTATGGATTTATTTATCAAGGAAGTGAAATTTATAATGGCCTTGCTAATACATGGGATTATGGGCCTTTAGGTACAAGACTAAAAAATAATTTTAAGGATGCTTGGAGAAAAAGATTTGTTCAAGAGAGACCTAATAGTTACGAAATTGATGCTAGCATTCTAATGAATCCAAAGGTTTGGGAAGCAAGTGGTCACGTAACATCATTTTATGATCCTAAAATTGATTGCAAGCATTGCAAAACTCGTTTTAGAGCTGATACTTTCATTAATGCAACTACAAATGGAAAGGTTAATGCCGAAACTATGACATTTGAGGAGATGCAGAATTTTATTCGTGACAATCATCTTAAATGTCCTGTATGTGGACACGAAGATTTTACCGATGTACGCAAATTTAGTCAAATGTTCGAAACTTATCGTGGAACGGTGGATGATAAAAAGACTGTTATTTATCTTAGGCCAGAAAATGCACAAGGTGAGTATGTCAACTATCTAAATGTTCTTCGGACTACTAGGTCGAAGCTTCCATTTAGTATCGCTCAAGTAGGAAAAGCGTTTAGAAATGAAGTAACCCCTGGCAATTTTACTTTTAGAACAATTGAGTTTGAACAAATGGAATTTCAAACTTTTTGTGAGCCTGGTAAAGATATTGAACTTTATGAATATTTTAAAGAATATGCAAAAAAGTTTTTTATGGATTTAGGATTGCCGGAGGAGAAGTTAAGATTTCATAATCATGAAAAGTTAGCATTTTATGCTAAGGCCGCTTGCGATATAGAATATAAATTTCCTTTTGGCTTTGGTGAACTGAATGGTACTCATGATCGTACGGATTATGACCTATCTAGACATCAGCAATATTCTAAGCAAAAAATGGAATATGTTGACCCTATGACTAATAAAAAATTTATACCTTATATTGTTGAGTCTTCAATAGGTGTTGACAGGGGGGTTTTGGCGCTTCTTTTTGAGGCTTATCATGAAGAAAAACTTGGTGACGGAACCACAAGGGAGGTTATGAAATTTCATCCTTATCTTGCACCTTATAAAGTGACGGTGCTGCCTTTAGTAAAAAAACGTCATTCTGAAATTGCTTTATCAATATATAAAAAGCTCTCAAAATATTTTATGACTAGTTATGACGATTCGGGGAGCATTGGAAAGAGATATAGAAGGAGTGATATTGCTGGAACACCTTTTGCCATTACTATAGATGATAATACTATCAATAATAAAACTGTGACTTTACGAGACAGAGACACTATGAGACAAATCATTCTAAATATTGATGAAATTACTACATTTGTTGGTGATAGGGTTACCTTTTAATATGTTTATCTTCTAAATAAGTATTTAAGTTAGCAATCTTTTTGATTGCTAACTTTTTTAAAAGTATTGACAATTGGATAAAAAGGAATATAATAGAAGACAAAAAAGAGTGAAGTAAATTGAATAATAAAATTTTAATTCAATATTTATGGAGGATAGTTATGGTAGATGATATGCAAAAATTAGTAAACTATTGTAAAGCAAATGGTTTTATGTACCAAGGTTCAGAAATTTATGGAGGGCTAGCAAATACGTGGGATTATGGTCCTTTGGGTACTAGGCTAAAAAATAATATTAAAGATGCTTGGAGAAAAAGATATATCCAAGAGAGAGATAATAGTTATGAAATAGATGCAGCAATACTTATGCACCCAAGAGTTTGGGAAGCAAGTGGTCATGTTTCTTCATTTTATGACCCAAAAATAGATTGTAAAAGGTGCAAGACTAGGTTTAGAGCCGATAACTTTATAACAGAAATCTCTAAAGGTAAAGTAAATGGAGATTCTTTAAAGTTTGAAGAAATCAATGATTATATAAGAGAAAATAATGTAAAATGTCCTGTGTGTGGAGAACATGATTTCACAGATGTAAGAAAATTTAGTCAAATGTTTGAAACTTATCGAGGAACTGTGGATGACAAAAAATCTATAATTTACCTAAGACCTGAAAATGCACAGGGTGAATATGTAAATTTTTTAAATGTTCAAAGAACAACTAGAAGCAAATTGCCGTTTAGTATTGGACAAATAGGCAAAGCATTTAGAAATGAAATAACACCCGGTAATTTTACTTTTAGAACTATTGAATTTGAACAAATGGAATTTCAAACTTTTTGTAAAAAAGGTAAAGATTCAGAAATATATGAATACTTTAAAGAATATGCCAAAAAATTTTTTAAAGATTTAGGAATAGCAGAAGAAAATTTAAGATTTCATAATCATGATAAATTAGCTCATTATGCAAAAGAGGCTTGTGATATAGAATATAAATTTCCATTTGGGTGGGGTGAAATAAACGGAACACATAATAGAACAGATTATGATTTAAGTAGACATCAACAGTTTTCAGGCAAGAATATGTCTTATACTGACAGTGAAAGCAATGAAAAATATATACCTTATATTATAGAGTCGACTATTGGAGTAGATAGAGCTGTTTTAGCTGTGCTAAGTGATGCTTACCAAGAAGAAATACTGGAAAATAATGAAAAAAGAATTGTGCTAAAAATCAACCCTTATATTGCACCATATAAGGTTGCTATTTTGCCACTTACGAAAAAGCAGACTGAAGAAGCAAAAACTATCTATAAAGCTTTGTCTTTAGAATTTATGTGTTTATTTGATGAGTCTGGAAGTATTGGAAAAAGATATCGTAGACAAGATGAAATAGGAACACCTTACTGTATAACAGTAGACTATGACACTTTAGAAGACAAAAAAGTTACTATAAGAGATAGAGATACTATGCAACAAGAGAGAATAAATGTATCAGATATTAAAGATGTAATTTTAAAAAGAATAAAAAAATTTGAAGTTTAAATAGTATTATATATTATTTGTATTTTAGATATTGTACTTTGGTAATATTTTTCTAAATGGTGTTACGATTCAGATGATAACCTTTTTCATAAGATTTATCTTTACTAGAACCATCTCTAACAATACCCAAAGCTTCAAATTTATTTCCA
>CALXWM010000033.1 GCA_944392425.1 uncultured Clostridia bacterium
GTTATGAGCGAATTATAATTTGCTATATAAATCTAAACTTTAAGAATACACCTAGCATATAAAATATTATTAACATCAATACAATACTTACGACACCAAGTATTACATTCTTTATTTTTTCTTCTTTTCTTTCCTTTTCTTTTTCATCTAACCATTCCATAAGTTTCAACTTATTGACTATATACCTATTCTTTACCATCTTTAAAGGTAAATCTTCCATGCTATATAATTGCATAATTTTATGCCTAGAGCATTTTAAGATTTGAGTTAATTCTGTAATCGTATAATAGTCCTTATATTCATCATATTTTGTTTTATTATTCTGTTGAACTTTTCTATAACCTATAACTTTTTCTTCTACTTCTTTTATTGTTTCACTACTTATTTTATTTATAGGTATTATAAAGATTTTATTCAATCTAGGATTATATATAGCTAAATTTTTTATTTTAGAATATTTACCTTTATCTGAATGCATTCCCATTAAATAATAAACTAATAACTGCAGGGTTTGTGCGCTTCTAGGTTTATTTTTTGATACTTTAAAATCCCATAAAGTATCTTCTGTCATAAAATCAGCATCACCTACTGTTATAGTCTGAGTGTAACCTCCTTCAAAGGTCATACCTATTTCTTTTACTGGTCCATACTCATCATAAAATTTTTCTGTCCTTTCTATCATTGTTCTAATATTTTCTATTGTATCTTTGTCAGGATTAATATTTTCTACTGGTTTATAATATTGTATACCAGCTCTAAAACAAACATCATATCCTACTAGCTTACATGCTGCCGAGATGGATTTATCATCTAAATCATTAATTTCATTTAACAACTTATCCGCTTCATCTTCTTTTCGAATTATCTTTGCTCCTAAAAGAGAAATTTTAAAGGCGTCCTTTTTGTTATCACCCATTTTCATTCTTGAAATATAATCTACAACTAGTCCTATAATATTAGCTGGTATATTTTCTATATTGTTTAGAGTTACTCCATCATTTAATTCTATTTCATCAAAACTACTTGGGTTTAAATATCTACCTCTAGGTTGTTTTATTTCTTTTATCCTACTTGTAACAGATGTCATATTATCTTCCCCCTTAGGCTTTATAAAAATTTTTTAAGTTAAATATTTTATATCACTAATTCAATTTTAAAACAATACCTTGAAACTTTCTTTTATAGTCATTATTCCTTCTCCACCTCATACCCTGCAATTTTATATCCTCTCATTCTTCTTTCAAACATCTTATCCAAGACTTTCATATTATCCAAATAATCATAAACCATCACCTTATCTTTGCCCTCATGCTCTCTATGAAGTCTTCCTACATATTGGATAATTCTACCTTTCCAAGATACTGGCATAGTTAAAAATAAAGTGTCAAGCCTGCTATCATCAAAGCCTTCGCCTATTGAACTACTTGTTGCCAATATAATTCTAGGTCTGCTTTCTTCATCCGCTTCCTTTAATATATTTTGCACCTCACCTGCCTTCTTTTTTCCCATGGTTCCTTTATAAATTATTACAGGTATATCTAGCCCTTTTAACTTTTCATCCAGACCATCTTTTAAAATTTTTAAATGTTCTACTCTTTCAGTTAAAACTATAGGTATCCTTCTTTCTAATACGCTTTGCTTAATGTCTTCAATTATAATTTCATTTCTAAATACATTATTACACATATCATTAAGAAGCTCTGAAATTTGTAACTTCTGCTTTTCTTCTTCTCCAATGAATTTATATCCAGTATTTTTAACAATTACAATATGTTCCATTTCTCTATTTTGTTTTAGCTCACGGTTTGCAACTCTAACACGTATATCTCCACATTGCATATAGATAATTTTATGCAATCCGTCTTTTCTCGTTGGTGTTGCAGTTAGACCATAGACATATTTACTTCTTATTGCTTTCATTACTTGCTCAAAGCCATAAGCTGCCACATGATGACATTCATCTACAATAACTAAGCCATAATTTTTGACTAAGTCTTCCATATTTTCTTTTTTCGCCAAAGATTGAACACTCGCAATGTCTAATTTACCATTTAAATTTTCTTTACTTGCACCTATTTGTCCTATTTCTTTTTTGTTTATATCTAAAAAATATGATAATCTTTCTTTCCATTGTTCTAAAAGATTATTTCTATTAACTAAAACTAAAGCATTAACTTTTAGCTTGGTAATAATTTTTGCTGCTATAACAGTTTTTCCGAATCCTGTTGTAGCGCACAATACTCCTGTATCGTATTTAAGTAATTCATTCATCACTTTTTCTTGCTTTTTATTTAACGTTTCAACAAAATTATAATCAGTTTTTACTCCTAATTCTCTATTATCTTTTATAATTAATTTAACATTACTTTTCTCGCATATTGTTCTAATTTTGTCCATACACCCTCTAGGTAGTATTAGAAATCTTTCATCTTCTTCAAAGCAACTAATAATTCTAGGTGTTTTATAAATAGGTAATCTCAATCTTTGTTTTTCATAAAATTCCGGATTTGTAAAGCTTGCCAATCTTTTTAAATATGATATTTCATTTGGCAAAAGCTTCAATTTTTTTACATATATTTGATTATCTAAAATGCATTCTATATTATTTGAAAATATAATATCTTTTATATTTTCTTTTTTAGGTATTTCTTCATCCCCAGTAATTTCTGTTGTTTCAGGTTCGGCAAAGTCTTCATTAGCGTATTTTTCTACTATAGCATATATTTCGTCTTTTGCCATCCTTTTTATATTTGCTAATATTTCTATCTGATTTCTTTGAACATCAAAATATTTATCTACAAATACTGTATTCCCCTCTTTGCAACTTTCTCCTTGAAATGGTAATGCTATTAAATTTCCAAATCCACCTTTGGGCATTGCATCTTGATTAGGAAAAAGTCTATCATAGGAACTTAAATCTAAAGTTCCTTTTTCTATAGTTTTTGTTAACAATATATTACCTAATTTTCTAGCAACCTTTGCTAAAATAGTTTCTTCAAAAAATATCCAAACATGAGCACCGTTTCCTGACCTTGACCTCTCCACATATATTGGTACATTTAACTCATCACAAATGCTCCAAAAAGCCGATACATCCTTTTCATAAGTTTTTTTATCAAAATCAATTGCTAAAAAGTTACAAACGTCTCCTAGTAATAACGGATATATTCCTATCCCTATTTCTCCTTTTAGATGCTTTAGCACAGTATCTTCAGTTAAAGGTACTAATTCTCTAAATGGACACTCACTACATTTAACTTTGGGCTTATCGCACTTAAATTTATTAAATTCATTTTTGCATACTGGTGCATAACCTGCTTTACCAGTCTTTTTGCTTATATACCTTTTAGCAAATACATCTGTCCTTCCTTTAAATACATTCATAAATATTTTTATTTTTTCTTCATTTGAAATAGCTTTGTTGCTTTCTATTTGGTTTTTTTCTGGTTGTTTACCATATATTTTTTCTTTAAGTTCTTTGTTTTCTTTTTTCAGCTTTTCAATTAATTCTATCAGTTCTTGCCTATTCATATTTTCTAACAAAGCTATCACTCCAATCTTTACACATTTTTTATGCCAAAATAAATTAAAATACTCTATTTTGCGCCATTATTATACTATATTTTGGATATTTTTGCAAATTATGTAAATTTGTAAAAATATGAATGCATTACTATAATAATATAAAATTAAGAAATTCTAACCTTAAAATATAGGCAAAATCTTTGATTTTTCCTGTATTATAAAAAGATGCCTTTATTTAAAAAGACACCTTAAAATATTATTTTAAAATTGATTAATTTTATATCAAATTATAGCCATCGCTAATTCTAAAATTCACACCATTTTACGCTTTATTTCCCTCACCAGCATTATTTCCTAATATCTTAACTCCACCTGTAGCTTCTACAGTCTTTGTTGCCATTTCTTTAACTTGAAGATATGCGTTATCTAGTTTAGTTTGCAAATCTTCCTTTTCTTTATTTACTTTTTGAATTTCTTCTTGCAATGATTCAATTTTATCATTTTGTCTGTCGATAGTATTTTGAAAATCTTTTTTCAATAATTCAGTAGCATATTTATTGTCCTTAGTAATTTCAGCAGTAGCTTCTTTTTTACCTCTTTCATATTCTTTATCTAAAAGTGCAGGAATTTCATTTACTTTTTCCTCTAATTCTTTTAAATGTTCTTGATTTTTTTCTGCCTCTTCCATTAGTTGATTTGTAACTAATTCTTTTTCAGCCAATTCTTTTTCTCTTTGCTTTTTTATTAGTTATTGCCAACCAACTCTTTTTCATAGTATAATGTTTTTGGTGATAATATGAGTAATAATAAAAAAAGAAAAAAATCAAATGAAGACTTAGCTTTTTCTGAGGGAATCAAAATAATGAAGAAAGATTTCAAAAAAATGGTGGATGATATGGGCGATGAAGAATTTATAATTCTTGTCTCAATCTTAATGCACTATGTCAAAAACTACGACATTTTTGATGATGATTATTCAGATATTTTCGATTCTGATGAAGATTTTGAAAATGATGACTATGAAGACATTTTTGACGAAGATTATGAAGATGACGACTACGAAGACATTATCGATGACGGCTTTGAATATGAAGGGTATGAAGACATATGGGGCGAAGATGAAGAATTAGAAGATAATACAAAGAGTTCACATCGTAATAGCAAACGCAATAATAACATTCGTAAATTTCCTTTTAATGACGAAGATTTACCTTTTTAAGAATTGCCCTTAAATTGCATTTAATTAATTTAAAATAACTTACATTTTTGTTGATAATCATAAATTTAGGAAGTGAATTATGCCCATTTTATATATAATAACTGGTCCTGCTGGAGTTGGAAAAAGTACAATTTCAAAAGAACTAGCCATGTTAAGTAATAAATCTGTTTTAATTGAAGGCGACGATATTTACCATCAAGTCGTAGGAGGATACACTCCTGCTTGGAAAGATGGCAATCATTTGCAAACATTTTGGAAAGTTTGCATGAATATTTTCCAAATTTATTTAGATGACGGATATGATGTAATATTTAATTACATTGTTACTCCTCCATTATTTTATCATACCTTTCTTTTAGCTTTTCCTTTGTACGAGGACTTAGTTTATTATAATCACGCTCTAATTTTCTTTTTACATATTCTGCCCCATCTGATATTGATAAATTCATTTTATTATATACTAAAGAAAACAATGATGGTATACAATCAAAATGAGCTATTACATCTGCATCAGCAACACATTGTTCTTCTATAGTATTTCTTTGTGATTTTCTACTACTTCTATGATTTAATACACAATTTTTTACTTTTTCTATCCTATCTTTTGGATAGTCTAACTTTGTTAGTAATTCCTCAGCAATTTCTGCGCCATAAATATGGTGTTCTTCTCTATCACCATATTCGGAAGGCATAGCAATATCATGTAACAAAGCTCCTAATTCTACTATTTCTATGTCTGCTCCATATTTCTTTGCAAGCTTAACAGCATTATCTACTACATATTTAATATGTTCATTCCAAAAATCATAACCATCTTTTTGTTTCGATTTTTCACATCTTATAAGTAATTCTTGTTTAATTTTTTCTGTAATCTCACTCACTTCTATCCTCTCCCTCTTTTTTTATCTTCTCTTGTTTACTTTTTATATAAGCATATCATATATTTTCAATTTATACTACAGATTTTTTCATAAATACCACCATTTTCTTTATTTTTATGATAAAATATAGGCGGAGAGTGAGAATATTGAAAATTATAGAATATAATTTCAAATATAAGGAGAATTAATTATGCAAAACATTGAACAAAAAAGATACGAAGAAATTGGGAACTGGGACTTTTCAGATATTAAATATACAGTAGAGCAAGAAAGTTCTTGGGATTTTTATAAAGAAATTGCAAAATATTCTAATTCCCATTCACTAATACTAGATTTAGGTACAGGCGGTGGAGAAAAAGCTTTATCTCTAATGCCTAATACTGAAATGATTATTGGAACTGACTTTTCACCTAAAATGATTTATACAGCCAATAAAAATAAGAAAAATTATCCTAACAAGTCTATCAAATTTGTTACCATGGATAATCTTAATATGAAATTTCCTGATAATTTATTTGATATTATCTCTGCCAGACATACTATTATTGATGCTAAACAAATATATAATTGCTTAGCCCCAAATGGTATGCTTATTTTAGAAGGTGTAGATAAATACGATTGCTGGGAATTAAAGGAACTCTTTAAAAGAGGTCAAGCTTATAAAGATGAAATTTCAATTAGCCAAAAAGATTATGATGATATTAAAAAGGCCGGCTTTTCTGAAATAAATATGCAGGAAATTATACAATATGAATATTACCAAACTGCAGATGATTTACTTGCATTACTTCTTAAAACGCCTATTTTAGATGATTTTTCTGAACTAAACCCTTCAAACAATGTTCATAAAAATCAAATAGAAGAAGAGCTATTTAACAAATATGTAAATGAGCATACTACTGAAAAAGGCATAGAATTAAAAAGAGTTTTATATGGAATCGTCGCAAAAAAATAACTTTTTATGTTAGAATATTTTTGTACAAGTCATTTATAGTTTATGAGAAAAATGAATATGAGAAGAAAAATTTAATTTCTCCATTCAATAAAAAAACAATTATTAGGAGGTCATATGTCAATTTCTGTTCAAAATTCTTCTATAAAAGCTAGCGAACTTACCTTAGAAGAATGTAAAAAACAAGTTAAAAAAATTTCAATTATAGGTGGCTCAGGAAGTGGAAAAAGTACTTTATCAGATATACTTTCTAAAGAGCTAGACATTCCCGCCATTCATCTAGATGCTATCAATTACAAACCTAACTGGGTTCAAATTGATAAAAATGAAAGAGATGAAAAAATTTTAGAGAAAGCTAATGATGAAAAATGGATTATTGATGGCAATTACAACAAAACTTTGCAAGAACGTCTAGAAAAGGCTGATTTAATTATTTGGCTAGATTATTCAACTTTTGCTCAATTAAAAGGTGTTTCTAAAAGGATATTTAAAAATTTTAATAAAGATAAACCCGACATTCCCGGATGTAAAGAACGTTTAGATTTTACTTTTGTTAAGTATGTTTTGGGTTATAATAAAACGAAACGCCCTAAGGTTTTAGAAATGATAAAAAGTATTCCTAGTGATAAGGTGTTAATTTTTAGAAGGCAAAAAAATTTGAATAATTGGCTAAAAAATTTTACACAAAATGATAAAATTTTAGATAATATAAAATAATTTTTAAAATATTTTAATTGGGAGGTTTTTATGCTAGTTAAAAAAGCTGGAACTATTTTAATTAATTTAGACACTAAAAAAATTGCTTTAGTATATCGAGATAAACTTCAAGATATGTCTTTTCCTAAAGGTCATGTAGAAGATGGCGAAACTTTTGAAGAATGTGCAGTCCGTGAAACCGAAGAAGAAACTTTAAGAGCCAATCATTTATTAATTACTGAGCCTATTTATACATTAAAATATCACACTCCTGCTGATGAAGATGTGATTTGTAACATGTACGTTGCAATTGATGATGGTCCTACAGCTAAAAATATTAATGATAATGATGTTGAAAATTTAGAGTGGACAGATTTTGATGACATAGAAAATTTGTTGTCATATGATAATTTGAGACAAGAATGGAATAAAGTTAAATTTGGAATTAAGTCATTGCTAGATAATGATGGTAAACTGTCCGCTTCTATTTTAACAGATTTAGGCATCTGCCCTACATGCTATGATAAGCAAAACAATAGAGGTTTATTGTGCTGAAAGTGTTTATCTATGCACAATGTGTGATGGTCCTATGAATCACTTTCATATTCAATTGATTCCAAGATATAGCTTTGAAAAAAGAGGTTCTAGTAATTTTGTCAAACCAAGATTACCATACAAGGAAGATTTGTCTAAAATTAATGAAATTAGAAAGTTGTTGAAATTATGATTTTTCTAATAATATATTGAAACTATAATTTTAAAAAACTGCAAGTATAATTTTAGTTATGCTTGCAATTTTTAATAATTTTTCTATTTCAAACTGAAAATCTTCTATTACAAAATAATTTTGTTCAATTTACCTATTCTTAAATTTCTCCCATTTCTTCATTTACCTTATCTTCGCAGTTTCTCATTGCTAAAATAGTTTCTTCAAACAGTTTGTCTAGGTCCCAACCTAGCATTTCTGCACCTCTTTTTATTACATCTCTTGAGCAACCTGCTGCAAATTTTTTGTCTTTAAATTTCTTTTTTAGGCTTGAAACTTCCATGTCTTTTGTACTCTTTGATGGTCTCATTTTTGCAGCAGCCCAAATTAGTCCTGTTAGTTCATCTGTTGCAAATAGTATTTTTTCCATTTGCTTTTTTGGTTCTAATTCTGAGCAAACACCATATCCGTGTGAGCAAATGCTATATATCATGTCTTCGCTAGCACCCGCATTTTTTAGTATTTCTCTAGCCTTTTTACAATGTTCTTCGGGATATTTTTCATAGTCCACATCATGAAGTAGTCCTACTATTCCCCAGTATTCCTCGTCTTCTCCTAATTCTTTTGCAAAATATTTCATTACACCTTCTACTGTATATGCATGTCTTAAATGAAATTCTTCATTATTATATTCTTTTAATAATTTTTCCGCTTCTTGTCTATTCATCTTTATACGTCCTTTCTTTTTTATTTACTTTCTTATATCGAATTTTTCTTTTAATATATTATCATATTTTGCAAATATTAGCCATAAAATTTTAAATTTTTACACCCCAATTAGTTTATTTTGGTTACTATTCACAGCTTAATATTTGTTTATGCTACAATATATGTTCCGGAGCTTTTAGCGAGCGGAGCTGATAAGGAGCAATAGCCCAATCTCTTTATCTTAGAAGCACAGTCGGAGCGTGCGAGAGTTTTCGCGAATAGCGAAACCTCGAAGTAAATGCGGAGGAATGTATATTGTAGCTTTGATATAATACAATTAGCTGTGAATTGTAACTTATTTTGTTATTTTCATTGACTCGAATAATAATATTTTTTATAATAATGCAAAGGAATTGATAGTTTGAAAGAAATTACTTTCATAACTATGTGTACCTTGGAAAGGAATGTGATTTTTATGGATAAGTTTAAAGAAATTAGGCCAATAGCTTTAGGTCTTGCAATTAAAGATAATAAACTATTAGTTAGTGAAGGTTATGATAAAGTTAAAAAGCAAACTTTTTACAGATGTTTAGGTGGTGGTATTGAATTTTTAGAAAAGAGTGAAGATACTCTAAAAAGAGAGTTCCTTGAAGAAATTAATGTTAACATAATTGTTAATGATTTTCTAGGAATTTCTGAAAATATTTTTACCTATAATGGAAAAAAGGCTCATGAGTTAGTTTTATATTATAATATCAGTATTTCAGATAAAGATTTTAAGGATGAATATGTAGTTATCGATGACCACGGACAGTCAAAAGCTGTTTGGATAGACATTAACGAATTCAAAAATAAAAGTAAAATCTTATATCCTGAGGAAGTTTTTAAATATTTATAAATCTTTTCATAACCAATTATGCTTTCTACTTTAATTAAAAAATATTAAATTAATATTTTTTATTATAACCACTATAAACTTTGTCAAGTAAAGTGAATATTTTTATTATATCACCTGCTTTATATGATTTATAATATGCCTCTCTCCAATTTTGTACACTTCAATTACATCTACTCTAATATTTTGATTTTCTATTCTATTAGAGTAGATGTAATATTTTATTGCTTTTATCAAATGCTTTTGTTTTGTATTGTCTACTGCCTCTATTGGTTTTCCAAAAGCATCATTTGTTCTGGTTTTTACTTCTATAAATACCCATTCTTTATTTTGTTTTGCTATAATATCTATTTCTCCTTGTCTTGCATAAAAGTTTCTATCTACAATTTCATATCCATTTGCTTTTAAATATTTTTCTGCAATGTCCTCTCCTTCTTTTCCTATTTCTTTTTTAAAGTAAATAATGCATCACCTCGTTTAAGTTTTTTATAACTGCTATAATTCTAAAATTTCAATATACGTTCTGGAGCTAATTTTTCCAATATTTTTTATCCAAATTTCTATACTGTATTGCTTCTGCTACGTGTTTTAGTTCGATATTTTGCTTATTATCTAAATCTGCTATAGTCCTAGCCACTTTTAAAATTCTATTATATGCTCTTGCACTAAAGCCTAACTTGTTGAAGGCATCTTCTAGAATTTTTGATGTTTTACTATCTATTTTGCAATATTCCTTTATTAATTTTGGCGTTAGTTCTGAGTTGGAGTATATTCCATATTTTTTATATCGTTCCTGCTGTAATTTTCTTGCTTTGTTTACACGCTCTTTCATTTGTTGAGAAGATTCTGTTGGCCTAGTGTCTTCTAAGTTTTGATATTTTACCTGATTTACTTCCACTTGTATATCTATTCTGTCTAAAAGTGGGCCACTTATTTTGTTTATGTATCTTGTTATTGCGTCTGGCAAACATACACATTCTTTTTCTTTTGATCCATAATACCCGCATGGGCATGGATTCATTGATGCTACTAGCATAAAGTTGCACGGATATGTTAAGCTGGCATTTACCCTACTTATGGTTATGTTTTTGTCTTCTAATGGCCCTCTTAAAACTTCTAAAGTCTTTTTATTAAATTCGGGAAGCTCGTCTAAAAATAGCACTCCATAATGTGCTAAACTTATTTCTCCGGGTTTAGGGCTTATTCCTCCTCCTACAAGTGATGTTTCAGATATTGTGTGGTGGGGAGCTCTAAATGGTCTATTTGTTATTATTGGTTTATCTTTTGGTAATGTTTCTGCTATACTATGTATTTTTGTAATTTCTAAGGCTTCATTAAATGTTAGGTCTGGCAATATTGTTGGTATTCTTTTTGCCATCATTGTTTTTCCACTCCCCGGACTTCCAATAAGGAGCAGTCCGTGTCCACCGAGCTGCCGCTACTTCTATTGCTCTTTTTACATTTTTTTGACCTTTTACTTCTGAAAAGTCTACATTATATATTTGCTCTTTATTCCACATTTCTTCTATATTTGTTTTTGTACTTTCTATTGTTATTTCACCATTTAAAAAGTCCACTAATTGGTCTAATGTACTTACTCCAATCACTTCAAGCTCTTTTACTATTCCCGCTTCTTTTGCATTTTCTTTTGGCAAAATTATTCTTTTTATTCCTACCTTTTTTGCCTCTATGCACATAGGAAGTATGCCTTTTGCTTTATTTATTTTGCCATCTAGTGATAATTCTCCTACAAATACAGTATCTTCTAAATTTTGGCTTACTATTGCTCCAAAGTTTGCAAGTATTCCTATTGCAATTGGCAAGTCAAAAAGTGATCCTTCTTTTCTAGTATTTGCTGGTGCTAAATTTACTATTATTTTCTTGCTTTGTAATTCAAATCCTGAATTTTTTATTGCTGTTCTTACTCTTTCTTTTGCTTCTTTTACGCTAGTATCTGGAAGACCTACTATGGTCCATTCGGGCATTCCTGGCGATACATCAACTTGAACTTCTATTAAATATCCATCTAAGCCATGTAATAACATGGTTTTAATTATTGATAACATTTATTTTCCTTTCTTACTTAATATCCCAAAGCATTTCTGTGAACAAAATAGGTAGATCATAATTTTACTTTTAATATGTTACACCACAACATATCCACCAGCCACATTCTTTATTAGACCTTCTATTTCCATTAACATTAGCCTTTCATTTACACTTGCCACAGATAAATTTGTTAGTCTACAAATATCGTCTACACTTATTGGTATTTTGCTCATATATTTATATATTTCTAAGTATTCTAAATTCATTTTCACTGTTTTTCTTTGCTTTGGAAAATACTCTAAAATATCTTGTATATTTGTAACTAAATGTGCTCCCATTTTTATATATTCATTTGGTACAAATCCTGTTTTTTTGTCTATATTGCTGGGTATACAAAACACTTCTTTTTTCTGTTCCATTGCAATCCTTGCAGTAATACCACTCCCGCTCCTATTTCTTCCTTCAACAATTAAAGCTCCCATAGCTAGTCCACTTATTATTCTATTTCTAGTTGGAAAATACTCTGGCTTAGAAATTTCATCTGGCTCATATTCAGATATTACACATCCGCCTTCTTCTAATATTTCTTGATATAATTTTAGATTGTGTTCTGGATAGATGTGATTAAATCCACAGCCAAGCACAGCTATGGTCTTGCCTTTTCCACTTTTTGCTCCCAAATGTGCATAACTGTCTATACCGTCTGCCAAGCCACTCACTACGCAAATTCCTTCGTCAGATAGTTCTTTTGCAAAGTTGAAGGAAACCTTTTTGCCATATTCTGTTGGCCTTCGCGTTCCTACTATTGCCAAAGAATTTTTATTTAGTAATTCAGTATTTCCTTCTGCATATAGCTTTGTTGGTGGATTTTTTATTTTTTTAAGATTTTGGGGATAACTGCTTTCAAGCATGTTAATAAGTTTCATGTTTTCTAATAGATGTTAGCTTTATAACTAACATTTGCTCCTTTCATTAAAAATTTATAAGCTTTGAAAGCTTACATGAACTAGATGGCTGAAAATATTTTTTAACCTTAGATTTCATTGTTTCCCCAAAACAAATTCATTTACTTTTTAATTGAAAATAAATTTGGCTTAAATTTTTTTGAAAATAATTTTTTGAATTAATAAATTGATTATATACTATATTCCATAATTTGTAAATATGTTTTTACATTTTTTTACAAAAAATCGGTCGACAAGTTATGACATAATTCGACAGTTTGAAACTAAAAATCATTGATTTGAGTTTAATTATATTTTTCAAACACACAGAATAAAATAACTTTTACTATTAAGAAAGAACCTTGATTTCTCCTATATAATTCAAAAAATTTAATCTACTTCTTAATTCAGGTATTTTTTTATTTTTTATTCATATATTTTTATTAAATTATTTTGCTGTATAACAAATCAGTTCATGAATATGTTTTCAAGAAAGGTGCTTGCTATGTCAATTTCATTTATTAATAAAAAAAATAATTCAAATTCTATAAATAAAAATTCAGGCTCTGCTTCAGGTATGAAAAAATTCATTAAACAAATTTCTTTAATATGTACTCTTGTATTTCTTGCTGTATTTTTCTATTCTGCTAGAACTAGGCATCCTGTAGAAATAATTCCTGTTATGGCAGTGCCTGTTACAAATAAAGTAATTATTCTTGATGCTGGACACGGAACACCTGATGAAGGTGCTGAGAGCAGTAGAGGAACTTTGGAAGCACCTATTAATTTGCAAATTACTTTAAAAATTCAAAAACTTTTAGAAAGCAGTGGTGCTACTGTTATTTTAACAAGGTCTGATGATAATTCCATTTATGAAATTGATGCTAAGACTATTGCCCAAAAAAAAGTTTCAGATATACACAATAGAGTGAAAATTGGTAATAATTCTTCTGCAGATGTTTTCGTATCTATTCATTTAAACAAAATATCTGAAAGCCAATATTCTGGCTGGCAAACTTTTTATAAAAATAATGATGAAAATTCAAAAAAACTAGCTACAAGCATTCAAAATAATTTGAATGAAACCATAGCTAGTGATAATGATAGGACTCCTCATACTTTAAGTAATGTTTATATTATGAAAAATGTTGAAATTCCTATAACTATTGTTGAATGTGGCTTTTTATCTAATCCCGAAGATGAGGCAAGGCTTAAAACTGATGAATATCAAGAAAGCCTTGCTTGGGGGATTTACAATGGAATAATGGGGTATTTTGATTAATTAATATTGCAATATAGAGCTACGCGGAAACCAGCAGTCTCATTTTCAATCCCATTAAAATTATTTCTGCTTCCTGCTGGAAAATCTAAATAGCTAACATAATAAGCACCACCTCTAACTACATAAGGACTTCCAGTATTTAGCTTTCTTTCGCTAGTATACTCCCACAAATTCCCTCCTAAATCATATATATTGCTTACTGCTTTTGTTTGCCCTGTAGGAATTATGTCATTATTCGGACCTTGTTGCTCAATTTCATTTATATCCATGTAATTAAAAGTCTCAGCATTAGTATAGTTTCCTTCTGGAGAAGTAGTTCCATAATTGCTATTTTTTAGTTGAATAAATTTAATTGCTGTATCCCATGCATAACTACTTGCTAATTTAGTTGTAGCTGTATATGACTGTATTCTACTCATTTCTTCTGCTCGCACTATTGCATTATCAAATGTTATCCAATTATATGGTACTTGATTTTTTTGTATTACTACTTTATGCGTTTGAGGTGAAGATGAAGTTCGTAGTTCTTTTTCTCCATTATTAATTGCCTCACCATCTCCGGATTCATGTCTTCCTATATAATAGCCCTTCCATTTTTCTACACTACTTTTCTCGTCTTCTGATAGATTTTCTGTATAATTACTATATATATCATTTTGTTTTCCAAAGTTTATTCTTTCATAAACAATCTTTGTATTTTCACCATTACTCATATTTACTGTTTGGCCATCTCCGGTATCTGCTGGTATCCATACGAATTGATTACCATCAGTATCTTCAATCACTATTCCATTTTCCACTAAGGTAGCTGATTCTTGTGCTATTTTAAATCCGGCCGGAATTCTTACAGAATTTGCCGGTTCACATGAATCGGTTATGGTCGTATCAAACTCAAATGGTTTGTTTTGTGATATTGCATCTACTACTGTAGTAGCCGTATTATAATCTTCATTTTCGACACCATGATTTCCACTATTTCCGTTTAAGTAGCCATCCATCAATTCTTCTATTTCTCCCATTGCCAATTGTTCATTTTGTTCAGCATTTCTCCAAGTATTTGCAGCTGTCTCAGCTCTACTAAATATACCATTTTGTCCTATTGTTAAATTTAAAGCAACTCCTGCCAAAATTAATAAAACGATGACCGTTATCATATTCTGTTATGACTATTTTTTATCTAGCCAACATTTATTAGTTCTTCTTCATCATTTAATTTTCTCATATTTAAAATATTGAATTTATAATATATTGTAATTTCCTTATCTTCTGACACTTCTATTCTATCTATTAAAGAAACCATCATTGTTCTTGTTATTTCTTTTAGTTCTACAAAGTCTTTCACAAGTTTATTTATATCTACAGAAGAATCTTCGTTTTCTATTTGTTTCTGCAAACATTTAATTCTTTCAGTAGTATCTTTTCTCATTTCAGTTTGTTTTGAGTAAAGTCTTGTAAAATCTTCATCTTCAAATAAACCTTTGCACTTATCTTCGTACAATTTGTCTATCATTTTATCAATGTCTTTTAGTTTCTTCTCTAAAACTAGAATTTCATTTTTGTAATTAAACCTATCTTTTAGTATTCTATCCTTGGAAGAATTAGCAACTTGCATATACTTGTTTTCATCTAAAAACTCATTACATCTTGTTTTTATTTGTTCTATTACATAGTTTGTTAATTTTTCTAAATTATTACTATGTGGAGTGCACAAATGTAAATGAGTATTACAAGCATAAGTATTGCACCTTACATAAAAAGTAGTTTTATTAGGATGTTTTTGTGGTACTATACTTAATTTCTTTCCACATTCTTTACAAGTTAGTAATCCTTTTAATAGCCAATCATAAGACTTTGTTCTTACTCCTGTTCTACTTTTTATCAAATCTTGTACTATATTGAATGTTTCCTTATCAACTAATGGTTCGTGCATATCTTCTACAATTATTCTTTCTTCCATTGGCATTATCATTACTTTCTTACTTTTATAATTGATTTTCTTGACATTTCCATTTGATACACTTCCTAGATAAGTTACATTTTGCAATATTCTTTTTACTGTGTTTCTATTCCAACCTCGTTTTATTCCATTTTTTCTAGTATGGTTATTTCCGACAAATTTCTGATGGAACTAAAACTTTTTCATCTGTTAGAATTTTCCCTATTTCTGTAGGTGTTTTTCCATTTCTAGCCAACATAAATATTCTTCTAACTATCGGTGCAGTATCTTGGTCAGGTACATAATGATTATGGTCTAATGGATCTTTCTTATATCCGATAAGTAGGATAAGTAGTCATTACTTTTCCCTCTTTTGCTCTTGTCTTTTTACCATTTCTTATTTTCTTTGAAGTATCTCGTAAAAACCATTCATTAAAAAATGCTTTAAATTGTGTTATTTCTTCAGATGACTCTGCATTTCCTGTATCAATATCATCATTTACAGCTATAAATCTTACACCTTTTTCAATAAAGTATTCTTCCAAATAATAAGATATTTGACTTGATAATCTTCCAAACCTAGATAAGTCTTTTACAATTACCATATTTATTTTTTTGTTTTCAATGTCCTTTATCATTCTATTGAAGTCTGGTCTGTCAAAAGTTGCTCCTGAAACTCCATCATCAGTATAGTGGTCATATATAAAAA
Source organism: uncultured Clostridia bacterium (assembly GCA_944392425.1). GTDB lineage: Bacteria > Bacillota > Clostridia > TANB77 > CAG-508 > CAG-793. The sequence goes on from CALXWM010000033.1 coordinate 16,503, forward strand.
TATTTCTTTCCTTACAAAAGCTTTCGTTAAAAATCTTTTGTGTGCTTATACTTCCGCTTTCTAATTCGTCATCTTTTGAAACAACTACTTCGCCACTTGCAACTTCAATATTTTCATTGGATAATCTTTCATATAATCCTGCTCTATATTTTTCAGGATTTGCTATTGTTATCATTTAAACCTCTCTTTCTAATAACAATAGGTTTCCTCCTATCCAATTTATAACTGA
>CALXWM010000034.1 GCA_944392425.1 uncultured Clostridia bacterium
AAGTTTAAAAAATGCAACTCTTTTTTCAATTTTTTATAATTAAATTTTTATTGTATCATCTCTATAAATTACTATTTCTATTATAATATCATAAAAAGAAAAATTTCTCTATACTTTGTATAAAGTAATTTATAAATATATTTTTCACTTTCATCACAATAAATTACTATCATTTAAATTGATTATACCATTATACTAAAAATTATCAAAGCTTCTTTTCTCTTTTCTTCTTGTAATCTTTTTATTATTCACTTTTGGTATATGTTCTACATTTATATTTTTTGTCCATTCAGGCTTATACTCATATATAGAACTATCTTTTAACTTCTGAGCAAGTGGGTGTTCAGTATATCTAATCTTATCCAAGAGAAGTGGCTTATTTCCTCTTAGAATTACTAGTAATTTACTTGTTGGTAATCTTAAAATCTCATCCTTATTTAGTAAATTTCTTTGTAAAGTAGATATATTTTTTTGACCAAATTCTTCTATTTCTCCTTCCAGAGAATTTTCCTTTTTTATTGAAATGTTTTCAGCTGTTGTAACTCCTATTAAATCACAGAAAAACTGTGCTGTTAATATATCTGTTATTCCTAATCCTAAAGTCAAATCACAACTGCCAACTATTTCATCCGATATTTTATTAGGATAACGATTATCTAACTGCCCGTTTATTTTGAGTAATTGGTATAAGCGAAATTCCTCGACTTCGAACTGTACTAATTTTCTTATTAAAGTCCGGAATTTGTCCGTATATTTGCAAACTCATCTAAAAAGCAGAAAACATCTACATCGCATTTTCCATTTCCTCTTGAATCTGCATATCTAACTAACTTTATAAACAAAAACGTATAAAATAAAGAGCTCAAAAAGTCATAAGCTCCATTCATATCATCTGTTACTACATAATAAATACAAGGTTTTTTAGCTGGTAATGTCAAATCTATATCACTTTGGGATGTTAATTGTTGCAAATCTTCATTTTGAAATGTTTGTAATCTAGTTCCAAGACCTGTAATAACACTTGCTTTTATAGTATCACTACCACTTGCAAATATATTGTAACTCATTTTGGCAGGATTTTCGTTTGGAAGTCCTTTAAACATTGCATCTATCTCATTTAAATCACCACTAGCAATCTTTTTATAAATATTTGTCAAATTATTTTGATCTACAAGCATTTGTAAAAAATAAAAAAGAAGTGCTTTTAATAAGTTTTCTTCTGCTCGTGGCCAAAATTCGTCTTTACTACTCTTTTGAGTATTTGATATAATCACATTAGCACTTGTTTGAATATCATTTATATTTTCGTTCTCGGCAAGTGGATTCCATCTATCACTATGTCTCATATCCTTCAAATTAAATACTTTTACCGTATATCCTATATCTCTAAAATAACTTGAAGTAGTCCTGTATATTTCTGCCTTTGGATCTGTTACAATTATAGATTTAAAATATTTTGATAATTCCAGTAAATTTGTTAATAAAAATGCTGTAGTTTTCATACTTCCAGAACTTCCAAAAACACATATATTTTTATTAAAATAACTATCTAATGGTAATTTTATAATGTAACCATTAAATTTTCCCAAAATAATACCGGGAATATCATTTATTGTTAATATCTTCTTCATTTCTTCTAATTTCATCCAATCAGCCGTACCATAAGTGCCATTTTCAGGTTTAAAAATAATGCCCTTATTCTCATTTTTTCTTTTCGAAACGACAAGTAATATGTCTAATATAATTAAAAAGGAAATAGAGGCAATTACAGAGCAAATACAGGCATATAATTTATCACTTATAACTATTTTTTTATTGAAACATATATTTAGTATTTCTATATAACTTTTCACATTAAAAATAACCCAAAAATTTAAAACTAAAAACAAAAATAAAAATATATAAAATGCTATCTTTTTAAGCATAATAAAAAGGCTCTCTCTCGATATATTGTTCCAAATCAATAATATTATAATTACAGTTTGGAAGTTCTTTTATTAACATTTCTTTTAGCTGCCTGTTACATACTATATCTGCATTTTTATCTTTGTTCTCTTTTAAAAAGTATTTAATTCTGTTTATTTTTTCTGTGTCAAAAAAATAAAAGGTGTTTATATATTTATTTTTATAATCTGTGTACTCACAAAAATTATAATCCGCTAAATATATATTACATCTTTTATAAAATAGTTCTTTTATTATTTTATACCAATCAATGCTATGTATATATTTTAATTTTTCTCTATTTTCCTCTGTGTCATTTATAATTAACACTTGATTCATTCCAAATGTAAAATCACTTGTTTTTATTCTATTTACATCATTAGTTAAAATTATAATATTTTTATATTTTTTTTCCTTTTGTATGTCATATAAGATTAATCTTAAATATTTATCATTATGATTTTCTGTAAAATAGTATGTTAAATATTCCATACCATTTATTTCTAAAACTCCTATATATTTTCGTGAAGTAATTGTATATTCCTCTTTATCTTTCATATCAAAAGACGGTGTAAATTTTACATTATGGCATTTATTATAAAAAGCCGCTAATTCACTAATATATAATAATCTTGGTAAATACTTTTTATTTCTATTTAGTTTATTATATTCAAAGCCAAATAATTCGGCAAACTCAATTCCTAATTCGTCTAAGATAAGGTTTGATTTTATTCTTCTTAAGTATTTTTTTGAAACCAAGTTACTAATTCTTTTTTTATAATACTTTTGTGTACTAAAAAAATATTTAGTATCTTTGCTCTTCAAATATTGATATTTTGAAATAAATTCTAATAAAGATATTTCTTCAGATCCATTAGGAAAATTGCTCAAATAAATCACCTCCAAACAAACAATAAAAGATTTGATGAGTTGAACTTGAAGGGAAGTGGTGCTCCAGCTACGCTTTCACACCCTTACCACCACCATTTCAAATAGGGATTTTATTTTTTCAAACCATTGATATTAAAGCATCTCTGTTTTATTTTTATGTCGTCAAAAAAATTTTTTCTATATAGCAAAAATCCCTATTATTCAAACTCTATTTTTTTCAAAAATTGCTCCATATTTTTACTATCCATTACATAAATTGTCGTGTGTGGAATCTCGGAAAACTCCCCTTTTGCGCAATAAAACATTTCAGACATATTATCATCTTGAATAACGCCACTTATAATTAAAGCGTCTGCAATTGGTTTAACATATTTGTTGTCAATGTCCCATCCTTTAATATTGTTACATACTTTTATATATATAAATACTTTATCTCCAAATAGTCCATTATATTTTCTTGTGATTTCTGCAACATTTAGCAATATTCTTTTATAAGTGTGTGTCTTTAAGTTCTTAAAACTTGGTAATGTTTCTGGTACATAAATTTTTAATATATTATCTTTTAATTCTGTTTTATAATTATCATCAACAGTTTTAATCTTTTCATACTCAAATCCAACATTTTTGTTGTATTGTTTTATTTCATTTAAAAGATTATATCTTACTTTTTCAAAGTTCAATAAAAAACTTTCTATCTGCAAATCAGTTAGGCTATTACTATTAATAACACTTTCTATTTGCTTATTTAAATTACTTAATTGTTTTTTTATTTTCTCATCTATAATCATAAAAAAGTCCTTTCATTTGTAGTATAAAAGGGCAAAATATAAGGATTCCTTATATTTTTTATTATGATTTTAAGAATTCTTCGTAGGCATAAAAAATCGCCTCAGTTAACTCTTCTCTAACCTCTTTATTTAGTGGATGAGCAATATCTCTAAAATGTCTTTGACCACTTCTTACTCTTCTTGACGGCATTGAAATAAACCTTTTACCATCTTTTTCAATAAGTGTAATTCCTCTGATAATAAATTGTTTATCTAATATAACATTTGCATAAGCTAAAACAGGTCCTCCTTGTCTCGCTTTATAAATCTTAACATTTGTAATTTCCATATATATTTCCTCCTATAAATTTATTTTGAAGAGCAAATTTATAAGAATTAACTAACAATAATTATTTACCTGTACGAGGTAATGTTGGAGAAGTAGGTTTTTCTGGTATATGTGTAATTGTAGTCCAATCGCTATGTGCTTCAGCAGTTACACCATAATATACACCAACTGTTCGTGTGGTATTTGTGAAAGTATCTCCATCTTTCAATGTATCTAATGACTTACATTGCATAGTTGGACTTGTACTTTCTCTAAATCCTTTTTCTACTTTTCCAAAATCAAACATTGTTTCAACAATGTATTCATCCTCATCAAGTCCAATTGTTGTAAAGTCTAATTCGTGGTTTTCTAATGTACTTAAATCCTCTTGGAATAATATATAATCCTCAGATTTATTTGTCTTGTAATATACATCATACTTTAAGTCTTGATTCCAAGTTCCAGTTGTCATTCTTTGTAGTCTAATATAGTCTGTTGGAATAGTGTCAAACCATTTAAAATTTTCTAAGTAAACATTAGAGTTATTTGCAACATTACTAAAAGTATAATTTACATTGTCTCCTGGCTGTATCTCTGTTGTACCCTCTTTATCTACATCAACAGTAATATCTGTCGACTCATTATCTACTTCTATAGGTATGGTTTCTCCATTGTTTACAATTTCAAATTTATAAGTATTTTCATTTAATAAGTAGTAAACTGAACCAGTATCTAGTTCTTTCAAATAGTATTTTCCCTTAAATAATTCATTGCTTGTAGCTTTTCCATTTTCATCTGTAATTAGTGTATCAATTAACTCATCATTTTCATTATATAAACCAAATACAGCACCCTCTATTTTTTTATCCTTATTTTTTGAGTCTACTTTTGTAATTTCAACTTTTCCTTTAATTCTTTCATTCTCGAAAGTCATTTCTGTAATTTGATTTTCTTTCAATTCTACTATAATAGGTTTGTCATCTAAAACATAATTTTCATTAGTTTTAATTTCATATAATTTTAATTTTCCAAAATCCCTAATAGGATATCTTTGAGTTTCTGCCTCTCCTTTTTCATCGGTTTTAATTATTTCAAGTGTTTTTCCATTACTGTCTTGAACTTCAAATACTACATTAGGAATGCATACTTCATGATTATCTTTGTCCACTTTAATTACTTTTACTGATCCCTTCTTTAGTTCATTTTCAATTTTTACCACATTGTCAATATTTTTTTGAATAGTAATTTCTGTATCTGGTGATAAATTGTAATAATTATTGGTATTGGTTTCTATAAGTTTGTATTTTTCTCCCGCTCTTAGATTTTTAATATAAATTTCTCCATTTACATCTGTTTCATATTCTCCAATAATTTTGTCAAACTCATATGAATATAATTGAAATTCAACTCCACCTAAACCTATCTTATTATTATCTTTATCAACTTTATATATTCTTAAATTTCCTTCTGTATGTTTGTTTGCTATATTAAGTGTTTTAGTATTTCCAGCATCTTCAGGAGAAAAACTAACTTCTAATTCATTTGTATTTATAATGTAATTTTCTAATGTTTTCGTTTCCTTTATTTCATATATTTTATCTATTGGTAAAGCTTTTGACTTTGCATATCCATTTTCGTTTGTTATTAAAGTGTCGACAACTTTTCCACTATCTTTTTCAATAATATCAAATTTTACACCTTCCAACTTTTTGTCTGCATAGTCAGCATCTCTTTTATTTATTTCTATATATGCTGTTTTCACATCATTATCTATTGTTACTTCAGATGTTTTGTTCCATTCTACCTCTATTCTTTTTTCTTCTGTATCTAGCATATACCATTCGTTTGTTTCAACCTCTCTTAATCCAATTAATCCAGTTCTAATATTTTCTATATTTATCTCTCCATTCGAGTCTGTTTTTACAGTGTCTATCAATTTATTTTCATCAAGATTCCACACCTCAAATTTAACATTTGGTATAGGTGTTTTTTGGTCTCTACTATCAACTTTCACAATCTTCAAACTTCCTTTTTTATGCTCATTTGTAAGTTCTATTTTTTTTGTCTCTCCTGGTTTTATTTCTATTGTAATAGGAGTATCATCTTTGATGTATTTATCATTAGCTGAAATTTCTACTAGTTTATAATTACCTGCCACAATATCATTTGATTTTGCATATCCGTTTTCATTTGTAGTTAATGTATCTACTTTTTCTCCATTCTGATTTCTTAATTCAAATGTTGTGTTTGCAATTTTTTCCCCTGTTTCTGAATCAGATTTCATTATTTCTAGACTTCCAGCATTTAGCCAATCCACACTTAAATTTATTGTTGATGTTGGGTCTACTACTACTTTGTATTTGCTTGCAAGCCTTTGATAAGATTCATTTGTTGATTTATATATTAATGGTTGAAATTTATATTTATGATTACTAATTGGTTCTGAGGTCCAACTTCCATTTATACTTAGAGGAGCTTCCAAATGGAAATAGTCTCCACCATTTATACTCACGTTGCCTTGTTGTCTAGTTCCTTTAGTTTCGTTAACTAACGTAACGCCCTCTTGCAAATTAATATTTAAATTATAATTTGAATTTCCAGTTACTTGAATAGTTTGCGTTCTCTGAATATCTTCTGATTTATAAGCTGTTAAATTATTTTCTGTAAAGTTTAAAGTTACATTTGGGACAGGCATACTATTAACATAGTCTATAAAATCTTGTGCAATTCTATTAGCATTGCCATTTACAAAATGGTCTAATGTAAGTGTTGTTAAAACTATTCCCTGTGATTCATTAGAAAAACTATAAGGCATATCTCCGCCCCAACCATAATATAATGTTTTTAATACATTTTCATTATCCCAAACTTCTTCTGTAATTTCTGTTCCTGAAGGTGGTGTTTGCTTTCTGTGGTCTATACAAAAGGCTATCTGCCCATTAACTTGAAATTTGCCAACTGTTGATCCCCCATAACTTACTGAGCCAAAATATTCAACACTAAAAGTAGTTGCTAGAATTATTACAGGCACTAATATACTTAGTAATAATACAAGCAAGGATATTCCACTAATTATTTTTAATTTATTCATATTTACCTCCTAAAAAAAGAAAGCCTCTGTTAGCTTTCTATATTTTATATATTTAATTAGATATTTAAAATTCAAACCAGTCAGATTCTTCATACCATTGTCCACTATCATTTAGTATATAATGTTTTTCACCATTACTGTTTACCGTTGTTTTTTTATTCTCGGTATCGGAATCTTCTGCTTCATTATTTTTTTTCTCATTACTTTTTTCTGTATTATTTTTTTTAGTTTTATCATTAGTATCCTTTTTTTCATTTGTATTTTTTTCTTGTGTCACAGTTGTTTTTGTTTCTTCTATTTGATTTGCATTAGTAATTGTATTTATTACTTCTTCATATGTTTCTTCATTTAAAATGTTTAAAGTTTCTGTCTCTTCTGTGCTTTCAACACTATTAATTACATTTGTATTTATTATATAGTTAAGTGAGCGATTTGCTTCGTTGTCATTTTCTTTAGTTGAAAGCCTAACCAAAGTTAATCCTATAATTGTTATTGCTAATAAAATTATAAAAATTGTAATAATTATCTTTTTCATAACTAATTCCTCCTCACTTCACTATAACAAAAAATTTTTCTTTAGTCTAGATTCAAACGATTTATTTTTTTTCTAGTGCTTGTACACAAAGTCTTTTTTCTTTTTGTCCTTTTACACAAGTAATAAGTGTCATTCTATTATCTTCAGTGTTTTCCGTATCAGACCAGTCTGTTTCATCTATAATTTTTATATTTGATACTACATAATCTTTTGTACCTAAAAAGCTAGTATAAGTAATCATATCGCCATTTTCCAAAGTGTTTAATTTAGCCCAAAACTTACTTGTATTATGAGCTGCTAGACACACATTTCCATTAAAGTATGGAGAATTTGATAAATGTCCCACACCTTTTGATAGTGTAGCTAATGTAGTTCCTTCGTAAATTGGTCCCTCATATCCTATTTTGTCTATTTTTATTATTCCAACTACTTTTTCGCCATCAATTTCTAACATCAAATCATCATCAGTAGTAACATTTTGTGTTTCTATTCTGTCTTGAATATTCTCATTAGAGTATGTTTCATATATATTGTTTATTTTGTTTCTATCTGAAAAGTATTTCACAATATAGAAACTTGATATTATAGCTAATACAATAAAAACTATGATTATGGATATAATAATAGACCTTTTTATTTTCTTGCTCATTGCTAACCTCCTTTCCCTAATTTTTATAATAAAATAGAACTAGCTTGTTTCTAGTCCTATAATATCCTTGATATATTTTGAAATTTTGGAAAATTGATTTGGATTTTTTATTTTTTTACAAATGTCTTCCAAGTCAAAAGGATCAAATATTATATCGTAAATACCTAACATTAATGCATCTTTTAACTCTTTTACTTTGTCATTTTCCAAAATTAAAATAACTTGTATATTTTTTTCTCTAACCTTAAACATAAAGTCTTTAAAATTATATTTATTCGGTTGTAATGAAGCAATTAGAGTAGTCGCTTGTTTCTCTTCTAACACATAATCAGGATAATATACAATTCTACTATCTTCTATTTTTTTATTTAAGTCTCTATCTAACTGCTCGTTATCAGTAAAAATTAATACCACTTTATTGCCTCCTCATTCAAAATAGTCTTCGGGATTTGCAAAATTTCCATTGATACGAACTTCAAAGTGTGCATGTGGTCCAGTCGAATAACCTGTCGAACCCACTTTTAATATTGGTTGACCCTGAGTAACTGTTTGATTAGTCTTTACCAATATTTCAGAACCATGTGCATATAAAGTTACAATACCGTCTCCATGATCTATCATAACCACATTTCCATAAGAATTGCTATATGCTGCTTTAATTACTGTACCATCTGCCATAGCAACAAAATCAGCACCGAATTGGAGCTCCAACATCTGTACCACTATGTAATTTGTATACACCTGTTATAGGATGAATTCTCATACCGAAAATGAGACGTAATATTTGTGTATCCTGGTATTGGCCAAATGAACATTCCTGTTGGAACTAATCCAGAACCATCACTAATTATAGTAGTACTCGATGAATCATCTTGAAGCCAAGCTGTACTTTCTTCACCTTCATAATAACCACTTGCTGCTTGAATAATCACTTGAACCTCTGTATCAAGGTCATCCTCACTTATATTTAATTTTTCTTTTAAATATTTTCTTAATTTTTCGTATTTTTCTCCTATTAATTCCTCATTTGTAAATACTTTACCAGTTGTTTTAGTCTCTCCATTTTCTACTGTCTTTGTTTCGTAATTATATTTATAGTGCCCAATTAGAGAATCACTTTCTACTAAAATATAATGTTCCTCTTCTCTTCTGGAGATACTTTCATTTCCATCTTTATCTTTTGTAATAGTTTCTATTGTTACAGTATCTTTCTCGTACTTAAATGTACTCTCAAAATTACTTGCTACTTCGTTTAATAAATTCTCATTAATATCTCTATTATCGCTCATATTATGAAAAGCCATTATAGCATATAAGTGAGACCATTCTATTAACTTATCATTTTCTCTATTATCTGCATCTAATAATTTGTTTGTTAGTTCAGAACCAATGTAGTTATGACAAGTGTTAAGATATTCAGATTTTGTTATGCAAAGTCGTCTTATTTCTGCTTGTTCAGCCGGTAAATCAGATGTATCTGTTTGAACTTCTTGCACAAAAACAGCATCTATGATAGTACAAATAGCAAAAAATAAAAGTCCTATAATTAAAATAAATGGTAAAAATGGTTTTAAGACTTTAAATGCTATCTTCCTTGCCTTTTTTTTTATATTGCCTTTTGCTTTATCCTTTATGCTCATTGTAATCACCTGATTTCTGCATTTCTTCTTTATCATTTGCTAACTTATTTATATGCTCTGTGTCTTGAAAATTATTTTTCTTTTGTATATGTTTATTTCGATAATTGTTGTCAGAATTACCTTCTGCCATCTTTGCTCCTAGCCCTAGATATGTGCTTGTAGCCTTTGCACCACCCCTCACAATATTGCTTGCAACTGATTTTACCTTACTTCCCTTACGCAAATTATCTTTATTTTCTCCGTTAGATTTAGGTATATTAACTATATTTTTTTCCTTTGGTAATACATCTCTAATAGGATTCACATTGCCATTGTAATCTTTTTCAGCACTTAAATTCATTGAAGGATTTATAACTGATTTTGCTCTTGAAACCAAACCCTTTAAACCTCCACCAGAATTATCATTACTTGTATTTCTTGTTCCATCACTATTTAGAGAAGAAGGTGTCTTAAATTGTTCTTTTATAGCTGCTAAACCAAAACCAGCCATCGCACCCATACCAATTACTCTATTTGTCATTTGTTCATTATCGACACCAGCTATCCTTGATGTTAAATCTTGTAGACAGTTTAATAAAGCATCTGCAAGTGGTAATATCATCATCGCCCATATTAGCGATACAGCCCAGCCACCACCACTAGGAAGAAATGCTAAGTAAATAAGAAATAAGAAACAATATATAAACTGCATAAATATATTCATTATTATTTGTCCACCCCAAATAGCTGCTGCTGTAACATTTTTATTTACTATCCATAAAGCAGCAGCAATAGGCGTGAATATTGTAAATATAATAATTGTGAATTGCCTTACAATGAATTTTATATTTAGTTTCACAAACAAATAAATAAACATTGATATTACTAAAGCTGTTGTTATAGCATTTCCAGTTTTTATACTTGTTAGCATACTATCACCAAGACTGGCATCTAATGTACCAGTATTAGCTGCAGTTACTAAAAGATATACTAGGCTGTTATTTATGTACAAAAGGAATCTTATAAATAGTGGTGCAAGTGCAATAGCCACTCCACCAAAGAATAATCGCATTAAACTATCTTTTGCATCATTCTTTTTAGCTGTATTTACACCAGCGTTTATAATTTTATAAGATAAAATAAAGACGGCAATCAAAATTAAACAACCACTAATTATTGCAAAGACTTTATACCAATTCATTGTTTTATCCCACAATTCTTGAGTAAAAGGTGATAACCCATCACTACTTTGGCTATTATTAAAAATCAGTTCATCATAATTTTTAAAACCAACATTAGCATCTTCACCAGTAGTAAAATCAAAAACTGTTTGAGCTATACCACCGTATGCACTCTGCAATTATCTTTTCAAAAAGTGAACCATCTTCACTTTTTATCTGTTTCTTAAAATCCACATCTTCTGCAAAACAAAATGGAGATAATAAAAAAAGTACAGTAATTACAATTACAAAACTCTTTACTATTTTTTTCAAATAATTGCCTCCTACTCTAAAAGATAGGGCAGTAGAATAGCACTATATATTTTTAAGTAAATACGAATTGTTCCTCATAAGGAGTTATTACAAATTTAATTGCTGTAACACTATTATTTAAACTTATAATACATTGACCAGGACTTGCCGCAGTTAAAAAATTTTTTGTTCCTTCTGATAGATTAAAGAAATCTACTACAGCATCAACAGAACCTGGGCTTTGCTTAAATATATATCTAGTTGAGCAAATATTAATAATTGTTTTACCGTTCCTCCGGGTTTAAAAACTCATCAATAAACTGACTTCCGTATGAATAACGGCACATTATATTTACGGCCTCTACGAGCTACATTTACCAGAAACTCTGCTGATTCTTTATATTTTAAGAACAACCAAGCCTCGTCACATACGATAATTTTCTTTTTATCTCTATTCTTTAGTACATACTTTTGCCATACCCAAGTTAAAATTACAAAACTTGCGTATAGTTTAGTAAACTCATCTTTAACTTCTGACATATCAAAACATATAATATCTTCACTAGATAAAATCTTACTTTCACAATCAAACATACCAAGTGAATTTCCTTTTAAAAACGGAACTAAAATATTTGCAAGTTCATCACAATTTCCTCTCTCTTTCAATTTCTTTTGAAAGTCGGATAATGTCGGCATTTTCTTTTGTATCTTTCCTATTGCATATTTGCCATTGTCTAATTTTCCACCTTTTTTTTCAAATAAAGAATTTACATCACTTGTAATTCCTTTTTCAGCATATAACTGGTTTACAACTACTTCTATTTCTGTATTTTCAGTTCCTGTTAAAGTTCTACCATAATTTCTACAAATAGTTCCAAGTAATGCTCTTATTTCTGCGACTTTATCTAAAATATTTATAAATTGCATATTTCCTTTGATATCTGGTTCAATCTCAAATGGATTTACCCCTGCAGATTTTCCTTGCTCAATTTTAATTACTTTTCCACCGAGCATTTTTGTAAGATTTGTGTATTCCCCTTCAACATCGATAAAAAAAGCACCGCAACCTGTTGTCGCAATGTTTCTAGCAGTTAAGGTTTTAAGAGCAACACTTTTGCCACCTCCACTTGTACCACATATAAAAACATGAGGATTAGGTAGTGTAGGTGGTCCAATAAAAGTGTCAACATACACTGGAGCATTTGTATACATATTTCTTCCAATAAAAATGCCTCTATCGTGTGAAAGATTAGGGTTAGATATTGGAATGAGTGTTGCAATGCCACCAGCCACCATATTTCTTTCATAATTTGGAATGGGTATTTTGCCTGTTGGTAACATTGTTTTCAAACCTTCAACTTGTCTAAATGTTAAAGTTCTTATCATGGCAGTTTTTTTGTTCAATTCACTTTCTAACATTTTCGTTTTCTCGTTCAAATCCTCAAGTGTTTCAGCATTTACAGAAATAAAAATTGTGGCAAAAAAAAGTTTATCTTGATTTGTCTGTATTAGCATTCTTAAATCCTCTAAATCTCCAATTTGTTTTTCTAACTCTGGAAGATGTAGGATATTACCTTGTCTACTATATGTTGCATATTCAGACTGACTTTGTACCAATTTTTTTGTTAGCTGATTTATTACATTACCATTACTTGACGGCTCAATTTTTACAGAAATATTTATATTACCAATGCTAAAAAGATCATCAAGCCAACCAACCCAAGTTTGTTCAGGATAAATTGTCATTGCAAAAACTCTTGTGAACTTGTTATATCCTAAAACTAAATAATCTTTCTTTTCTTGTAATGTTTCAGGAAGTAAGATATCTGCCATTGTAGGAATATTATCAAATATGTTTATTTCTTTTTGATTTTTGTTTTTTCCCAACATATAAGTTTTTTCCTCCTTCCTTTAAATTGCTAATGTTTATAACAGAATTTTTGTTTAATTCTCTATAAATCAAATTGTATAATTCATTTTCATTTAATATTTCACAAACTATTTTTGCCCTTAATAAACTTCCTGTAAAAGACAATGATTTTCTATTCAATTCCTCGATAGACTTATCATATGTACCATTATAACTTATAATTGCATAATTCTTTACAACCGAAATAGTCCTGTTTTCCATAAGATTTTGTAAATAGTTAATCAGATATTCCTTATATTCTCTAATTTTTATATTATTTGTTTGATTTTGTTTTATTAGAGATATAACCCTACTAGTGTCAATAAATTCTGTTGTACTAAAAAATTGCACTGGAAAATCTATTGCTAACGCTGTTTGAATTAATACATTTTCAATAGAATCTTGTTCAGAGTCTGAAAGCATATTATAATCTATATTTCCCAGTCTAATTACTATTGAATATCTATCACCTAAACAAATAATATTGTCTTTAATTTTAATTTGTAAAATATCTATTAATTGTTTTTTACCTTTTTTAGTTTTTTTATCTGTATTTTTTTCTTTTGTATCCATACTGTGTTTTGGTGTATTTGCATTATTCTTTTTATTGTTTAAATAAAATGCTGTACCTATAGCAAAAAGTACAGTCAAAATCAAAAATATAATCATTATTATCATTTTAAGCACCTCTTATAAACAAAGTATTTCTTACGAAATAGATATCTCAGAGCATAAAAAAAGTACTTATCAAAGGTTTGTTCTCCTATTTTAAAAAAAGTACACAATAAAAAGAAACTTGTAATTACTAAAATAAATATTATCTTTAATACTACTGGAAGTGGTGTAGCAAGTAAAGTTAAACTTGACACACTTAACATTAAATATATAACTTGGCGTAAACTCAAATATCCACCAAAAATTTTTTCTTCACGCTTTATATCAAATGGGATTTTAAACACTCTCATAGGCTCTACCTATCCTCCTAACAAGCTACCTGTATTATTTGTTGCTATATTTATAATTATTCCCGCAATTATAAGACTTGCACCCAAAACAACTCCTCCTCCGCATATCCAAGCCAGACTACCTATTGATTCTGCACGTTTTTGTGGGTTATTTGAATTTGCTATCATCTTTATAGCTGCTATTACTACACTTGCAAAAATAAGTACTCCACCCAGAGGCATTGCAATACTTGTAATTACTCTTTTTATATTTTCTGTTGCAGTTTCAACTTCAGCGGTTCCAATTGATGTTCCTCCTTCTGTTGCAAAAACCATATTCGTCTTCATAGCAAATAAAGTAAAAATTGCTCCTATTTCCTTTAATTTAGTGATAATTTGCTTTTTTCTTCTTTTAAAACTCATTCTATTATCATCTCCTTATATCTTATATATTGTTAGGGCAAATTTTAAGGAAATATCTTTTGTTTTTAAATTATATTTTTAAAGTGCACAAAGATAGGGGGAATTGATAGAAAAAATATAATACCTATCAATAAACTTGGTACAGCTATTAAAAATCTAGATTTTAGCTTTTGTGATTTTATCAAACACCCTATTGCTAATAAAACTAATGATAATATTAATAACGAAACTAATATTATCAGTATAATTTTAAATGTTGCAAATAAGGTGGAAGATACAATATTTTCAAGATTATCTATATAACTATTTGACATACAATCAACTCCTTATGTGGTATTGTTAGTGTATTTATTGATAATTGCTTTTTTATAGTATGACAAAAAATTATCTGTATTATAGGACTTACAAAGATTATACAGATTTATTAAATCTTCTCTTTTTACTACCGATAATATATTTTGAAATTGTTCTCCTTCTAATTGATAAAGAGTATATAAAATGATTTTTATCATTTCTATTTTGTCATCTTTAAATGTCTTTAAGATATCCTTAGTATAATTAAACTCTAATTTTTCAATTAATTCATAAAAGTTTTTTGAAATTTTAGGACTTTTATTTATAATTAAATTAAATAAATCATCTATCATCTTTTTATCTATATCTATCTCTCCGTAACAGATTTGTTTCTGGTATGTTACTATTTGTTACTTCACTGTTACATTGTAACATTTTATATTTTTCTCTATGTTTTCTGACTCTTGCTGCACTAGAGCCTTCACTACCTATTAAGTCTTGCATTTCTGACAGCATAAAAGTATCCTCATCAAAAAATTCAATGGTTTTTGTTTTTTCTAGTGCTGTCAATAATAATTTAACAACAGTTACGTCTTCGTCAAGTGTCATAGCAATTTCTTCAGCCATAGACTCGCACAAATGTTCATATACAAAGATGCCTTCGCTCTTAAGAAGTTTTAGTTGCAGTTTTAGATATATCAAAAGGATTTTATCTCCGTCTGGTAATTTACGAAGAAATTTACTTGTTTTATTATCAAAAAATGTATCATACAGTTTTAACCAGTAATACCTTTTTTCTCTCAATTTTTTCCCTCCTTGTTTTTCATAATAGATAATTCATTTATATCTTGCATATTCATAATAGTATCCATCAAATCATTTTCCATCTTTTGATTTTGTAATTGAGTGACTGCAATTTCTTCTAATAAAACCATATCATTTTCATAACCGTTGATTTCAATATTATTGTTCTTATCAACAGTAATAGAAATTAATTCTGTTCCTCTTTTTATTAATATTGCAATATCTTCATTCACTTTTGTTATGATTTTGCAAGTTTTCATTTTACATCACCTCCTCATCTGACTCTTTTCCTGCTAAAATGCAAGCATACAAAAAGAGGCTTATATTAGCCCCTAAAATCAAACCAATTATAAATTGTATCATTTTTTAACATCTCCTATAAAAAGTTGCTGGGGGAAATGATTTTATAATTGTGGGAAAAGAAAAAATTACTAGAATATAAGGATTTTAAATCCCCCCACAAGTTCTCCCAAATACTATTTTCTTTGCCCCCAAATTCCCCCAAAATGTGGTTTTATAATAAACTTTTTTAATTTTTCTTAAACCATATTAAACTATTTTAAATTTTTTTATTTTTGCAAAGTATTTGACAAATCCACTATTTTTAAGTGTTGTATTTCCAAAACCTTGATATTTATACATATTTTAAATATATAAAAAAATTGCAACAAATCATACGGATACCAACTACGAA